>NZ_JBHMBS010000010.1:0-221050 GCF_042428775.1 Streptosporangium vulgare | reverse complement strand
GACCGCGCTGGGCGCCCGAATCGGCTGGGCGCCGGTGCCGCCCGGGTCCCGCGCCTTCTCCCGGCCTTCTCCCGGCCGGGACCCCGGAGTGCGGGACCCCAGGTGGGGAAAGGCGCGCCCGGGGTCACCGGCTCGGTCGCGCCGAGGCCGGTGACCTCACGTTTCGCCTGGTGACCGACATCTCACCCGGTCGCCGTCGAAGTCGGGTGAAACTTCTGCCAGGCTGTGCGCGTCTACCTGGGTACACGGGACGTCGCTCCCGTGGCCCACCTTTCCCCCCAAGGAGGCGGACATGGAGCTCTCACTGTTCGTCATCGCCCTCGTCGTCGGCCTGGTCATCCTCTCCACGGCCGTCTCGTTGCACCGCGAGCACCGCCGGGTCCGCTCGGCCATGATCGGCCACTACGGCGGGCCGCCGAACCCGTACGAGCTCGCCTATCTCTCCGGGGGGCCGCGCCGCGTGATCAACACCGCGCTCGGCCTGCTGGCCAGGGCCGGGGCGATCCGGATCTCGCGAGGAGGTCAGGCCAGCCTGGTCGCCGGGGCACAGCCGTCTCCCGACCCGATCGAGTACGCCGTGATGGAGTCGCTCCACCAGCGCGGAGGCTCGGCTCCGGTGGGTGAGGTGCGCCGCGCGGTGGCCGAGGGACAGAGCGTCGACGGCCTGCGCTACCGGCTGCTGGGGCTCGGCCTGCTCGTGCCCGAGGGCGCGCTCGACCACGCGCAGGCGCTGCTGAGCCGGCTCCAGATCGCCTCGATCATCGAGGTGGTCGTCGTGGCGGGCATCCTGATCGCGGGAGCCACCGGGGGACTCGGCACCTTCGCGCTGCTGGTGGGCATGTTCTCGGTGATCGGCGGTTTCTCCGTCTACGCGCGGCAGAAGAGGGCCCTGCGCGACGCCCTGAGCCACGCCGGTCACGAGGCGCTCGCCTCCGCCCGCCGGACCTACGTGCGGGGCGCCCGCCCTCTGGCGCCCGATCTGGCCTTCGCCGTCGGCATTCCCGTCGCCCTGTACGGCCTGGGCGAGCTCAACGAGCCCGGCCTGGAGGAGGAGCTCCAGCGCCAGACCGCGAACACCGCGAGCAGCTGCGCCTCGGGCGCCTGCGGCGGCGGTTCGAGCTCCGGTGACGGCCTCTCGTTCGGCGGTGGCGGTGATTTCGGCTCCGGTGGCTGGGGTGACTCCGGCGGGTCGGGTGACGGCGGCGGGTCGAGCGACGGCGGTGGCGGGTCCAGCTGCGGCGGAGGGTGCGGCGGTGGCGGTTGCGGTGGGTGAGCTGCACCCGGTCCCGGCGGCGAGGGCGGCCGTAGCCACAGCCACCGGAGCCCATGTGGCCCACGGGTCTTACGGGGCCCACGGGTCTCACGGAACCTCCGGAGAGGCAGCGGTGGCCCGGCGGCGGGCGGGTCTGGGCGGAGGTGCCCTCGATGGCGGCTGAGTTCCCGGCGCTGGGGGTGGGCATCGGCTGGCGGCCGGAGATCGACCTCACCGTGGAGCGGCTGCCCGGGGTCGACTTCGTCGAGGTCATCGCCGAGAACGTCCACCCCGCCCGGCTCCCCGAGTCGCTGCGGGTGCTGCGCGCCCGAGGGGTTCCGGTGATCCCGCACGGTGTCGGTCTGGGCGTCGGCGGTGCCGAGCCTCCCGACCCGCGGCGGCTGGCGCACCTGGCCGACTGTGTCCGCGCCCTGGACGCGCCGCTGGTCAGCGAGCACCTCGCCTTCGTACGGGCGGGCGGGATGGAGGCCGGGCACCTGCTACCGGTCCCGCGCACCCGGGCCGCGCTCTCCGTCGTCGCCGAGAACGTGCGGCGGGCGCAGGACGCGCTTCCCGTACCGCTGGCCCTGGAGAACGTCGCGGCCCTGTTCGGCTGGCCGGAGGACGAGATGACCGAGGCCGCCTTCCTCGGCGAGCTGGTGGAGATGACCGGCGTCGGGCTCCTGATCGACGTGGCGAACCTCTACACGAACCAGGTCAACCTGGGCCTGTCGGCCACCGCGGCGCTTGACGGTCTCCCGCTGTCCGAGCTGGCCTACGTCCACGTCGCCGGAGGCCACTCCCGCCAGGGGGTGTGGCACGACACCCACACCGCCCACGTCCCGCAGGACGTGCTGGACATCCTCTCCGAGCTGTGCGCCCGGGTCGATCCGCCCGGCGTGCTGCTCGAATGGGACGACGACTATCCCAGCGACGGCGCCCTGGAGGGGGAGCTCGGCCGGATCCGCGGCGCGATGGCCCATGTCTGACGACACGGCCCGTGACACGGCCCGCGACACGGTGCCCGGGGGCGCCACCGCCCGGGTACGGGAGACGGGCGGCCACGAGGGGCCGGAAGCCGTCGAAGGGGTTCGAGAGGCCGCCAAGGGGCGGAAGGCGGCGGGAGAAGCGCCAGGGGCCCTGGAGGTCGGCAGAGGGCGAGAAGCCTCGGAGGAGGTACCAGAGGCCACCCGTGGGCGGGAAGCCGCGAGAGAGGCACTGGGGGCCGGGCAGGGGCGGGAGGGCGTCCGGGAGCCGGAGGCCGGGGGCGCGGCGCGTGAGGCGCTGGCCAGGGCTCAGACGGCCCTGGTGGCGGCCCTGGTGGCCGGGGAGGAGGCGCCGCGGGGTTTCGACCGGGAGCGGCTGCGGATCCAGGAGGCCGGCCTGATCTCCAAACGGCGCAGGACGGTGGCCAGGCTGCGGCCCGACCTGGCCGCGCTGCTCGGCGACGGCTTCGCCGGGGAGTTCGACGCGTACGCGAGAGGGCGTCCCAAGCCGCCGGGCGGCTCGCACGCCGACGCCCGCGACTTCGCCGACCGCCTCCGCGCGGCGGGACGGCTGCCGGAGGAGCCCGGCCCCGGGCTCGCCCCCGAGCCCGGCCCCGCCCCCCGCCGGTGGTCGCTCTTCGGCAGACGCCGTTGAGTCCCCGCATGCCGGACGGAGTGCGCCGAACCGGGTGTCGTCGAACGGGATGTCGCCGAGCCGGGTGTGTCGGATCGGGTATGCCGAACCGGGTGCCATCCGGCCGGGTGTGTTGAGCCGGGGCCGTCGAACCGAGGCCACTGAACCGGCTGTCACCTGAACCGGCTGTCATCGAGCCGGGTGTGGGGGGCCGGAGGCCGTCGAACCGGGGGACCGAGCCGGACGCCCCACGTCAGGGGTGCCGGAACCGGTATAGCTGAAACTTCTGGTCCTCCCCGTTCGTCCACTGGGTAAGTCAACCTCACGCAGGGACGTCATCCCGGAGGCCGTCATGCAGACCGCACAGATCGTCGTCGTGGTGGGTCTCTCGCTCCTGGCGGTGGCCGTGCTGATCGCGCTGCGCCTGGCCGCGCGTCCCTCGCGCGTCTACGAGGGGCCCGAGCTGACGCCGTACGAGCTGGCGCTGCTCGCGGGCGGCCGGTCCCGGGTGGCCGACACCGCGCTGGCCTCGCTGACCGGGGGAGGGGTGGTCAGGGCGCGGCGCGACGGGCGGCTGACGCAGGTGTCGGGCCAGGTCGGCGTGCTCACCCAGCCGGTGCAGACCGAGGTCCTCGACCACCTCCGGGGGCAGGGGGGCGGCGTGCCGGTCTGGGTGGTCAGGAACAGGGTGGCCCAGGGGGCCGCGGTGACCATGCTGATCGCGCGGCTGAGGGACCTGGGGCTGATCGACGCGCCCGGTTCCGGCCGGGCCGACCCCACCCACCCCAACCGCGCGGGGAAGACCGCGCTGGCCCACTACCGCCTGCGCCACCGCGAGGACAGGTCCCTGCCGCCCCGCGCCGGGGGTCATGTCGACCACGACGAGCTGAACATCATGGGCGTCGCCCTGCACGGCCTGAAGCAGTGGGAGGAGGGGCGGCTGGCGGCCATCCTGTCCATGGACGGCCCGCCACCGCCTCCCGCGCTGCGCCGCGGCTCCTCCCGCCGCCGCTCCTCCGACGCCTCGGCGGGCGCCTCCTACGGCTTCTTCGGCGGGGGCGGCGACGGCGGGGGTGGCTCCGACTCCGGTTCCGGTTGCGGGGGTGGGGGCGGTTGCGGCGGCAGCTCCTGAGGGTTCTGTCCGGCCGGGGCGCGGTCGGTTAGGTTGGGCCGACACATGCCGACCGGTAGATACCGGCCGGTACATGTCGGCCAGTACGTGCCAGTACGTTCCGGTCGACACATGTCGATCGGCACATGCCAGTACGCGTCAGCCGATACGTGTCGGTACGTGCCAGCTGATACATGCCGGTACATGTCGGTATATGCCGGTCGATACACGTCAGTCGGTATGTGCCGGTCGGTACGGGCCGATACATGACCGGACGCCTGCATCGGAGTGACCGTGGGAAAGTTCGTCGATCACGCGACATGGCCGCTGCGGCCCGAGGACGAGGGGACGCACCCGGCGGGCCCCGAGCCGCTGTGGAGCGAGTCCGTCTATCTCGACTTCGCGGCCGAGGACGGCTCGCTCGCCGGTTACGTCCGGCTCGGCCTGTATCCCAACTGGAACCGCGCCTGGTACTGGGCGTGCCTGGTCGGCAGGGACCGGCCCACGGTGCTGCTCGCCGACCACCACGTCCCGCTGTCCGTCCCGGGCCCTCCCGAGCGGTACGGGGCCGGGACGCGCCCCGGCGTCCACGCGGTGCGCGGCGAGGGGTGCGGGGGGTTCCGGGCCGTCCACGACGTGACGGCCCCCATGCGGTCCTTCCGGGTGACCCTCGACGCCGGGGCGGCGGCCGTCCTGGACGACCCCGCCATGGCGTACGGGGACCTCGGGGACGCCGGGACGACCTCGCTCGCGTTCGACCTGGAGTGGCGGAGCGGCGGCGACCCGTACCCCTACCGCTTCATGTCCCGCTACGAGATCCCCTGCGAGGTCGCGGGGACGATCCGGGTCGGCGGGACCGGTGGTGCCGGGGCCGAGGAGATCGCCTTCTCCGGGTACGGCGAGCGCGACCACAGCTGGGGGGAGCGTGACTGGTGGCGGCTGTCGTGGCTGTGGAGCTCGGGGCGGCTCGACGACGGCACGTTCTTCCACGGCATGCGCGCCAACGTCGGCTTCGAGATGCCCTGGCCGTGCTTCACGGTCCCGCCGGGCGGCGAGACCGAGGAGCGGGAGGGCTTCACCGCGGCGAGCGAGTTCGGCGAGGGCGGTTTCCCGTCCGGAGCGCGGCTGGAGGTGCCGGGCCTGCCGATGACGGTCGTCCCGGTCGCCTTCGCCCCGGTCGCCATGACGTCCCCCGACGGGGAGATCGCCCGCTTCCCGCGCGCCCTGTGCCGGTTCGAGGCCGAGGACGGGCGATCCGGATACGGCTGGACCGAATGGCACCAGCCGCCCGGCTGGCGGGGACATGGATGGCGTTGATCATGTTTTGGCGGACTGGGCCGGGGATACCCTCTCTGAGGTGGGGGGACTGCGTTGTCTTGATGGTTCTTATCTGACCGTTACGCCGGTGGCGTGCCGTGACAGTGTCGGCACGCCGTACGAGATCACCCTGCAGCTGCACCGCGACGGCGCGCTGTACGGGACGGTGGGCGAGCGGTGCGGCTGGGTTCTCACCCGGCTGGCGCGGGGGGTCGCCGAGGCGCGCGCGGGCCACGAGGCCCGGTGGCCTGACCCCGACGACCGCTTTCCCGACGACACGGAACTGTTCGCCTTTCGTTACCGGGCCAGGAACGGCGTCGTCGGCGGCGGCGAACTCCGCTGCCAACTGCGGACCATCCCGGTCTGGGTCCCGGGGCTGCGGGGGCCCGGCGGCGAGTGGCGGCTCACCAGAAGAGCTTTCCTGGAGGCCTGGGGAGGCGGCGGGGTGGGGATGCGCGCCATTCTGACATCCTCTGAGCTGGGCGTTTTCGTGGAGGCACTCGTCGCGGAGGCCGAGGATTGCCTGGGGTCCCATAAGCCGGGCAAGCCCGCCAGATCCCTGTAGAGGGGGCGGAGAGGTCCGCGGGGCGGCGATAATTGCCTGTCAGTGCCAATTCGTGGCGGGTGCTGGGGGAGGGGCTTCAATGGGCGTGCGCGATCTCGTCTACCGGGTGTACGAACGCAGGCTTGAGGCGAAGCTGTCCCGTCAGAGGGAGATGGCTCCCCGGCACGTCGGCGTGATCGTCGACGGCAACCGGCGCTGGGCGCGCTCGATGGGCATCGACGACGTGAGCCGCGGGCATCGCAAGGGCGCCGACAAGATCTCGGAGCTGCTCGGCTGGTGCCGCGAGGCCGGCGTCGAGGTCGTCACCGTGTGGCTGCTGTCGAGCGACAACATCAACCGCTCCAAGGACGAGCTGGACCTCCTGATGAAGATCATCGAGGACGTGGTCCAGGAGCTCGTGGCCGACGGGTGGCACATCAAGCCCATGGGAGCGCTCGACCTTCTGCCCGATCACACGGCCCGTGTGCTCAAAAACGCAAAAGAAGCGACATCACATCGTCCCGGTTTGATTGTGAACGTTGCTGTTGGGTATGGAGGAAGGCGTGAGATCGCTGATGCGGTGCGCTCCCTTCTCCAGGAGCACGCGAGCAAGGGCGCGAGTATCGAGGACCTCGTCGAGGTCCTCGATGTCGAGCACATCGCGGAGCATCTCTACACGCGCGGCCAGCCCGATCCGGATCTGGTCATCCGGACCTCGGGAGAGCAGCGGCTCTCCGGATTCCTGCTCTGGCAGAGCGCTCACTCCGAATTCTACTTCTGCGAGGCCTACTGGCCTGACTTCCGCAGGGTCGACTTCTTGCGGGCTCTCCGCTCCTACGCCGCGCGACACCGCAGGTACGGTTCCTGAAACTCCACATGAACGACCCCTTTCGGTCACTCTTAAGCAGTTGGAAGTCGGGCATTCAGGACGTACCGTAAGAAGTAGGAGAGCACAGCTCACCTACGCCGGAGAGGGCCCGCCTTTGCGTCACGACCTGCTGAGGAGGGCCGGTCAACGGTCCCTGCTCGACGTTCTCGTGAGCGGGCCCGGGGCCGGTCCGCATCCCAGCTCATGGCAGGGCGCCGTCCATGGCGCCCGGGGGAGAACGCGTGGCAAACCCTTCGTCCTCACCCACGTCGCCGGCAGTGCAGCGGCGCACGTACGTCCTGGACACCTCGGTGCTTCTGGCGGATCCAACGGCGATGAGCCGTTTCGCCGAGCACGAGGTCGTCATCCCGATCGTCGTCATCACCGAGTTGGAGGGCAAACGCCATCATCCAGAGCTCGGATACTTCGCGCGTAAGGCGCTAAGGTCCCTCGACGAACTCCGGGTGACGCACGGACGACTGGACGAGCCCATGCCGATCGGCGAGGGCACCATCCGGGTCGAGCTCAACCACAGTGACCCGTCCATCCTGCCCGTCGGGTTCAGGCTCGGCGACAACGACACCCGCATCCTGACCGTGGCGAAGACCCTCGCCGCCGAGGGCAAGGACGTCGTGCTGGTCTCCAAGGATCTGCCGATGCGGGTGAAGGCCGCCTCCATCGGGCTCGCCGCGGACGAATACCGCGCCGAGCTCGTGGTGGAGTCCGGCTGGACCGGCATGGACGAGCTGCAGGTGACCTCCGAGGACGTCGAGACCCTCTTCGAGCACGGCACGGCCGATCTGGACGACGCCCGTGACCTGCCCGCCCACACGGGTCTGCGCCTGCTGTCCAGCAGGGGCTCCGCGCTGGGCCGGGTGCTGCCCGACAAGTCGGTGCGGCTGGTGCGCGGCGACCGCGAGGTGTTCGGCCTGCACGGTCGTTCCGCCGAGCAGCGGATCGCGCTCGACCTGCTGATGGACCCCGAGGTCGGCATCGTCTCGCTGGGCGGCCGGGCGGGCACCGGAAAGTCCGCGCTCGCCCTCTGCGCGGGCCTGGAGGCGGTCCTGGAGCGCCGCCAGCACCGCAAGGTCATCGTCTTCCGTCCCCTGTACGCCGTGGGCGGCCAGGAGCTGGGCTACCTGCCCGGTTCCGAGAACGAGAAGATGGGCCCGTGGGGACAGGCGGTCTACGACACCCTGGGCGCGGTCACCACGCCCGAGGTGATCGAGGAGGTCATGGACCGGGGCATGCTGGAGGTGCTCCCGCTCACCCACATCCGCGGCCGGTCGCTGCACGACGCCTTCGTCATCGTGGACGAGGCGCAGTCGCTGGAGCGCGGGGTGCTGCTCACCGTGCTGAGCCGGATCGGCGCCAACTCCCGGGTCGTCCTCACCCACGACATCGCCCAGCGCGACAACCTGCGGGTGGGCCGCCATGACGGCGTCGTGGCGGTGGTGGAGAAGCTCAAGGGCCACCCGCTGTTCGCGCACGTCACCCTGACCCGCTCGGAGCGCTCGCCGATCGCGGCGCTGGTCACCGAGATGCTGGAGGACATCACGATGTGACGGGGCGTCTCGACGCCACCGCCGGAGCGCGGTCGCGGGTGCCTGCGGGCATCCGCGACCGCGCTTCGCGCGTCACGGCTCCGGACCTCTCCGGACCTTTCTAGAGCCTCTTCGACCTCTCCGGGTCTCTCGCCGCGGTGGCCGCCGGGACCCGCCCGCGGTCACGGTCCGGGGGTGGAGGGGTCTCCCGCCGCGCCCGTACGACCCCGGAGCCCGTACGGCCCCGTAGTCCTGGCGGTCGGGACGGGACCGGGACGGACGGACCCTCAGGGGGGCAGTCGCACGCCGGGCGCCGCGAGATTGCGGTACTCGAAGCAGCCCCGGTCCCCCATCGTCTCCGGGGTGCCGGGGAAGAGGCGGGTGACCTCGACGCTCCAGATGCTCTCCTGCTTGTTCTGCCGGATGGTGCAGGTGATCTGGGCGAGGGCCTCCTTGGTGACCTTGCCCTCACCCGTGATGATCACATTCAGCCGGTAACCCAGGTTGTCGTCCGGCTCGTTGCGCTGGTCGGTGTTGTCCGAGTAGCGGGTCGTCTTGGTGTCGTAGTGGCTGAAGTCGTTGAGCGCGCTGGTCAGCCCCGCCTTCGGCGGCTGCTTGCCGGCCCGGAACAGGGTGTCGATGATGTTCTTGGCCGAGTCGGAGACCACCGGGACCTTGACGGGCTCCAGCCGGTTGTCGCGGAGCAGATAGACCGTCACCCACGTGGGGCTGTAGCTGATCACCGGCGGGCGGCCGTAGTCCTGGACGTCGGTCGGGGAGATGCCGCAGCCGCAGAGCACCAGGGCCGCGCTGATCAGGCAGGCGAACCACCCCGCGCCGGCGAGCCGTCTCCCGCGGGGGAGGTCCGGGCCGGTGGGTGGTCTCGTGCCGAGGACGGCCGGGCCGGCGGGCCGTCTCCCGGCGAGGGCCGCCAGGACGTGCGGGTGGAGCCGTCTCCTGACGAGGGCGGCCGGAACGTACGGGTGGGTGAGCCGCCTCATGCCGGGGGGAGCCAGACCGTGAAGAGGGTGCCCGGCCGCTGCGCGCGGACCGAGATCGTGCCCCCGTGCAGCTGGGCGTTGGCCCGCGCGATGGACAGGCCGAGCCCGCTGCCGTCGCCCCGGGCGCCGGCCTTGTAGAAACGGTTGAACACGAAGGGCAGGTCCTTCGCCGGGATGCCCTTGCCGTGGTCGCGCACCTTCACCTCCAGGCCGTTCGGGGTGCTGCGGGCGGTCACCATCACCGGGAGCTCACCGTGGCGCAGGGCGTTGCCCACCAGGTTGGCCACGATGACGTCGAAGCGCCGGGGATCGACGGAGAAGGCCAGCCCCTCCGGGACGTTCACCCGAACCTGGTCCGACCAGCCGCGCATCTCCAGGCAGTCGCAGACCACGTCGACGATGTTCACGGTGTCCACGTTCAGCGTGGCCGTCCCCGAGTCGAACCGGCTCGCCTCGATGAGCTGCTCGATCAGGGTCCGCAGCCGCGCGATCTCGCGCAGCACCAGCCGTACGGCCGCCGCGGGCTCGGGGGGCAGCCGGTCGGCCTCCTCGGAGAGCATGTCGGTGACCGCGGTCATCGCGGTGAGCGGGGTCCTGAGCTCGTGGGAGACGTCGGCGACGAAGCGGCGGGACATCGCCTCCAGCGCGCGCAGCTCGGCGACGCTCCGCTCCAGGGCGGCGGCGGTGTCGTTGAACGTGGCGGTGAGCTCGGCCAGCTCGTCCTGGCCGTGTACGGGCAGGCGGGTGTCGAGGTGGCCGGCGCCGAGCGCGCGGGCCGCCGAGCCGAGCCGCCTGACCGGCAGCAGGAGCTGCCGGGCCGACACCAGGCCGAGGGACAGCGCGATGATCAGCATGGCGACGCCGGCGACGGCTAGTGGCTGCCGCAGGCCGCTCAGCAGCCGCTCCTCCTCGATGAGGGGGACGAACACGAAGACGGTCATCCCGGTGGGCTGGGCGGTGTGGATGGGCTCGATCCGCCAGACGGGGGTGCCGATGAGCAGCCACATGTCGCCGTTGATGGTCATGCGCTTGGCGACCAGCCGCTGGGTGGCCCTCGCGGCGAGGTCGCCGGGGACGTCCTTGGGGCCGAAGTCGCCGTCGGGGTAGGGGTAGTTCTCGTAGCGGACCACCACCCTGCCGCCCTGGGGGCGCAGGCTTCTCTGCAGCGCGCTGATCTCCTCGTCGGTCGGCGGGCTGTCGCCCGGCCAGAGCGCGCCGACGGGCAGCCTGCTGCCCTCCAGGATGTCGCGTACCTCGCTCACGGCCACGTGCTCGGCCCGCCTGATCATGCTGTTCTTGACGAACTCGTAGCCGATCACCGCGACGACCGCGGAGGCGGTGACGGCGATCAGGGTGAAGGTGATCACCAGGCGCCCGCGCAGGCCGGTGTACATCCGCCGCGTCGAGGGAGGGAACATCCGCTTCACGGCGGGCTGAACCGGTAGCCGAATCCCCGTACCGTGTGGATGAACTCGGGCTCGGCGGGGACCGCCTCGATCTTGGCGCGGACCCGCTGGACGCAGGCGTCGACCAGCCGGGAGTCGGCGACGTGGGTGTGGTCCCAGACGGCCCGCAGCAGGTATCTGCGGTTGAGCACCTGGCCGGGGTGGCGGACGAGTTCGAGCAGGAGGCGCAGCTCCGTGGGGGTGAGGTGGACCTCGCGGCCGCCCAGCGCCACCTTGAGCGCGCCCCGGTCGATGACCAGGTCGCCAAAGGTGATGCGGTCGGAGGCGACCGACTCCATCCGGCGCAGGACGGCGCGGATGCGGGCGTCCAGCACCCGGGGCTCGACCGGCTTGACCACGTAGTCGTCGGCCCCGGCCTCCAGCCCCACGACCACGTCGAGGTCGTCGCCCCTGGCGGTGAGGAGGATCACCGGCAGCTGGTCGAGCTTGCGGATGCGGCGGCACACCTCGACGCCGTCGATGCCGGGCAGCATGACGTCCAGGATGGCGATCTCGGGGCGTCGGGACCTGATGTGCTCAAGGGCCTCCTCGCCGCTGGCGTACGCGGTGACGGAGTGGCCCTGCCGGGTGAGCGCGAGCTCCAGCCCGGTACGGACCGAGGGGTCGTCTTCGACGAGGAGGATGCCTGCCACCGGGTAATCATTCTCCCAAGGCTCGGATGGATCTGCCGGGTCACAAAACCCAGACATAAGGCAAACAGTACCTGAATGAGGTGGTCAGACCACGATTCGGGCAATTTCATGATCGCCATAAGGGGCTACATGGCACCGTACGGTAAAATGTGAGCAAAATCACTTTCAAGCTTTTCTCGCCGGGAAAGTGCTCGTGGCCTGGTGGTTAGGTCGCGAGGAACCCCGGCGGGCCCGGCCGGACGTCGGCCGACACCGACCAACTCCGCCGTTCCGGTTGCGGACCACCCCCCTCCGCACGGCAAGCTCATAGGTCGTGAGTCCAGGATCACAGCAACTGCAGGAACGCTCGGCGCCCCGCGCCCGCCGCTCGAACCGCAGGGCGGTCAGGGGGAAGACCTCCGACGAGCCGAGTTCGAAGCGCGGCATGACCTCCAAGCGCGTGCTGATCCTGGGCGCCGCGCTCGTGGTCCTGGTGGGTGGAGGCGCCTTCACCGCCTACACCGCCATCCAGAACGCCTCGGCGCCGCCGACCAAGCCGCTCACCCTGGACGAGATGGCGCAGATGCTCGGTTCCGACCCGTTCGGCTCCGACCTGCAGTCCGACATGCTGAAGGCCCAGGCGGCCCAGGCGCTCAAGGCCGACAAGATCGCCGCCGAGCGCGAGAACCGCAAGGCCCTGAACCAGGTCAAGATCGTGGACGAGGCGCCGGGCGGCGGCGGGTTCAACCCGCAGCAGCTCCCCCCGGGCACCTCCAACCCGACCGGCAACAGGGCGCTGGGCAAGCAGATGCTGGAGTCCAGGGGCTGGGCGGGCGAGTGGGGCTGCCTGGAGAAGCTCTGGATGAAGGAGAGCGGCTGGAACGAGCGCGCCATGAACACCTCCAGTGGCGCCTACGGCATCCCGCAGTCCCTCCCCGGCCACAAGATGGCCAGCGCCGGAAGCGACTGGCAGACCAACGCGGCCACCCAGATCGAGTGGGGGCTCGGCTACATCAAGGGCCGCTACGGCTCGCCCTGTGGTGCTTGGGCCCATTCCCAGGCCAAAGGCTGGTACTGAGAGACCAGGAGTCGGCAAGTCTGACCGTCTCCCGGCGCCCGGCGCCGCACCCTTGGCCGCATGGACGTGAAGGTCAGCGTGGTGGTGCCGGTGCACAACCCCGGTGATGGCGCCGACGCCTGTATCCGGTCGGTGCTGGAACAGTCGATGGCCTCCGAGGACTACGAGGTCATCTTCGCCGACGACGGCTCCGACGACGGGATCCAGCAGCGCCTCGACACCCTGGCGACGGTACGGCCGAACGTCCGGGTGCTCCACCTCGAACGGACCGGCTCGCCGATGCGCGGCCGCAACGTCGCCCTCATGGTCGCCAGGGGCGAGTACGTCTACCTGATGGACCAGACCGACCGCCTGGAGCGGACCGCCCTGGAGCGCATGTACCTGCGGGCCGTGGAGACCGGGGCCGACATCCTCCTCGGGCGGCTGGTCAGCGACCAGAGGCCGCCCGCCACGATCTTCGACGCCGACCGCGAGCACGCCGACATCGTCAGGGACCGGCTGCTCACGCTGCTCACCCCGCACAAACTCTTCCGCAAGGCCTTCCTCGACGCCGAGGCGCTGAGCTTCTCCGACCCCGGCGGGTGCCTGGCCGAGCAGGCGTTCGTGCTCCGCGCCTACCTGCGGGCCGGGAACGTCGTCGTGATGGCCGGCCCGGTCTGCTGCCACGTCACCGAGCGGCCCGACCCGCCGGAGGACCCCTACGTCTGGGCCGCGGAGCTGCGCGAGCTGCTCGACATCATCGACGACGAGGTGCCCGAGGGCCACCGGCGCGACCGGATGTACGCCCAGTGGTTCCGCACCGCGGTGCTGCGACGGCTCGGCGGGGCCAGGTTCGCCACCTCCTCCGCGGGCCGGGCGGCCACCTTCACCACGCTGCGCGAGCTGGTCGTCCAGCGCTTCCCCCCGCGCCTCGACCTCCTGCTGCCCGTCCCGCTGCGGGCCCGCGCCGCGCTGCTCCGCGCGGGCAGGCTCGACCAGCTCGTCGTACTGGCCGGGGCCACGCGCGGCGTCCGCCTCCAGGCCGACCTCGACGAGCTCACCTGGGACGACGGCGCGCTCACCCTGGGGCTCACCGTGGAGATCGTGCAGGCCGACGGCACCCCGATGCGCTTCGTCCCGTACGGGGACGACGGCCTGCTCTGGCAGCCCCCGGTGCCCCTCGAAGGGCTCCGCCTGCCGCCCGAGATGGCCGACGTCAGCCAGGCCGCCGCCAGGGCGCGGTTCGAGGTCTACATCAGGCAGGAGGACACCGGGGTCATCCACTTCCTGCCCTCGCGGTGCTCGATGATCCGCAGTCGTCACCGCAACGGGGTCAGGCTCCAGGTCACCGGTACGGCCCGGCTGGACGTCGACTCGGCGGCGACGGGCGACCCGCTGCCTCCGGGACTCTGGGAGATACACGTGCGCATGTACGGGGGAGCGCAGCAGGCACGCACCCGGGTGACCGGGTCGCCGCTGAACTGCACCGGGATGGTCGCCGACTGTTCCAGGCGCCTGATCGTCCCCTGGTGGTCCGACCGGGGGGAGCTGGGGATCTGCGTGGAGCCGCGCTCGTTCCCCGAGTCGATCGTGCTGGTCTCACCGGGGACGACGGTCATCAGGCAGCGCAAACACGTCTTCGTCGTCGTGCCCGTGCCGTACGTGCCGCCGAGCGGGGGGCCGCCCGCGGAGCTGGTGTTCCGCCAGACCACGGGCAGGGAACGCGAGGTCGCCGCCCCCGCGCTGGTCGAGCCCGGCGTCCCCGGGGAGCTGGCCGGGCGGCTGATCGCCAAGATCCCGACCCGGCTGGCGTACCGGGAGGGGTTTCTCGCGCCGGGCGTCTGGGCGCCGTTCCTGCGGGTGGACGGCGAGGAGACCGGTCTCCGCTTCAAGGTGGAGATGAACCGCGGCGGCCGGGTGGAGATCCACAGGTCCGCCGCCGCCAGGCTCTCCGAGCCGTGGTACCCGCTGCTGAAACGGGTCGCGCTGCGGATACCGCTGGTCAGGAACGCGGTCCGGGTGACCAGGACCGTCCAGCGGCGCTACATGCTGAACTGACGTCCGGGTCGCCTGTCCCGGACCCCGGACCTGGACCCCGGACCTGGACCGTGGACCTGGACCGCGGACAGCCCGACGGCGCCACACGGCCCGTGGGGGCGGTGTGGCGCCGTGCGGTGGTGTCACGCGGTCGGTGTCACCTGGCCGGTGTCACGCGGTCGATGTCGTCTGGCCGGTGTCGTCTGGCCGGTGTCGTCTGGTCGGTGTCACGCGCCCAGGCGGCACTCGTTGGGCAGGTCGCCGGTCGAGGGCCTCGGCAGGGTCGCGCTCGGCGGCGGGTTCTGCCCGCGCTCCACCCAGCCCTCCAGGGTCTCGAACGCGCTGCGGAAGCACGGCAGCAACGGGCGGAGCTTGTCGGGGTAGGCGGCGTAGAGGCTGTCCACGTGGGTGCCGTCGGTGATGCGGTAGTAGCGGAACGGCCGGTGCCCGCCGACCATGTCCGCGTAGACGTCGCTGGAGCGGGAGATCGGCAGCAGCGCGTCCAGCGTGCCGTGGATCGTGATCAGCGGCTTGCCGATCCGGCCGGTGAGCCCGATCTTCCTCACCGCCGCGTACGGCTTGCGCGCGTCGTAGTCGTAGTCGGCGTCGCAGGCCGGGGTGCCCGAGGAGCAGAAGGGGGTGCCCGCCTCGACGTCGCCGTCGAAGGAGGGGTCGAGTTCCTCACGGTAGAGGCGCTGGGTCAGGTCCCAGTAGTACTGGTAGTGGAACGGCCACAGGAACTCCGAGCCGCGGGCGAATCCCGCGTCGTACATCCCCTGGGTGTCGCCCGCCGGGTAGGCCCGCAGCGCCGGGGGCAGGTAGTTGACCAGGTTGTCGCCCTTGACCCGCCAGAGCGTGCCCTCCCAGTCGATCCCGCCGTCGTACAGCCAGGCCCGGTTCTCCAGCTGCCAGCGGACCAGGTAGCCGCCGTTGGAGATGCCCGCGGCGTACGTCCGCTTGGGAAGCCTGCCGTAGCGCTGGGCGACGACGGCCTTGGCCGCGATCGCGACCTGCGTGACCCGGTCGTTCCACTCGGCGACCGCGTCACCGGGCTTGCGGCCGTCCTTGTAGAAGGTGACGCCGACGTTGCCCTTGTCCGTCACCGCGTAGGCGTAGCCCTTGGCCAGCGCCCAGTCGGAGACGGTGAAGTCGTTGGCGTACTGCTCCCGGTTGCCCGGGGTGCCGGTGACCACCAGCCCGCCGTTCCAGTTGTCGGGCAGCCGCAGGACGAACTGCGAGTCGTGGTTCCAGCCGTGCGTCGTGTTGGAGGTCGAGGTGTCGGGGAAGTAGCCGTCGACCTGGATGCCGGGCACGCCCTTCGGGTTGACCGCCCCCGCCGGGTGCAGGCCCGCCCAGTCGGCCGGGTCGGTGTGCCCGGAGACGGTCGTGCCCGCCGTCGTGAGGTCGTCCAGGCAGGCCTTCACCTGGTGCTCGGCACCCGGCACCGCCACCCGGTCCAGCCGGGCGCAGTGCGCCGGTGAGGTCCCCGCGCTCGCTACCGGTGCCCCGGCCAGGGCCACCAGAGTGGCGAGCCCGACGGCGGCGATTCCCGCGACCGTTTTGGTACTGCGCCGTGAGGCCGCGCCGGGGACTGGACTGAGGAGCGCCGTGAGGTCGTGCCGGGGACTGGTCTGAGGAGCGCCGTGAGGTCGTGCCGGGGACTGGTCTGAGGAGCGCCGTGAGGTCGTGCCGGGGACTGGACTGAGGAGCGAAGGAGCGAAGCGGATGAGTGACGAGGGAAGGAGCCGGACAAGAGCGGCCGAACCGCGACGCGGAGCGTCGCCATGGGCACTGCGCATTGGTCAGCTCCGCTTCAGGTGGTCGGAGAGGGCGGCGCGGAACTCGGCGGGCCGCTCGATGTGCGGGCTGTGGCCGGCGTCCAGGACGACCTCGGTGTACGGGCCGTACCGCTCCAGGGCGGCGCGGGTCTGGGTGACCATCGGCTGCGCGGGGGTGCCCGGCGAGCCGGGGACGGCCCCCAGGGCGCCCAGGTGGGCCAGGTCGAACAGCGAGGTGTCGGAGACGATCACGTCGGACTCGCCCCTGATCCACAGGATCGGCGGCTTCGGGTCGATCGTGTGCAGGTCGTCGATCCGGAAGTACGTCGGGGCGAACGAGTTGAGCACACCCCGTGTGCCGGGACGGACCCCCGGCCACTCCTCCGACGCCACCGCGTCACCCGGGTAGTGGTCCTCGCCGACCCTCGTGGACAGCATCGACGCGACCAGGGCGTCCTCGTCCTCGATCACCGTGCCGGGCTTCACGTACGTGGTCCGCATCACGTTCCTCGGCGAGGCCGGGGAGTCGTCCGAGGTGTCCCCCGCCGCGAGCAGCCTCACGAAGTCGGGGTTGGCCGCGCCCGCCCCGGCGCCCGTGCCGTCGGCGTGGTTCAGCGCGCCGTCGGCACCGTGCGTGCCGCCGAAGCCGTACGGGGAGATCGGGTTGACCAGGGTCACGCTCCGCACGGCGGACGGCCGGTCGCGCAGCGCCTGCAGCACGACCCCGCCGCCCATGCTCCAGCCGACCAGGTGCACGCCGTCCGGCCCGAGGGCGTCGAGGAGGGCGAGCACGTCGTCGGAGTAGTCCCGCAGGCCGCGGGTGGCGTCGACCGGGGCGGGCTCGGTGTCGCCGAAGCCCCGCAGGTCCACGGCGAGCGGCCGGTGGCCCTCCTCCGCCAGGGCGAGCAGCGTGCCCCGCCAGAAGGCGGCGCTCGACACGTTCCCGTGCACGAACAGCACGGTCTCGCCGCTCTCCGCCGTGCTTCCGGCGTTCCCGGCGACCGACAGGACGTTCTGGGTGATCCGGCCGGTGGGCACCGGCCGGTTCTCGATGCGCATCAGATGTTTCTCCGTACGGTTCAGCGAGTGGCCTTGGCCTCGTCGCGGGTGCCGATGGTGACGAGGTCGCGGCCACGGGTCTCACGCGAGACGTACACGGTGATCAGGGTGAGCACGGCGGCCCCGGCCACGTACAGCATGATGGGGAACGACGACTTGTAGGCGTCCAGCAGGGCGACCGCGATCAGCGGGGCGAGGGCGCCCGCGACGATCGAGGCGAGCTGCGAGCCGATCGAGACGCCCGAGTAGCGCATCCTCGTCGCGAACAGCTCGGAGAAGAACGCGGCCTGCGGGCCGTACATCGCGCCGTGCAGGATCAGCCCGACGGTCACCGCCAGGGTGACGGCGGCGAAGTTCTTGGTGTCGATCAGCGGGAAGAACGCGAAGGACCACAGGCCCACCCCGGCGGCGCCGAGCAGGTAGACGGGCCGGCGGCCGAGCCGGTCGGAGAGCGCCCCCCACATCGGGATCGAGACGAAGTGGATGGCCGACCCGATCAGTACCGCGTTGAGCACGACGGGCTTCGCGAGCCCCGCCTGCGCCGTCGCGTAGACAAGCACGAACGCGGTGATCACGTAGTAGGAGACGTTCTCCGCGAAGCGGGCGCCGATCGCGATGAGGACGTCCCGCCAGTGGTACCTGAAGACCTCCACGATCGGCAGGGACTTCGAGGGCTTGGCGTTCGCGACCGCCTGCTGGAAGACCGGCGACTCGCTGATGGAGAGCCGGATCCACATGCCGACCAGCACCAGCACGCCGGAGAGCAGGAACGGGATCCGCCAGCCCCAGCTCACGAACGCCTCGTCCGTCTGGACCGCGGCCAGCACCGCCAGCACGGCGGTGGCGAGCAGGTTGCCGCCGGGGGCGCCCGCCTGCGGCCAGGAGGCCCAGAAGCCGCGGCGCGCGGCGTCGCCGTGCTCGGAGACGATCAGCACCGCGCCGCCCCACTCGCCGCCGAGGGCGAAGCCCTGGACGAGCCTGAGCAGGGTCAGCAGCAGCGGCGCCGCCATGCCGATCGCCGCGTGGGTCGGCAGGCAGCCGATCAGGAAGGTCGCCCCGCCCATCATCAGCAGGCTGACCACCAGCAGCTTCTTGCGTCCGATCCGGTCGCCGAAGTGCCCGAAGACCAGCGCGCCCAGCGGGCGGGCCACGAAGCCCACCGCGTAGGTCAGGAAGGCCAGCAGGGTGCCCGTCAGCGGCTCCGACTTGGGGAAGAACAGCTGCGGGAAGACCAGCGCGGCGGCGGAGCCGTACAGGAAGAAGTCATACCACTCGATCGTGGTACCGACGAGGCTGGCACCGACGATCTTTCCGATGGGGGTACGGGTTTTCTTTTCCATCTTGTCGATGGGGGTACGGTTTTTTTCTTCCATCTCACTCACCAAGGGGAATCGCTGTTGGGGGGGATTCCGGCTACCGTACGTAGTGACCGGCGTCACTCCTATGGGTACGACCGCCATAGCCAACCGACGCCCTATGTGGATGTGTGAGAGTGCCCGGGGCGGAGCTCCGGGTCAGCCGCTGAGGCGGTGCAGGCGCAGGGCGAGCTGGATCTCCAGGGCCCGCTCGGGGACCTGCCAGTCGTCGCCGAGCAGCTGGCCGATCCGGTCCAGGCGCTGGGTGACCGTGTTGACGTGGATGTGCAGGGTCTCGCTCGTCCGCGACAGCGAGCCGCCCGTGCCGAAGTACGCGGTGAGCGTCTGGACCAGCGCGGTGCCCCTGCGGGCGTCGTAGTCGATCACCGGGCCGAGCGCCGAGGCGAGGAACGCCCCGATGTCGCGCCCCTCGCCGACCAGCAGGCCGACGAAGCCCAGCTCCCTGGCCCCGGCGCCCTCCCCGGCCCTCCCCAGGGCCACCAGGGCGTCGGCGCAGCGCTGCGCCTCCCGGTGCGCGGCGGCGACCTCCGCGGTGCCGCGCACGGGCCCTCCGGCGCCCGCGGTGGCCGGGTGGCCGAGCGAGGCGCTCAGCTCGGCCGCCACCCGCTTGGCCAGGGGGCCCGGCCGGTTCCCGGGAAGCAGCAGCACCACCTCGTCGCCGCGCTGCGCGGCGAGGCCGTGGTGCAGCGTCGCCTGGGAGGACGCCCAGAACGCGGCCCGCTCCCGCCCGCCGCCGTGGCGGACCACGACCACCACGTGGTCGTGGTCCAGGTTCACCCCCACCCGCCGGGCGCGGTCGGCCAGGCCGTCGAGGGCGGGCCGCGAGATCAGGTCGTCGAGCAGCTCACCCCTGACCCGGCCCTCCGCCTCGGCCACCGTACGCCTGAACAGCAGCAGCAACGCGGTCACCAGCGCGGCCCGCTCCAGGATGCGCTGGTCGGCGTCCGACACCTGGCCGCCGTTGCGCAGCACCAGCGTGCACAGCGGCTCCGCGCCCACGTCCACCGACGCGACCAGCAGGTCTCCCTGCCGTACGGTGCGTCCCAGCGCCCTCGACGACCGCGCGGCGTCCGCGATCACGTCCGTGACCTTCCGCGCCCCCCGCCTGGCGCCCGCCTTCGAGCCCGGCCTCCTGCTCGTCACCGAACTCGTCCCCGTGCCGTACGCCGAGCTCGTGCTTGGGCCGGTCCCTGAGCCCGTTCCCGAGCCCGAGCCCGTCCCCAGGCCCTTTGCCGGGCCCTTTCCCGGTCCGGTCGCCGGTTGGTCGAACGCCGCCTCGCCCAGCGCCCCCTCCTCCAGCACGCCCGCGTCCCCGGCGATCGGGCGCCCGGCGTCGTCGAGCACCGTCAGCGAGCCGCCGAGCACCTCCGTCACCACCGCCGCCACGTCCTCCACCCCGCCGCCGCGCAGCACCAGGCCGGTCATCCGGTCGTGCGCGAGCGCGGCGCGCTCCACGGCCTGGCTGTGCGCGTTCACCTGCCGGTTGGCCTCGCTGAGCTCCTCCAGCGCGTTCCTGGTCTCCTGCAGCAGCCGGGCGTTGTCGATCGCCACCGCCGCGTGCGCCGCCAGCGAGCCCAGCAGCACGACCTCGTCCTGGGTGAAGGGCCGCACGCTCCGGTTGGCGGCGAACAGCACGCCGATCACCCGCGCGCCCAGCTTGAGCGGTACGCCGAGAATGGCGACCAGCCCCTCTTCGAGCACCGCGTCGTCGATGTCGGTCTTGTGGCGGAAGCGCTCGTCGGCGAAATAGTCGGCGGTCGAGTACGGGGTGGCGGTCTGGGCGACGAGCCCGCCGAGCCCCGCGCCCATGGCCAGCCGCAGCGCCCGGAACTTCGCCGACACCGAGCCGTCGGTCACCCGCATCCAGGTGTCGCCCCGCGCGGGGTCGTGCAGCGTCATGTAGGCGGCGTCGGTGCCGAGCAGCTGCCTGGCCCGGTGCACGATGGCCTCCAGGACGGCGTCCAGGTCCCGCAGCCCGGCCAGGTCGCCCGCCGTGTCGAACAGCGCCGACAGCTCCGCCTCCCGCTTCGCCCTGCGCCGCAGCAGCGCCCGCACCTTCAGCGCGGCGAGCTTGGCCTCCTCCAGCTCCGCCAGCGCCTCCGCGTCGGCCCCGCCGGTCCTCGCCGCGAGAACGGGCCCCTCGAACTCGACCGCCGACGCCTCCCTGGCCAGCAGTTCGAGAAAGACCCGTGTGCTCATACCGACCATTCTCCGTTGCTCGCGACGCCGCTCAGGTCCGGCTCCCTCCCTCGTCGGTCCAGTCTCCGGCGCGGCCCCACGGGGTCACCGGACCCGGCGGGCCTCGGGCTCAGCGGGCTGTCCAGCCACCGTCTATGGGGAGGGAGGTGCCGGTCATGAAGGAGCCGTGCGGGCCGCAGAGGTAGGCGACGAGTTCGGCGACCTCCTCGGGCTCGATCAGCCGCTTCACGGCGGCGGGGGCGAGCATGATCTGTTCGACCACCTCGTCCCTGCCGATGCCGTGGGTGCCGGCCTGGGCGCCGATCTGGTTCTCGACCAGGGGAGTGCGGACGTAGGCGGGACTCACGCAGTTGGAGGTGACGCCGTGCGGGGCCCCCTCCAGGGCGATCGTCTTGGACAGCCCTTCGAGGGCGTGCTTGGCGGTGACGTACGCCGACTTGTAGGGCGAGGCGCGGAGCCCGTGGACCGAGGAGATGTTGACGATCCGGCCCCAGCCGCGCTCGTACATACCCGGCAGGACCTCCCTGACCAGCAGGAAGGGCGCCTCGACCATCACTTTGAGGATCTTGGAGAACACCTCGGGGGGGAACTCCTCGATCGGGGCGACGTGCTGGAACCCGGCGTTGTTCACCACGATGTCCGTGCCGGACGGGATCGCCCGGACGAAGTCCGGTTCCGACAGATCCGCGACGACGGGCGTCCCCGAGATCTCCGCGGCGACCTTCGCCGCCGCCTCGGCGTCGATGTCGACCACCAGCACATGTGCCCCGGCCATGGCCAGCCGGTGCGCGCAGGCGCGCCCGATCCCGCTGCCCGCCCCGGTCACCACGGCTCGCCGACCCGCTAGGTCAATCATGCTGCCGAATCTAGGCAATGACCCGAATCCCAGCCCATGTCGCCCACCCCCACACTCCGCTGCATGCTTATGTGGCGAGCCTCCGCTCCGACAGAGGTACCGCTTTCCCTCCGCACTCGTTCCCGGGAGCGCCTTCGCGTTCCGAATGCGAACGCCCGGAGCCGGTCTCCGCCGGGGCACGGTGTCGGCGACCGGGTCGCGCGACGGTCAGATGGTGACCGGGTACATGAGTGTCAGCTCGTCGCCGGGGAGGCCGCGGATGCCCCAGTTGACCTTGGGTGATTCCATGATCACGATTTCCAGGTCCTCGGCGGGGAGGTCGAGCGCCTCCCCGGTCCTGGTGAACAGGGCGCGGATCAGCGAGCGCTTGGCCTCGTCCGACCGGCCGCTGAAACAGGCGATCTCCACGATGAGATACCGCTCGCTCCGCTGCGGGCAGATCATGTCCTCGGAGTCCAGCAGCAGGAACCGGTGGAACCGCTTGTCCTCGGGAAGTTTCCAGACGTCCACCAGGCAGCCGTGGACGATGTCGGAGATCTCCCGGCGTCGATCGGCCCACACGTCCCTGCGGCCGTAGAACTTGATCTGGGTCATGTCCCGAGTCTCCCAGGCAGCCGATCTACGGCGCCGGCCGGGTCGTCGGTCGGTGACCGGTGGCCGGTCCACCGGTCCGCTACGCCGATCCGGCCGCGAGGGCGGCCGGGTCGCGGTCCACGACCGCGCGGCTCGGGCGACCCGCGACCGGTGGCGGGGGCGCGGTCTACGAGGGCGGCCGGGTCATGGACAGCACGTCGAGCAGCTCGTCGAGCCGTTCCTCGGTGAGGGTGCCGTTGGCGACGTGGCCGCGCTCGATGACGACCTCGCGGATGGTCTTGCGCTCCGCCAGGGCCTGCTTCGCTATCTTCGCGGCCTCCTCGTACCCGACGTACGGGTTGAGCGGGGTGACGATCGACGGCGACGACTCCGCGTACTCGCGCATGCGGTCGACGTTGGCGGTGATGCCGTGCACGCACCGGTCGGCCAGCAGCCGGGAGGCGTTGGCGAGCAGTCGTACCGACTCCAGGATGTTGCGCGCGATGACCGGGAGCATCACGTTGAGCTCGAACGTGCCCGAGGCGCCGGAGAAGGCGATGGCCGCGTCGTTCCCGATGACCTGGGCGGCGACCATGGTCACCGCCTCGGGGACGACCGGGTTGACCTTGCCCGGCATGATCGAGGAGCCGGGCTGCAGGTCGGGCAGGTTGATCTCGCCCAGTCCCGCCCGGGGGCCGGACCCCATCCAGCGCAGATCATTGGCGATCTTGTTGAGCGAGATCGCGACCGTGCGGAGCTGGCCGGAGAGCTCGACGACGGCGTCCCGGGCCCCCTGGGCCTCGAAGTGGTCGGGAGCCTCGGAGAACGGCAGTCCGGTGGCCTCGCGCAGCCTCTCGATGACCTTGGCCGCGAAGCCGGGAGGGGTGTTGACGCCGGTGCCGACCGCCGTGCCGCCCAGGGGAAGCTGGGCGAGGCGCGGGAGCGCGCTCCGCACCCGCGCGATGGCGTTGTCGATCTGCGTGGCGTACCCGCCGAACTCCTGTCCCAGCGTGACCGGGGTGGCGTCCATCAGGTGCGTACGCCCGGCCTTGACCACGCCGTCGAACTCCAGCGACTTGTCCCGCAGCGCGGTGGCCAGGTGCCGCAGCGAGGGGATGAGGTGGTACGAGACCTCGGTCGTGGCGGCGACGTGGATGGAGGTGGGGAACACGTCGTTGGACGACTGAGAGGCGTTCACGTGGTCGTTGGGGTGGACGGGGCGGCCGAGCCGCTCCTCGGCGAGGGTGGCGATCACCTCGTTGGCGTTCATGTTGGAGGAGGTGCCGGAACCGGTCTGGAAGACGTCGACGGGGAACTCGCCGTCCCACTCGTTCTCCGCGACGTCGGTGGCGGCCTCGGCGATCGCCTGCGCCAGCTCCTTGTCGAGCACCCCCAGCTCCGCGTTGACCTCGGCGGCGAGTGCCTTGATCAGGCCGAGCGCCGCGATGTGCGGGACCTCCAGCCCGCGCCCGGAGACGGGGAAGTTCTCCACCGCCCGCTGGGTCTGCGCCCGCCACTTCGCCCCCGCGGGAACCCGTACCTCACCCATCGAGTCATGCTCGATCCGATACTCGCTCATGAACCCAGTCTGCGTCCTGGAGGGGGAATCAAACCGGGGAGGGGAGCGGTGGGTACGGGGTTTTCCTCGCGGGCCGTGTGTGAAGTCGTTTTCGGGGATGTGCTCAGAGCCGTCTTCGGGGCCGCGGTCAGCCCCGTGCTCGGCCCTGTGCTCGGATCCGTGCTGAGGGCCCTCTTCGCCCAGGTCCGTGCTCAGGGCCGTCTTCGGGGGTGTGCTCAGAAGAAGGCGGCCACCGTCAGGATCATGATCACCACGAGGGCGATCGCCGCCACGCCCATGAGGACGAGGACGCCGATCCGGGCCTTCTGCGACGGTGGCTTCCTCGGGCCCGGGCGGCCGGGATCGGGCTGGGCGTTCTGGTTCGCGATCGCGAACAGGTCGGTGCCCAGGCCCGGGGAGCGGTAGGCGCCGTCGGACGCCTCGGGGCCCGGCGGACGCCAGGGCTGCGCGGTCCCCGGCCCTCCCCGGCCGGAAGGGCCGCCGGCGCCGGGGGGCCGGTTACCGGGACCGGGCCGGTTGTCGGGGAAGAGCCTCAGCGGCGGAGGGAGCGCCTCGGAGTCGGGAGACCCGGGACGTCCCTCGCCGGACGCGGCGAACTCCGGATCGACCGGCGGGAAGCCGTGCGGCGGGGTGGCGGAGAGATCGGGTCTGCCTGCCACCGGGAACCCGTGGGGCGGGGTGGCCGCCGACTCGTTTCCCGGACCTCCGAAGGCCGCCGTCTCCTCGGCGGGCTCCTCGAAGGCGTCCGCCCCGAACGCCCCCGGCCTGGATGCTCCCGGCCTGGACGCTCCCGGCCTCCCGAAGGGGCCGGGGGTCGCGGGTCCTCGCGCGACGGGGGTGCCGAGACCGGAAGGGCCCTGCCGTCCCGCGACCGGCCTGCCCGGCTCCGCGAAGGGCGGCCGGTCCGGGTAGGGCGAGGTCGTCGGACGGCCGGAGGCCGGTGCCGGAGAGGCGGAGGGCTCGGCGGGCGCCGTCCCGCCGGGGATGCGCAGACCGTCCTTGGGACGGATGACCACCATGGTGCGGTCGGCGTCGAAACCTCCGGCCCCGTCGTCGGGGTCGTCGGGGTCGCCGCGGCCCCCGGGCTCCTGCTCGACGGCCCCGATGAAGCCGATGACTCCGGCGTCCTCGGCGTTTTCGATGTCTTCCGCGTCCTCGGCGTCTTCGGTGTCCTCCACCAGGGGGATCTCGGAGGCGGGGGGAGACGGCACGAAGGCGGGTGCCGGGGGCGGCGGGGGGAGAGAGTCCGCGAGGTGCGAGGGGGTGTCGGCCACCGCCCGGAGCAGCGCGCCCGCCTGGGCGGCCGTCAGCCGCGTCGTGTGGTCCTTCTCCAGCAACTGTTCGAGCACCGGGCGCAGCGGCCCCGCCTGGGTCGGCGGGTCGACCTGCTCGCTCATCAGCGCGGCCAGGGTCTCCGCCACCGAGGACCGCTCGTAGGCCGGCCGGCCCTCGACCGCGAAGTACAGCGTGGCGCCGAGGGACCACAGGTCCGACTCGGGCCCGGTGTGCTCGCCGCGGGCCCGCTCGGGCGCGGTGTATCCGGGGGAGCCGATCACCATGCCGGTCTTGGTGAGGCTCGTGTCGCCCTCCGCCTTGGCGATGCCGAAGTCGGTGAGGACCACCCGGCCGCTCTCGGTGATCAGCACGTTGCCGGGCTTCACGTCGCGGTGCAGGACCCCCTGGGCGTGGGCCGCGCGGAGCGCCCCCAGCAGGTCGGCCCCGATCTCCGCGACGAGGCGGGGTGGAAGGGGCCCTTCCTCCTCGATCACCTGCTCCAGGGAACGCGCCTGCACGAGCTCCATGATGATCCAGGGGCTGCCGTCCTCGACGATGGCGTCGTGGACGGTGGCCACCGAGGGGTGGCTGATGCGGGCGGCCGTACGACCCTCGCGGATCATCCGTTCCCGAAGTTCGGTGCGCTGCGCCTCGCTGAGGCCGGGCTCCTGACGGATCTCCTTTATCGCGACCTCACGGCCGAGGGAACGGTCGTGGGCTTTCCAAACGGTGCCCATCGTGCCCCGGCCGAGCGGCGCGATCAGCTCGTAACGGTCCGCGAGCACACGCGTCTGCTGTTCCGGCATGAGAAGAAGATAGCCATTCCACCTTGAGAAGCGCTTTACCCGCGCTTACGGAGTTCCCTCGGCCAGAGAAGACGTGGGAGGACCAACCTTATGAAGGGTGTCATAAAACGGACAAACGGGCGATAGGTTGGCGAAATGTCTGCCGGCTTGCGGTGGACGCCCTCGCCGGGCCGTCGATGCGCGCGAAGCTGGGGTGTCGGCCCCGACGCGGGCCCCGACGGCGGCGGGGGTGTCCCCGGCGACGAGGGCCGCGGTGCCGGGGGCGGCGCGGAGCCGACCCGGTGCAGCCCGCGATGGTGTGAGCGGCGGTTGAACGGCGGAGCCGACGCCCCGTCGGACCCGCTCGTGGACGGCCTGCCGTCGGGTCGCCCCGGGGGCCTGGAGAAGGACTCCTCGACCATCCCGCCGGCCGCCACCCTGGCGAGCATCATCGAGGCCCGTCCCGCGTCGAGCCGGGAGTTCGGGTCGATCGTGAGGAGGCCGCGCAGCACCGGCGTCAGCGGTCCGGCCCGCTCCATGGGGATCGGCTCGCCACTGGTCAGCGCGGCGAGCGCGGCCGCCGCCGTACGGCGCCCGTGCAGGCCCCGGCCCTCGACGGCGGTGTAGAGGGTCGCGCCGAGCGACCACAGGTCGCCGGACGGGCTGGCCTTGGCCCCCAGCACGCGCTCGGGGGCGATGTATCCGGCGGAACCCAGCACGATGCCCGCCTGGGTGATCGACACGTCGCCTTCGAGCGCGGCCAGGCCGAAGTCGGTGAGCACGGCCCGGTCGTCGGTCACCAGGACGTTGCTCGGCTTCACGTCGCGGTGCAGGATCCCCTTGGCGTGCACGGCGCGCAGCGCGCCCAGGACCTGACGGCCGATCTCCGCCACCTGGCGCGGCGGCAGCGGGCCGTGGTCCTGGAGGAGCTGCTCCAGCGATCGGGCGCGGAGCAGCTCCATCACGATCCAGGGACGCTCGTCCTCGGTGACGACGTCGAAGACGGTGATGACGGAGGGATGGGCGACCATCGCGGTCGCGCGTCCCTCGCGCTCGGTCCTGGCGCACAGCTCGGCGCGGAGCTCCTCGTCGAGGACGAGGGGCAGGCGCACCTCCTTGACGGCCACCTCACGGTTGAGCAACTCGTCGTGTGCCCGCCAAACGGTGCCCATGCCGCCGCGCCCAACCGGTTCTGACAGCCGGTAGCGCGCTGCGAGAAGGTATCCGGGCGGCGCACGCATGTGGTGCAGCTTACCGATTTGCGTAATGCGACCAGTAGAGACCCGGCCGAATCTTCTTGCCAACTTGGGTCAGATTTTCGCGCTAGTAACTGTTGAGAAACGCTGAGTGACATCCGCCCAGTTGACCAGGGTCCACAACTTCTCCACGTAGTCGGGGCGTACGTTGCGGTATTGGAGGTAATAGGCGTGTTCCCAGGCGTCGAACACCAGCAGCGGCGTGGAGTTCGTCCCGACATTGCCGTGGTGGTCGTAGACCTGCTCGACGACCAGGCGACGACCCAGTGGTTCCCAGGCCAGGATGCCCCAGCCGGAGCCCTGCACCCCGGCGGTGGCGGCGGTGAGCTGCCTCTGGAGGGCCTCGAAGGAGCCGAAGTGCTCGTCGATGGCCGCGGCCAGCTCGCCGTCGGGGCGGTCGCCGCCGTCCGGGGAGAGGTTCTCCCAGAAGATCGAGTGCAGCACGTGCCCTGACAGGTTGAAGGCGAAGGTCTTCTCCAGTCCGACCAGGCCGCCGAACTCGCCCCTGTCGCGGGCCTCGGCCAGCCGCTCCAGGGTGTCGTTGGCGCCCTTGACGTACGCGGCGTGGTGCTTGGAGTGGTGCAGTTCCAGGATCTCCCCGGTGATCGCGGGCTCCAGGGCCGCGTAGTCGTAGGGCATGTCGGGCAGGACGTACTCACCCATGCGGGCTACCTCCTCGTTGATCACCTTTCCCTCGGACACTATTGCAACTCATTTGCATCTGCATCAGCCTTGCGGCCTAGCTCTCCATCTATTGCGAAGAAGTTGCAGTTGCGGCATGATGGCGAGTGTCGGTTTGGTCCAGGAGGTCTCGTGCCACCGGTCTTCGACGACGCGACGCCGAGCGTCGCGGCGTTGAGGTCGATCTACGCTGCGGCGTTCACGCCGCCGCCGTGGCACGAGACCCCCGACCAGGTCGAGGCGTTCGCCGGGCGCCTGCCGTCACAGATGGGCGAGCCCGGATTCCGCTGCGTGACCGCCTGCGTCGACGGCGAGCCCGCCGGTTTCTGCTACGGCTTCGCGACCCCCGACCCGTGGCCCGCCGACCGCCTCTACCGCCCCATCGCGGCCGCTCTCGGCGGCGACACGTCGGTGTTGAGGGCCCGCTTCGAGGTCCACGAGCTCGCGGTCGGCCCGCGCTTCGCCGGCCGGGGTCTCGGCGCCTCCCTGCTCCGCCGCGTCGCCGCGGACGCGGGCCCCTCCTGGCTCGTCACCTCATCCGCGGCCACCGCCGCCGTACGCCTCTACGAGCGTCTCGGCTGGTCCCGGCTGTGCGAGTTCGACGTCCCCCGTGAGCCGTTCCGCACCTTCCGCGTCTACCTCTCCCCGAGCCCCGAGCCCCCGAAGCCGGGGTGACGTCCTCGCCGCGGTCGCGGCGACCCCGGTGAGGGCGCGGGTGGGGGCGGAACCGGCGTCGCGCACCGGATGGGCGCCACCGGGGGGTTGACCGGCTCACGTCCCTCGTCCTATATTCAACATATCGGTTGATAAAAGAATTGGTTGAACAACATGAGTGTTGACGATCGGGACGAGCGACTGGACCGGGCGTTCACCGCGCTGGGCGATCCCGTCCGGCGCGCGATGATCGCCCGGCTGTCGCGTGGCGAGGCGACCGTGAACGAGCTGGCCGAACCCTTCTCAATCACCAAGCAGGCCGTCTCGCGCCACATTCACGTGCTGGAGACGGCCGGGTTGATCACCCGCAGCCGCGATGCCCAACGCCGGCCGTGCCACCTGAACGCGGCCGCCCTGGAGGAGCTGACCGGCTGGATCGACACCTACCGGCTGGTCGCCGAGCAGCGCCACCGCCGCATGGACGCGGTCCTGGAGAACATGAAGGAGCAGGACAAGTGAACGAGACGACGATCACCGCCCAACCCGGCACGCCGTTCATCGACATCGTGCGCGAGTTCGACGCGCCCCCGGCCCTGGTGTTCCGGGCCTGGACCGACCCCGAGCTCGTCCCGCAGTGGCTGGGAGCGTCCGGGACGACCACGACCCTGATCGAGTACGAGGTGGTCCCGGGCGGCCGCTACAGCTACGTCCACCGCGACCGGGCCGGTGAACACGGCTTCCGTGGCGTGTTCCACACCGTCGTGGCAGGCGAGCGGATCGTGCAGACCTTCCAGTACGACGGCCGGCCCCACGACGTCAGCCTGGAGACACTGATCTTCGAGGACCTCGGCGGACGCACCCGCGTGCGCACCCACGCGGTGTTCGGTTCGGTGGACAGCCGCGACGCGATGATCGAAAGCGGCATGGAGCACGGCGTCCGCGACTCGATGGCGCGCCTGGACCGGCTGCTGACCCGATGACCACGCCGGACCGGCGAAGCGGCCTTGTCCCGGCTCGGCCCCTGTCCCCGGTGCTCGCGGACCCCAACGGCGCGCGCACCCCCTCCCGGCCCGCTGGACCTTCCGCAGAGCCACAGAGCAGGAGATCATGACCAAGATCCTCAGCAACATGGCCGTCTCCGTCGACGGCTTCATCACCGGCCGCGCCCCCTCTCCCGGGTACGGGCTCGGAGACGGCACCGTCCTGCACGGCTGGTACTGGGACGGCGACACGCTCAGCACGGTCGTCCCCGGGTTCCGGCTTTCCGCGGCGACCCGCCGCTTCGTCGACCCCCTCGCCGAGCGCGTCGGGGCGGTGGTCGCGGGCCGTAACAGCTACGACGACGCGAACGGCTGGGGCGACGGCAGCCCGCACCCCACCGCACCCCTCGTCGTCGTCAGTCACCGCCCCGCACCGCCCGAGGCGACGCCGGCTCAGCGGTTCGCCACCTCGATCGAGGAAGCGCTCACCGCCGCCCGCGAGAGCGCGGGGGACCTCGACGTCGGCCTGATGGGGGCGGCGCTCTCACCGCCGCCCTGGTCGACGAGATCGTCGTCCACCAGGTGCCGGTCCTGCTCGGCGCCGGACGACGGCTCTTCCAGGAACTGCCCGGCCACGTGCGGCTCAGCCTCGTCGCGGCCATACCGGCACCCGGCGTGACGCACCTGCACTACCGCGTGGAGCGATGACCTCCACGCCGCCGCCCGGCCGGTGACCTCGCCCGTCCTGTGAACACCTCGCCCCGCACGACCGCGAAGCAAACGAAAGCCGCCGCGCGCCCCAAGCTCCCGCTGTTCTCCCGGCCGGGCTTCACCGCCGACCTCGCGCACACCGCCGCACGGTGCTCCGATGTGAAGCTCGTCGACCTCGGGCGGCGGTGCGGCGGATCCTGACGGGGCGGCGCCCCGTCAGGCCCGTCAGGAGGGGAGGTCAGCGGCGGCCGATGGTGAGGACGGGGCCGGTGGAGTCGGTGAAGAAGTCCTCGCCCTTGTCGTCCACGACGATGAAGGCGGGGAAGTCCTCGACCTCGATCCTCCAGACGGCCTCCATGCCCAGCTCGGGGTATTCCAGGACCTCCACCTTCTTGATGCAGTCCTGGGCGAGGCGGGCGGCGGGGCCGCCGATGGAGCCGAGGTAGAAGCCGCCGTGGGTCCGGCACGCGTCGGTGACCTGCTTGGAGCGGTTGCCCTTGGCGAGCATGACCTTCGAGCCCCCGGCCGCCTGGAAGCGTTCGACGTAGGAGTCCATCCGCCCGGCGGTGGTGGGGCCGAAGGAGCCCGAGGCGTAGCCCTCGGGGGTCTTGGCGGGGCCCGCGTAGTAGACCGCGTGGTTCTTGAGGTATTCGGGCATCTCGCCGCCCGCGTCCAGCAGCTCGCCGATCTTGGCGTGCGCGATGTCGCGGGCGACCACGAGCGGCCCGGTCAGCGACAGGCGGGTCTTGACCGGGTATCTGGTCAGCTCGGCGAGGATCTCCGGCATCGGGCGGCTGAGGTCGATCTTGACGACGTCGTCCGAGAGGTGGTCGTCCGTGGTCTCCGGCAGGAACCTCGCCGGGTCGGTCTCCAGCTGCTCCAGGAAGACCCCCTCGGGAGTGATCTTCGCCAGGGCCTGGCGGTCGGCGCTGCAGGAGACCGCGATGGCGACGGGGCAGGAGGCGCCGTGGCGGGGGAGGCGGATGACGCGGACGTCGTGGCAGAAGTACTTGCCGCCGAACTGCGCGCCGATGCCGAGCTTCTGGGTGAGCTCGAAGACCTTGGCCTCCAGCTCGGTGTCGCGGAAGCCGTGGCCCGAGGGGGAGCCCTCGGTGGGGATGGAGTCCAGGTAGCGGGCGCTGGCGTACTTGGCGGTCTTCAGGGCGAACTCGGCGGACGTGCCGCCGACGACGATCGCCAGGTGGTACGGCGGGCAGGCGGCGGTCCCGAGCGAGCGGATCTTCTCCTCCAGGAACTGGAGCATCCGCTTCTCGTTGAGCACCGCCTTCGTCTCCTGGTACAGGAACGACTTGTTGGCGCTGCCGCCGCCCTTGGCCATGAACAGCAGCTTGTACTCGTCGGGGTGGCCGCCCGGGTCCTCGGCGTAGAGCTCGATCTGCGCGGGGAGGTTGGAGCCGGTGTTCTTCTCCTCCCACATGGTGAGGGGCGCCATCTGGGAGTAGCGCAGGTTGAGCCGGGTGTAGGCGTCGTAGACCCCGCGCGAGACGTGCTCGGCGTCGGCGCCGTCGGTGAGGACGTGGCGCCCGCGCTTGCCCATCACGATCGCGGTGCCGGTGTCCTGGCACATCGGAAGGACGCCGCCCGCCGAGATCGACGCGTTCTTCAGCAGGTCGAGGGCGACGAAGCGGTCGTTCCCGCTCGACTCGGGGTCTTCGATGATCTTGCGGAGCTGGGCGAGGTGGGACGACCGCAGGTAGTGGGAGATGTCGTGGATCGCGTTCTCGGTGAGAAGCCGCAGCGCCTCGGGCTCGACCTCCAGGAACCTGCGGCCCGCGGCCTCGACGACCCGTACCCCCTCGGTGGTGATCAGACGGTACTCCGTCTCGTCCGGTCCCATGGGAAGCAGGTCGGTGTAGTCGAACTCGGGCATCGTCGTCGATCCTCCGTGCGGGCGCGTTTTCCCTAGAGGGTACGGCCTCGCGTTCACGCTCCATCCTCGCGGTCGGTGCGGTGGTCTCCCTCTCCCCGGGCCCCGCGCAACCGGGCGGACATATGGCATTAAATCAGCACATTTAGGATAAATATTAATTGGCTATGCATCTTTTGTGCACATATGTCCGAATGTACGGGGAAAGCTGGAAAGAGCCGGACCGAGCGTCCGGCGGAAGCTGGGGGACAGCATGAACATCGGAAACAGCGTCCTGGCCGGGAACATCGTCCTGCTGGCATTCGTGGCCCTCTTCGTGGTGGCCGGCCTCGGCGTGTCACTCATAGCCATAACACTGACGAGCATCAAGGAGTCCAACGGCCGTACTCCCCAGTGGCCGGTGAGCTGGCCGGAGCCCCCGCTGACCACCTCCCGGCAGCGGCTCGACGTCGCCTCCGGGCGGGCGAGCCTGCCCTCGCAGCAGGTGACCCTGCCCCTTCCCGAGCGGGAGGCCGAGGAGCCCGCGCGGCAGGTCAACCTGCCCCAGTGGGTCGAGATCCCTCGGCAGCGGTCCGCCCCGCCCCAGCCGGTCGACGTGCCCGCCCAGCGGGTGAGCCCGAGGAGCTGAGGCCGACGACGATGCCGGTGACCACGAGCGCGGCGCCGAGCAGGTCGGGCGCCGAGGGCGCGCCCAGGCCGAGGACGGCGCCGGTGACGATGGCACCGACCGGGATCAGCCCGGCGAACAGCCCGGCCCTTCCCGGGCCGAGCCGGGGCAGGGCGTCGTACCAGAGGAAGAACGCCACGGTCGTCACGATCAGCGCCTGGTAGCCCAGGCCCGCGGCCTCGGGCACCGTCGGCGCGCGGAACATCGCGGTGCCGTCCACGAGCAGCCCGGCGGCCACCAGCATCGGCACGGCCAGCGTCACCGAGTACGCCGAGACGCGCACCGCGCCCAGCTTGGGCAGCAGCGGGATGGCCAGCATGGAGAAGCAGACCTCGCAGCCCAGCGCGCCCAGTGACCAGAGCAGCCCCGTCAGGTCGCCGCTGCCCAGCCCGGCGGCCACCGTCGCCCCCGCGGCGACCAGCGTCGCCGCCCCGAGCAGCCGGGGCGAGGGGCGTCCGCCGAGCAGGGCCAGCGCCAGCGGCACGGTGCCGAGGACGGTGCCGACCAGGGCGGGACCGCCGTGCCGGGTGGCCTCGACCACGCACACATTGAAGATCACCAGCCCCGTCAGGGAGAGCGTCGCCAGCAGCGCCGTCTCGCGGGCCGTGAGCCGGACGAACCGCAGCCCCGCGACCCGGGCGACGGTGAGCAGGGCCGCGGCCGCCAGCAGGTGGCGCAGGGCCTGGCCCCCGTAGACCGGGTAGTCCCCGATCACCCCGGCGACCGCCGCCAGGGTGCCCACCAGGAACATCGCCGTCGCGGCCTCGACCGGGCCGCGCGGTCCCGGCCGGGCGGGAGAGCCGGGGCCGGTGCGGGCGGCGGCGCTGGGCCCGGTGCTGACATCTGCGTTCATGTGCGGAATGCTAGGGAGCCAATGGCACCCCTGTCGGGTCCAATGTGGCAGCGGAACAGAGGACCAATTGGCCGATCTGCACCTCGTCGTCGACCGGGCGGCGGGCGGCGTCGCCGCCCAGATCGCCCGCGAGCTCCGCGAGGCGGTGCGGCGCGGGCGCCTGGCCGCGGGGGTCAGGCTGCCCGCCAGCCGCGAGCTGGCCAGGGACCTCGGGCTCTCCCGCGGCGTGGTGGTCGAGGCGTACGAGCAGCTCGTCGCCGAGGGGTTCCTGATCTCCCGGATCGGGGCGGGGACCACCGTGGCCCCTGCGGCGGGCCGTCCCGCCCTCCCCGCCCTCCTTGAGAGTCCCGATGCCTCCGGCGGCCCTTCCGGGACGCCGGAGGGAGCGTCGCGCGCCGCGTCCCGTACCGCGAAGCCTCCCGGGCGGGAAGCGGAGGCCCTCGACGGGGAGGCGGTGACCCACGGCCGGGAAAGGGATCGCGAGCCGTACCACGGGCGCCGTTCCACCGCGCCCGACCTGGGGGCGTTCCCCAGGGAGCGGTGGCTGGCCTCGATGCGCAGGACGCTCGCCGCGCTGCCCGCCGAGGCCCTGGACTACGGCGACCCCGGCGGTGTCCCGGCGCTGCGCGAGGAGCTGGCCGCCTATCTCAGGAGGGTGCGGGCGGCCGACGTGGGCCCGGACAACCTGGTGATCGTGGGCGGGGTGGCCCAGGGGATCAGCCTCACGATCCAGGCGCTCGCGGGGAGGCTGCCCCGGGGCCGCTCGCCCCACGACCTCGGCTGGTTCGTCCGGCGGGCCGCGCGTCCGGTGCCGCCCCCCGGCCGGATCCGGCTGGCGGTCGAGGACCCCGCCGGGGGACGCCAGCTGCCGCTGCTGCACGCGGCGGGCGCGGACCTGGTCGCCGTGCCGGTGGACGGCGAGGGCGTCGACGTCGGGGCCCTCGCCGCGACCGGGGCGCGCGCGGTGCTGCTCACCCCCGCGCACCAGTACCCGACGGGCGTCGTGCTCTCGCCCCGCCGTCGCGCCGAGCTGATCGAGTGGGCCGCCGGGACTGGGGCGGCGATCCTGGAGGACGACTACGACGCGGAGTTCCGCTTCGACCGCGACCCGGTGGGCTGCCTGCAGGGGCTCGCCGCCGACCGGGTGATCCTGATCGGGAGCGTCAGCAAGTCCCTCGCCCCCGGGCTCCGCCTGGGCTGGGTGGCCGCCCCGCCCGAGATCGCCGAGTCGCTGCGGCTGGCCCGCGGCGAGCTGGACCTGGGGTCGCCCGTCCTGGAGCAGTACGTCCTGGCCGACTTCGTCACGACCGGCGGCTACGACCGGCACCTGAGAAGGATGCGCCGGGAGTACCGCGCCCGCCGCGACGCCTTCGCGCTGGCCCTCGGCGAGCACCTTCCCGAGATCACCGTGCGGGGAGTCTCCGCCGGGCTCCACCTGCTCGCCGAGCTGCCGTACGGCTGGGACGAGGCGGCGGTGGCGGGGACGGCCCAGGAGTGCGGGCTCGCGGTCGAGCCGGTGGGCCCGATGCGGCACGCCCCGGGCCCGCCCGCGCTGGTGATGGGCTTCGCCCGCCTGCCCGCCCGCCGCGCCGACGCGACGATCCGTGCCCTCGCGGACGCCCTGCGCCGCCCTCCCGCCCCGTGAGCGTGCCTCTCCGGCCCGTGAGCACGCTTCCCGCCTGCCGGATGCGTCCACGCCGGAGCCTCCGGTACGGCCCGATGAATCGTCCTTATGTCCTGACAAATTCTTGACGGCTCCTGGCTTGTCGCATAGAACTGGAGATCGGCCGCTTTCTTCTCCTCCGGAGGCACGATGCGTGTTGGACTGCTGGGACTCGGCAGGATCGGGGCCTGCCACGCCGCGACCCTGGCGGCGCATCCCGGGGTCGACGAGCTGGTGGTGAGCGACGCGGACGGCGGGCGGGCGGCGGAGGCGGCCGCCAGGCTGGGAGCCCGGGTGGGAGACGCGTTCGACAGCGACGCGGTGGTGGTCGCCACTCCCACGGCCACCCACGCGGAGCTGCTGATGCGCGCCTGCGCCGAGGGGGTGCCGGTGTTCTGCGAGAAACCGGTGGCGCCCGGCGTACGGGACACCCTCCGCGTGCTCGACGCGGCCAGGCGGAGCGGCACGGTCGTGCACATCGGCTTCCAGCGGCGCTTCGACGCCGGGTACGCCGCCGCGAGGAGGGCGCTGGCCGGCGGCGAGCTGGGCACACTGCACCGGGTGCACATGGTGAGCGCCGACCCCCACCCACCCGACCCCGGATACATCCCGCTGTCGGGGGGCATCTACCGCGACTGCCACATCCACGACTTCGACATCCTGCGCTGGGTGACCGGCGGGGAGGCCGACACCGTCTACGCGACCGGCGCCAACCGGGGCGAGGCGTTCTTCGCCGAGGCGGGGGACGTCGACAACAGCGCCGCGCTGCTCACCATGGACGACGGCACGCTCGTCACCCTGCAAGGTTCGCGATACAACGGCGCCGGGTACGACGTGCGGATGGAGCTGGCGGGCACTCTGCGGACCTGGGCGGTCGGCTTGGACCCGCGCGTGCCGCTGACCGGCGTCGAGGGCCTGCGGCCGCCGGGCGAGCCCTGGCCCGACTTCGCGGCCAGGTTCGGGCCCGCCTACGTCGCCGAGCTCGACGCGTTTCTCGGCGCGGCGCGAGGGGAGACGGAGAGTCCCTGCACCGTCGAGGACGCCCTCGCGGCGCTCTACCTCGCCGAGGCCGCGGAGCTCTCCCGGCGCGAGGGGCGTCCGGTGCGCGTCACGGAGGTGATCGTGTGAGAAGAGGCGACCCTGTGCGAGAGATCCGCCCCACCGCTGGAACCGGCCCGGTGAGAACGGCCGGAGCGCCCATCTCCTGGGGTGTCTGCGAGGTCCCCGGATGGGGGCGGCAGCTGGATCGCTCCCGGGTGCTCGCCGAGATGAGGGAGCTGGGCCTGACGGCCACCGAGCTCGGTCCCGACGGGTTCCTGCCGCCCTCGCCGACGCGCTGCCGCTCCCTCCTCGCGGAGTACGGGCTGCGGGCGGTGGGCGGGTTCGTCCCCGTCGTCCTGCACGAGGCCGACCACGACCCGCTCCCGGTCGTCCGGGCCGCGATGCGCGCCTTCATGGACGGCGAGGTGGACGTGGTCGTGCTGGCCGCCTCCACCGGCGGTGAGAGCTACAACGCCAGGCCGGAGCTGGACGCCGCGGCCTGGAAGACCCTCATGGGCAACCTGCGCCGGATCCTCAAGAACGCCAAGGAGTTCGGCAGGACCGTCACCCTGCACCCGCACATCGGGACCGTGGTGGAGAACCGGGAGGAGGTCCAGCGGGTGCTCGACGACAGCTCGATGCCGCTCTGCCTCGACACCGGCCACCTCCTCGCGGGCGGCACCGACCCCGCCGAGCTGGTCTCCCACGCCGCGGGACGGATCGCGCACGTCCACCTCAAGGACGTGGACGCCGCCATGGCCGGGCGGGTGAGGGCGGGCGAGCTGACCTACACCCGGGCCGTGAAGGACGGCCTCTACCGGCCGCTGGGCCGGGGCGACGTGGACCTCCCCGCCATCGTCGGCGGCCTGACCAGGGCCGGGTACGACGGCTGGTACGTCCTGGAGCAGGACATCGTGCTGGACCCCGGCGACGGCGATCCCGGCGAGGCTTTCGGGGATCCCAAGGAGAACGTCCGCGAGAGCCTGGCGTACCTGAGGAAGCTCACCGGCGACGAGACCGAGCAGCCCGGGAGCGGCGGGTCCGGGAGCGGTGTGGCCGGGAGTGGCGGGCCGGGGCGTGGCGGGGCCGGGAGCGGCGAGCCGCCCGGTGAGGGACGCGCATGATCGAGGTCCTGGCCATGGGGCGGGAGACGCCTTCGGCGGCGCCCCGTGCCGCGGTCTCCTCGAACGCCGGCCGTCTGAGGCCACGCCGTGGTTCGCTGACGCGGCCGGGTCCGTCGTCGCGGGCCGGCCGGCCCGCGCCCCGGCGATGCCACGAGCCGACGAGGTGATGGACGTGCTCGGCGCGAGCGGTGGTGGCCCGGCAGGGGTGGGAGGCACATGAACGAGCGAGAGCACCGGACGCTCATTGACACGCGGGCGCGGTTTCCCGGGCGGATCGCCGAGGCGGCGGCGGCGCGAAGGCGCGGGAGACCGCTGGAGGAGCGCGACCGGCTCCTGATCATCGCCGCCGACCACACGGCCAGGGGCGTCGTCGGCGTCGGAAGCCGTCCCGGGGCGATGGAGAGCCGCGTGGAGCTGCTGGAACGCCTGTGCGTGGCACTGGCCAGGCCCGGCGTGGACGGCGTGCTCGGCACCCCCGACATCGTCGAGGACCTCCTGCTGCTCGGCGCGCTGGAGGACAAGGTCGTGATCGGGTCGATGAACCGGGGCGGTCTGCACGGGTCGGCCTTCGAGTTCGACGACCGCTTCACCGCCTACGACACCTCCACGATCGTCCGGACGGGTCTGGACGGCGGCAAGATGCTCTGCCGGATCGGCATGGACGACCTCACCACCGCCCGCACCCTGGAATCGTGTGGACGGGCCGTCACCGAGCTCGCCTCGCACGGCCTGGTCGCGATGGTCGAGCCGTTCTGGTCACGGCGGGCGGCCGGCGCGGTCACCCACGACCTGTCACCCGAGGGGGTCATCCGGTCCATGCACGTCGCCCAGGGGCTCGGCGCGACCTCCGCGCGCACCTGGCTGAAGATCCCGGTCGTGGACGGGATGGAACGGGTGATGCGGGCCACCACGCTGCCGACGCTGCTCCTGGGGGGCGACCCGGGCGGCGCGCCGGAGCTCACCTACGCGGCCTGGCGCGAGGCTCTGCGACTTCCCGGCGTGCGGGGTCTGGTGGTGGGCCGCGCGTTGCTGTATCCCCCCGATGACGACGTGGCCGCGGCCGTCGACACCGCCGCGGCGATGCTGGAGGTGACATGAACGGTGCCGTGAACGGGAGACCGGCGGGCCGGGGCGGCGACGAGGAGGATCCGAAGGGGAGATCGGGCCGGAGCGGTGCCGGAGAGGACACGGGCGGGAGACCGGCGGGCCGGGGCGGCGACGAGGAGGATCCGAAGGGGAGATCGGGCCGGAGCGGTGCCGGAGAGGACACGGGCGGGAGACCGGCGGGCCGGGGCGGCGACGGCGAGGAGTGGTCATGACCTTCGTCCCCGCGGGAAGCACCGCGCGGGCGCCGTGGGCGCTGTCGATCACCCCGGAGGCGGCCGGGTGGACGTACGCCGGACTCCGGCTGCTCTGCCTGTCCGGCGAGGACGTGGAGTTCGACACCGGCGACGAGGAGATGCTGGTCCTGCCGCTGTCGGGCGCGTGCGCGGTCGAGTGCGACGGTGAGAGGCTCACGCTGGACGGCAGGACCTCGGTCTTCCACGCGGTCACCGACTTCGCGTACCTGCCCGTCGGCGCGACCGCGCGGATCACCGGCGAGGGCCGCTTCGCGCTCCCCGCCGCCCGCGCGACCAGGCGTCTTCCCGTACGGTACGGCCCCGCGGACGCGGTTCCCGTCGAGGTGCGCGGGACCGGTTCCGCCAGCCGCCAGGTGAACAACTTCTGCGCCCCCGACGCCTTCGACTGCGACAAGCTCGTCGCGGTGGAGGTGATCACCCCCGGCGGCAACTGGTCGTCGTACCCGCCGCACAAGCACGACACGGCCTCCGAGCACGAGGCCGTGCTGGAGGAGATCTACTACTTCGAGGGCGGCCCCGGCTACCAGCGGGTGTACGGCACCCACGACACCCTGGCCGAGGTGGCCGCCGGAGACGTGGTGCTCGTCCCGCACGGCTACCACGGCCCGTCGATGGCGGCCCCCGGCTACGACCTCTACTACCTGAACGTGCTGGCCGGACCCGCCGAGAAGCGGTCCATGGCCTTCCGCGACGACCCCCGGCACGCCTGGATCCGCTCCTCCTGGACGGACCGGCCGGTCGACCCGAGGCTTCCGATGACGAAGGCATTGTGAGGCATTAGGAGGCGCGGCGATGAGACTCACCGTGGCACAGGCGCTCCTGCGGTTCCTCGCGAACCAGTGGTCGGAGCGCGACGGCGTGGAACACCGGCTGGTGGCCGGATGCCTGGGCATCTTCGGCCACGGCAACGTCGCCGGGATCGGGCAGGCCCTGGCCGAGCGGGGGGCGGGCACCGACGGCGACCTCCCGTACTACCTGGCGCGCAACGAGCAGGCCATGGTGCACACCGCCGCCGGCTACGCGCGGGCCCGCAACCGGCTGTCCACCTTCGCCTGCACCTCCTCGATCGGCCCCGGCGCCACCAACATGGTCACCGGCGCGGCGCTGGCCACGATCAACCGGATCCCGGTGCTGCTGCTGCCCGGCGACGTCTTCGCCACCCGCGCCGCCGACCCGGTCCTGCAGCAGCTGGAGGACCCCCGCTTCCCCGACGCGACCGTCAACGACGCGCTGCGTCCCGTCTGCCGGTTCTTCGACCGGATCAACCGGCCCGAGCAGTTGCCGTCCGCCCTCCTGGCCGCGATGCGGGTGCTGGCCGACCCGGCCGAGACGGGTGCGGTCACCCTGGCGCTGCCGCAGGACGTGCAGACCGAGGCGTACGACTGGCCCGAGGAGCTGTTCGCCCGCCGGGTGTGGCACGTGGCGCGTCCCGTCCCCGAACCCGCCGCGCTCGCACGGGCGGCGGAGCTGGTGAGACGGTCGCGGCGGCCGCTGATCGTGGCGGGGGGCGGGGTGGTCTACAGCGAGGCGTGGGAGACGCTGGCCGCGTTCGCCGCCGACCACGGCGTCCCGGTGGGGGAGACCCAGGCGGGCAAGGGGACGCTGCCCTACGACCACCCCTGCGCGGTCGGCGCGATCGGGCACACCGGCACCGCCGCCGCCAACGACCTGGCCCGCGACGCCGACCTCGTCATCGGGGTCGGCACCCGCTACACCGACTTCACCACCGCCTCCCGCACCCTGTTCGGCGAGGCCGCGTTCCTCAACGTCAACGTCACCGCCTTCGACGCCGCCAAGCACTCCGGCGAGACGCTCGTCGCCGACGCCCGCGAGGCGCTGCGCGCCCTGGACCTCGGCGACTGGAGCGCCGACCCCGGCTGGACCGCGAGGGCGACGCGCCTGACCCACGAGTGGCAGGAGCAGGTCTCCCTGCTGACGACCGGGGACACGCTGACCCAGCCGGTGGTGCTCGGCATGGTCAACGAGGTGGCCCGGCCCTCGGACGTGGTGGTCAACGCGGCCGGGTCGATGCCCGGTGACCTGCACAAGCTGTGGCGGGCGAGCGACCCGAAGTCCTACCACGTCGAGTACGGCTACTCCTGCATGGGCTACGAGATCGCCGGAGGGCTCGGGGTGAAGCTGGCCGCGCCCGAACGCGAGGTGTTCGTGCTGGTCGGCGACGGCTCCTACCTGATGATGGCCCAGGAGATCGCCACCGCCGTGCAGGAGGGCGTCAAGCTCGTCGTGGTGCTGGTCGACAACCGGGGCTTCGCCTCCATCGGGGGCCTGTCGGAGGCGGTCGGCGCGGGGCGCCTGGGCACCGCCTACCGGATGCGCGGGGCCGGGGGCGCGCTGGACGGGGCCCTCCTCCCGGTCGACCTGGCAGCCAACGCCGCCAGCCTGGGCGCCGCCGTGATCCGCGCCGACGGCCCCGAGTCCCTGCGGGTGGCGCTCACCAAGGCGAGGGAGGCCGTCGGCACCACCGTCGTGTACGTCGAGACGGTGCCGGGTCCCGGGCCCCGGACCACGGCCTGGTGGGACGTCCCGGTGGCGGAGGTGTCGGGGCTGCCGGAGGCGCGTCGCGCCCGCGCCGCCTACGAACAGGCCAAACGAGACCAGCGCACCTACCTGTGAGGTCCTCGCGCGGCTGCGGCCGTGGGCGCCTGTGGGGTCCTCGCCCGGCTACGGCCGCGCGGCGGGTCCCGGGCACCGGTGGGGTCTTCTCGCGGGCCAGGGCTTCGCGGCGGGTCCTCTTCTCGCGGGCTACGTCCGCGCGGCGGCTCTACGTCCGCGCGGCGGCTCTACGTCCGTACGGCGGCTCTACGTCCGTACGGCGGCTCTACGTCCGTACGGCGGCTCTACGTCCGTACGGCGGCTCTACGTCCGTGTGGCGGGTTCCGGGTCCGGCTGGAAGCCCCTGGCGAGGAACACGATCAGGGCCACCAGGACGACGGCGGGCACGAACGCCACCCGGATGTCCACCGTGTCGTTGAGCGTCCCGACCACGGCGGCGCCGACGAGGAAGCCGACGTAGTTGAACATGTTGACCCGCGCGATCGCGGTCTCCGCCCCGGCACCCAGCCGGCCCGCGGCCGAGAACGACTGCGGGGCGATGACGGACAGGCCGATGCCGATCAGGCCGAACGACACCACGGCCACCGCGACGCCGGGCGCGACGACGACCCCCAGCGTGCCCAGGGCCGCGATCACCGCGCCCGCCCGGACCACCGGCGCCGGGCCGTACCTGCGGACGGCGAGGTCGCCGGGGACCCGGGCCAGGAGCATGGTCGCCTGGTAGACGAAGTAGGCGAACGGCACCAGCCAGCCGCTCGCCGCCAGCGCCTTCTCCATGTAGACGGTGCTGTAGCTGGAGACCGCCGCGTCGCCGACGTACAGGAACGCCATCGCCAGGCAGAGCGGGATGATCGGCCGCCACGGCACCCTGACCGCCACGGGCGCGGCCCGTTCGGTGGACCGCTCCTCCTCCCGCCCGTAGAGGCGGGGAAGCATGACCACCGAGATCGCCGCGCCGATCAGCACCGGGACGGAGAAGGACCAGCGCAACTCCACGCCGAGCTCGCTGAAGGCGGAGTTGAACCCGGCCCCCAGCATCGAGCCGACGCTCCACACGGCGTGGAAGCCGGTCAGCACGCTCATGCCGTACCGGCGCTCGACCGCGACGGCCTGCATGTTCATCGCCGCGTCCACCGCGCCGACGAACAGGCCGAACACGGCGCTGAGCGCGTACAGGCCGGCGAGCTGGTCGTTCCAGCCCGACAGGACCACCGCGGTGCAGACGCCGACCTGGGAGATCCGCAGGACCGGGGCACTGCCGTACCGGCTCGCCAGGAGGCCCGCGACCGCGCTGCCGACCCCGGCGATCACCGGTACGAGCAGCAGGACCAGGGTGAGGTCGCCGTCGCTGAGCCCGAACTTGTGCTGGAGGTCGATCACATGGGTGAGCAGGGTGGCGAAGCAGAGGCCCTGGACGAAGAAGGCCGCCCAGGTCGCCACGCGCGCCTGCCGGTCACGTGGGGTCGCCACGCGCGCCTGCCGGTCACGTGGGGTCGGCATGACGACCTCCGGGGGAACGTGAGGGGGATTCAAGTTCTCGTCAGGGTATGGGCGAGGTACCCGGGGGTCAATGGCCGGTCACCTGCCGGTTTCACCGGCACGGCCGGGGGCGGGGGGCCGGGCGGCGCACGCGAAGCCGAGGGGCCGGAGTTCGCCGCGTCCGGGATCGGGGTGGCCGGAATTCTGCTGGATTCTCCTGATGGGCGGGCCCGCGGCGCCGGAGATCCGGGCTTCCGGAGCGTGCCGGAGCCCTCGCGCCGCCGCCGAAGGCTCGAACCTCCGGGGTACGCCCGCGCTCGCGCCGCCACGGGAGGTCCGAACTTTCGGCACGTGCCGGAGCCCTCGCACCGCTGCCGGAGTCCCGTCAGGGATTATGGTCGAAGGGTGGAGAGTTCCCGTCCCCCCGCCGTCCGCCGCTACGCCCCCGAGCCGCGCCCCGCCGACCTGAGGGCCGGAGACACCGACCGCGAGAGGGTGGCCGCCGTGCTGGGCGACGCGCTCGCCGACGGGCGCCTCGACCACCAGGAGCACGACGAGCGCACCGAGGCCCTCTACCGCGCCCGCACGCTGGGGGAGCTCTCCGCGCTCACCGCCGACCTGCTGCCGCCCGAGGCGCAGCCGCTCCGCACCGACGTCCGCCCGGTGGCGGCGTTCTTCGGCTCCGAGGAGCGTTCGGGCCGCTGGGTGGTGCCGACCCGGTTCACGGCCACCGCCATCTGCGCCAACGTCAAGCTCGACCTGTGTGACGCGCTGCTCCAGTCCAGCCATGTGACCCTGCACGTCACCGTGATGGGCGGCACCCTCACCCTGATCGTCCCCGAGGGCGTGCGGATCGAGATGCCCGCCTCGGCCTACATGGGGGGCAAGAAGAACCAGGTCCCGGCCTCGCCCGACGGGCCGGTCATCGAGATCACCGGCGTCGTCACGCTCGGGAGCATCGTCGCCAAGTCCCCCAAGCGCCCCCGCCGCTCCTGGTTCCGCCGCTGACGCCGTTTCCGGGTCAGCGGCCGGCACCTGGTTCTCGGCCGATACCCGGTTCTCAGTCGGCACCCGGTTCTCGGCCGGCGCTGTCGAATCTCAGCTGGCGCTGTCGAAGTTGATCGCGCTGTAGGCCCGCAGCTTCCAGAGCTGGTGCTCGCTCTCGATCTTCCGTATCGTCCCGGAACGGCCGCGCATGACCAGGGAGTTGGTGATGGCCCTCCCCGCGCGGTAGCGGACACCCTGCATCAGCTCGCCGTCGGTGATCCCGGTGGCCGCGAAGAACACGTCGTCGGACCTGACCAGGTCGTCGGTGCTCAGCGTGGCGTCGAGGTCGAGGCCCGCGTCCAGCGCCCGGCGGCGCTCGGCGTCGTCCTGCGGCCAGAGCCTGCCCTGGATGACGCCGCCCAGGCACTTGAGCGCGCACGCGGCGATGATCCCCTCCGGGGTGCCGCCGATGCCGAGCATCAGGTCGACGCCCGTGCCCACCCGGGCCGCCATGATCGCACCGGCCACGTCGCCGTCGGTGATGAGCCTGATCCGGGCGCCGGCCTCCCGGATCTCCCTGATGATCTTTTCGTGGCGGGGGCGGTCGAGGACGACCACGGTCACGTCCGAGGGCTCGCCGCCCTTGGCGCGGGCCACCGCGGCGATGTTGTCGGCCACCGGGGCGTTGATGTCGACCGACGAGGCGGCCTCGGGGCCGGTGACCAGCTTGTCCATGTAGAAGACGGCCGACGGGTCGTACATCGAGCCGCGCTCGCTGACCGCGATCACCGAGATGCCGTTGGGCATGCCGAGAGCGGTGAGCCGGGTGCCGTCGATCGGGTCCACGGCCACGTCGCACGCCGCGCCGCTGCCGTCGCCCACATGCTCGCCGTTGTAGAGCATCGGCGCGTTGTCCTTCTCACCCTCGCCGATCACCACCACGCCGCTCATGGACACCGTGTTGATCAGCTGGCGCATGGCGTTGACCGCGGCGCCGTCGGCGCCGTTCTTGTCACCTCGCCCGACCCAGCGGGCACCGGCCATCGCGGCCGCCTCCGTGACCCGGACCAGTTCCAGAGCGAGGTTGCGATCGGGTGCGTGCTCTCCCGCGGCGAGGGCGTCGGGAACGGACGTCTCATCGGACATGGTGGGAAACCCCTCTCGTGGTTAATGCAACGATCGTAGTTGGCGCCCCTCTGACCGGTCGGCGGAGGATAATGTGCCCACCATGAGCAGCGACACGGAACGACTGGTGAAAGGCGTGGGTGCGCGGACCTCCGAGCGGGGTGCCGCCACGCGCGTCGCGCTCCTGTCCGCCGCGAGGGAGATCTTCGTCACGAGCGGTTTCGCCGAGACCGGGGTCACCGACGTGGTCGCCCGCGCCGGAGCGAGTGTCGGAAGTCTTTACCACCACTTCTCCGGCAAGGCCGATCTCTACCTCACCCTCTTCGAGGAGTTCCAGACCCGTCAGACCCAGCGGACCAAGCAGGCGGTCCAGGACGCCAGGGCCGAGGGCGAGAGCGACCCGATGCGGCTGTTCATCGCCGGGGCCCGCGCCTACCTGGAGGGCTGCCTGGCCGAGCGGGAGATCTCCGCGCTGTTCCTGCGCGGAGACGGGCCGCCGGGGTTCGAGCTCATCATGCGCGACCGGCTCCGGCAGTGGGCCAACCGCAACGCGGCCCTGTTCGAGGGCGACGAGGGCGCGCTGGCCGTGGTCCTCACCGGCGCGCTCGCCGCCGCGGTCTCCGAGGTCGCCCTGTCCGACGACGAGGACGCCTCCCGGGCCCTGGTCGAGGACGTGCTGACCATCATCGCCCGGATCCACCGCCCCTGAGATCGCCCGGATCCACCGCCCCTGAGGCAGGACCGCCCTCCCGAACGGATAGTGTCGACAGTCGTGCGAAAGTTCACTCAGGGCTTCTACGGCTACGTGTTCGCGATGGCGGTCTGTCTGGCCGCCGTCGGCCTGTTCCTGCTGGTCACGCCGCAGAGCAGGACCGAGCACATCCCCAGGGTCGACTACTCGATCGCCCTGGCCGACCTGCGCCGTACGGCGCCCTTCCAGGTGTGGGCCCCCGAGCCCGTCGCCGCCGGATGGGTCCCGAACAGCTCCCGGAACACGAACACCAACGGCGTCACCACCTGGCGGCTCGGTTTCGCCACGGCCAAGCGCTTCCACGCGATGCTCGCCCAGAGCAACGAGAAGCCCGCCGCCGGGTTCGCCAACCGGCTCTCCAACACCTCCACGGTCACCGGCACCGTCCAGATCAACGGCGTGACCTGGGAGCAGCGTCTCCGCGAGGACAAGGACCAGCGTTCCCTCGTACGGTTCCTGCCGGACGTCACGATCGTCGTCACCGGCACCGCCCCGTGGGACGAGCTGTCGGCCCTGGCCGGGTCCCTCAAGCAGCAGCCGAAGGTCACCTCCTGAGGTCCGCTCCAACCGGAGGGCTTCCGAAGGCTTCCGGGCTGCGGGAGCCGACGGCCAGGCGAGATCAGAAGGGGGCGTCTCCGGACGGGTCGGGTTGCCGCCGCTGCGCCATGGCCGCCGCGAGCTTCACCCTGGCCCCCTGGAGCCACTCCTCGCAGACCGCGGCCAGCCTCTCGCCGCGCTCCCAGAGCTCGATCGACTGTTCGAGGGTGAGCCCGCCCGCCTCAAGACTGCGGACCACCTCGGTCAGCTCCTCGCGCGCCTGCTCGTACGACGGTGTCTTCTCATCGGCCACGCACCCCACCTTAGGTCGTGTCCCGGGGATCTTCAGCCTGTGCCGTCCACCCGGCGTGGTCCCGGTGTGGGCCCGGCATGGTCCCGGTGTGGTTCCGGGGCGGTCTCACCGGTGACGTCCGCCCGGCGCCCCGCCGTACCGTCCGCGTCTCGGCAAGGATGATCCACAAACGATCCGCGGGTGCCTCCCCGGTCGCTCCACCGCAGCGTACGGCTGGGAGGATGCTCGGATGAGCGTTCGTGACGCGACCCCGGAGGACATCCCCGAGCTGGTGCGCCTCCGTGAGGTCCTGGCCGACCGGATGGCCCAGGACGGCAGCTACCCGGTCGACGAGGAGTGGCAGGGGGCCTACGCGGAGAGCCTCGAAGAGCGGCTGGGCAGCCCCGACACGGCCGTCTACGTGGTGGACGCCCCCGGGCGGGGGCTGGCGGCCTGCGGGATCGGCCTCATCTTCGACCGCTTCCCCGGCCCCAGCCTTCCCAACGGCCGCTACGGCTACGTCCAGGGCATGGCCACCGACCCCCGGTACCGGCGCCGGGGGCACGGCCGGGCGATCATGGGAGCCCTCCTGGGGTGGTACCGCGACAGCGGGGTCCGCAGGGTCGACCTGCACGCGACCTCCGACGCCGAGCCCCTCTACCGGCAGCTCGGCTTCGTCGACGACGGCTACCCCTCGCTCACGTGGCGGTCTCGCTCCTGACCGTCACCCGGTCGTCGGGGAAGCGCACCGTCAGCTCGTCGCCGGGGGAGACCTCGCTCGCGAGGCGTACGACATCGCCCGAGGGACGCTGCACGATCGCGTAGCCGCGCTCCAGCGTGGCGGCCGGAGACAGCGAGACCAGGCGGGCCCGCAGGTGCTCCAGCGAATCCTGGGCGCGGTCCAGGGAGGCGGTGAGGGAGCGTCTCGCCCGGTCCCTGAGCTGCTCGGCCTGCTCGGCCCTGCGTTCGACCTCGCGCACCGGGTCGGCGAGAGAGGGACGGGAGCGGGCCGCCGCCAGCCAGGCCGTCTCGCGGTCGAGCCAGCCGCCCGCGACCCTGCGGCCCCGGTCACGGAGCTGGCGGATCAGCGTCAGCTGCTCGCCGACGTCCGGTACGACCTTCTTCGCCGCGTCCGTCGGGGTGGACGCGCGCACGTCGGCGACGAGGTCGAGCAGCGGGTTGTCCTGCTCGTGGCCGATCGCGCTGACCACGGGCGTGCGGCACGCCGCGACCGCCCGGACGAGGGCCTCGTCGGAGAAGGGCAGCAGGTCCTCCATCGACCCGCCGCCCCGCGCGACCACGATGACGTCGACCTCGCCGTCCGCGTCGAACTTGCGCAGCGCCTCGGTGACCTCGCCGACCGCGTACGGCCCCTGCACGGCCACCGGCTCGACCTTGAACCGCACGGCGGGCCAGCGGCGCCGCGAGTTCTCCAGCACGTCGCGCTCGGCGGCCGAGTCGCGCCCGCAGATCAGCCCGACCGTGCCCGGCAGGAACGGCAGCCGCCGCTTCCTGTCGACACCGAACAGCCCCTCGGACGCGAGCAACTGGCGCAGCCGTTCCAGCCGCGCCAGCAGCTCGCCGACCCCGACCGGCCGCAGCTCCAGCGCGGTGAACGCGAAGGAGCCCTTGTTGACCCAGAAGTCGGGCTTCAGATGGGCCACGATCCGGGCGCCGTCGACCGGCCGGGGGAGGGTCGCCTCGTACACGCCGCGCGGGCAGGTGACCCGGGCCGACACGTTGGCCACCGGGTCGCGCAGGGTGAGGAACACCGTGCCGCCGCGGGCGGTCAGCTCGGTGATCTGCCCCTCGACCCAGACGGTGCCGAGCTTGCCGATCCAGCCGCCGACCATCTGCAACACCGTGCGGACCGGGAGGGGCTGCTCAGGGGTGGTCTTCGAGCTCATGGCCGGGAGCCTACGCGCCGGGCGTGACTATTCCGCGGTCTCCAGCTTGGCCAGGCGGTTCTCGTACATCCGCACTACGGCCTCGCGGTTGGCGGTGGCCCGCTCGTAGGTGATCAGCTCCAGGATCTGCGCGGCCGTCCTGCCCCGCATCCGTGCCCGCAGGGACGCGACCGTCAGGTCCGCGTAGCCGGGCAGCGGCTCGGCGAGCGCGGCGGACGTCCCCGAGGAGGGCTCGGCCGTGGCGGTCGTCGCCCCGGGGAGCGCGGCGGCCTCGGGGGCCGCGGCCCTGGTCTCCCTCACCTCGACCACCGCGGCGTCCGAGGTCTCGGGCTTCGCGGTCTCGACCTTCGTCACCTCGACCTTCACCGCCGAGGGGGTCTCGAGCACGGCCTCCACGGGGGCGTTCGCCGTGCCGCTCGCCGCGGCGCTCGTCAGGGCGCCGCTCTCCGCGCTCTCGGCGCTCTCGGTCACGGTCTCCGCGGGGGCGGCCTTGGTGGTCTTGCGGGTCCTGGTCGCCCTGGCCTTCGGAGCGGCCTGGGGGGCTTCGGCCGCGGTGGCCGCGGACTCCGTGGCCTTGGAACCCGCGGTCCTGGACTTCGTGGCCCTGGGCTTCACGGACTTGGAATCCCCTGCGACGGAACCCACGGCCTCGGAGTCCGAGGTCTCGGGCGCGGCGGTCTCGGTGACCGGGGCCTTGGCCTTGGCCCGGGTGGCCCTGGGCTTCCTGGCGGGGGCCTCGGCGACCGCACTCGCCTCGGCGGCCTCGGGCTTCACGGCCTCGGGCTCGGCGGCCTCGGGCTTCGCGGCGGGAGCCTTGGCCCGGGAGGTCCTGGGCTTCCTGGCGGGGGCCTCGGCCTCGGTGGCCTCGGTGGTCTCGGTGGCCTCGGTGGTCTCCGTGGTGGAGCTCTTGGCGACCTCGGGCTTCGCGGGCTCGGTGGGTCCGGTGGGTTCGGCGACCGGTGCCTCCGCGACCCTGGCCTCAGTGGTTTCAGTGGCCTCGGCGGTGGCCGGAGCCTCCGTGGTCTCCGCCGCCGGGGCGGCGGGGGCCTGCGCGGCCTTCGCCTTCGGGGCGGCCGGGCTTTCCGCGTCGGCGGGGGCTTCCGCCTCAACGTCGGCGGGGGCCTTCGCGCCGGCGGGGGCCTCCGTGGAGACGGCCTCGGCGGGCTTCGCCGTGGCGGTCTCGGGCTCCGGGGCGGCGGGGGCCTCGGTGGTCCCGGCGGTGGCAGAGGCATCGACGGCATCGACGGTCTCGGCCTTGGCCTCGGGAGCCTTCACCTCGGGAGCGGAGGGCGTCGCGGTGTCGGGCTTGGTGGGGCTGAAGATGACCGGGGCGGGAGTGCTCTTGGCCCCGTTGCCCTCGGCGGCGGGCCTGCTCGCGGTCTTCTCCGGGCGCGGCGCGAAGATGACGGGCTCACGTCGGGTGGGCTGCCCCGCCTGGTCCGTGGTCTTCTCGGCGGTCTCCGCGGGCATGTCGTCGGCCGTCCCGAAGGGCTCGTCGGCTTCGCCCTGGCCGGAGGTGCCCCTGAACCTGGTCCGGACGCGGTCGCCGAGGAGCAGGGCCTGGCCGACCCCGCTCAGCGCGCTCTGCAACATGTGTAGCGGCAGATCTTTTGCCTTTTGTGTGACATTGCGGATCATGTCGGGGACTGACATATCGTCTCCCTGGGAGGTCTGTATCGAGAAGGCTAGTGTGGCAAGACTTGTGCCGCATGAGCTCGTGGGACGTATGGGCTGTCTCGCGGACGTGTCCACGTAGCATAAGAGCATGACTTCAGACACCCCCGCGACCCGACGCGTACTAGTGGCGAAGCCCCGTGGTTACTGCGCCGGGGTCGATCGCGCGGTCCAGGCCGTGGAGAAGGCGCTGGAGCAGTACGGCGCCCCGATCTACGTCCGTAAGCAGATCGTCCACAACACCCACGTGGTCAAGACGCTGGAGCAACGCGGGGCGATCTTCGTCGAGGAGACCGAGGAGGTGCCCGAGGGCGCCATCGTCGTCTTCTCCGCGCACGGGGTCTCCCCGGCGGTCCACCAGGAGGCCGCCCTGCGCAGCCTCAGGACGATCGACGCCACCTGCCCCCTGGTGACCAAGGTGCACAACGAGGCCAAGCGTTTCGCCTCCCAGGACTACGACATCCTCCTCATCGGCCACGAGGGCCACGAGGAGGTCGAGGGCACCGCGGGCGAGGCGCCCGACCACGTCCAGCTCGTCGACGGCCTGCACTCGGTCGACACCGTGCGGGTCAAGGATCCCGAGCGGCTGGTCTGGCTGTCGCAGACCACGCTGTCGGTGGACGAGACGACCGAGACGGTCTCCCGGCTCAAGGAGCGCTTCCCCCACCTGATCGACCCCCCGAGCGACGACATCTGCTACGCCACCCAGAACCGCCAGGTCGCGGTCAAGGAGATCGCCGCCCAGGCCCAGCTGGTCATCGTCGTCGGCTCGGAGAACTCCTCCAACTCCAAGCGGCTGGTCGAGGTCGCCCTCGACCACGGGGCCGACGCCTCCTACCTGGTCGACGACGCCTCGCTCATCGACGACGCCTGGCTCGACGGCGTCGCCACGGTCGGCGTGACGAGTGGCGCCTCGGTACCCGAGGAACTCGTCGCCGAGGTCCTGGCCCGCCTGGCGCGCAACGGTTTCGAGGACGTCGAGGAGATCGAGTCCGTCCACGAGAGCGTGCGCTTCGCGCTCCCGCACGAGCTGCGCAAGGACCTGCGCGCCACGGTCTGAGCCTGATCACGCGGTCTGAGAGCAGGCGCCTCACCCGGAGGAATCCCCGCTTCTGAGGGATCCCGTCGTCAGGCGCCTCCTTCGGGAAATCCCCGCCCGGGGCCCGTCATCGGACGCCTCCCTCAGATGATCTCCCGCCCGAGGGATCCCGGCAGCCCTCTCACAGATGAGGTCCGGCCGCTACTGGCCCTCGCGCGGGGTGCCGTACACCTTGGGCTCGAAGTATCCCTCGGGCTCGGGGGCGAAGGCGGTGCCGCCGCCGTCGCCTCCGCTCCTCGGGCGGGGGACCGAGGCCTTGGTCGCCCTGAGCTCCTCGCGCAGCTCGCGAACGCAGCGGGTCAGGCCGCGGCGCCAGGCGATGACCAGCACCAGGAACGAGCCGCCGAACAGCCAGGGGGCTCCCTGCGACAGCGCCGTGTACATGCCCAGGCCGAAGGCCTGGACCGGGGTGGCCGCGAACAGGGAGCGGACCGCCTCGATGAACGTGGTGGTCACGAAGAAGACCAGGGGCGGGGACACCACCAGCGACAGCAGGTCCCGGCGGTTCACGAGCGACGCGGCGGCCACGCAACCGGCCACGAACGCCGCCCCGGTCAGCGCCGCCACCCCCACCAGCGCCTGCAGCACGCTGCCCACCAGCGTGGACACCAGTACGAAGGCCAGCGCGCCCCGGACGGTCAGCCGGATGCCCGCGGCCCGGTCAAGCTCACTCATGCGATCACCCCGCCGGCCGGCTGCACGCCGCCTCGCTCGTCCACCACTCGCCCCCTTGACCCTTGCCCTCGCGGACCCCCGCGTCGTCGACCGCGCTGCTTCCAGTGTCCGGCCGCCGGAGCTTTCAGGGAACAGTTTCTAGGGCAGGTCGTTGGCCAACCTACCGTTCACGCGGGACACGAGAGGTGAGCTTGGCTCCTCTTGCGCGAGCAGTTCCGGCGAGGTCAGGGCGCGCGGCAGGTCCTCGACCGCCTGCGGGGTGTCCAGGTCGGTCTCGACCAGCCCCAGATCGTTCAGCTTGCGGGCGCTCACCAGCACCCGGGTCTCCAGCGAGCCGACCGTCCTGTTGTACGACTCCACGGCCCGGCTCAGCGAGCGTCCCAGGGCGTCGACGTTGCGCCCCATGCTGCTCAGCCGCTCGTACAGCTCCTTGCCGACCTCGAAGATCGCCCGCGCGTTCTCGCCGAGCGCGGCCTGCTGCCAGGCGTACTGCGCGGTGCGGAGCATGGTGATCAGCGTGGTGGGGGTGGCGATGTGGACCCGGCGCCGCATGGCGTACTCCAGCAGGGCGGGGTCGCGTTCCAGCGCCGGGGCGAGGAACGCCTCGCCGGGGATGAACAGCACCATGAACTCCGGCGCTGGGCTGAACGCCTGCCAGTAGGGCTTCGAGGCGAGCCGGTCGACGTGGTCGCGCACGTGCCGGGCGTGGGCGTCGAGCCGGATCGACTGGTGGTCGGGGTCGGCCGACTCGGCGGCCTCCAGGTAGGCGGAGAGCGAGACCTTGGAGTCGACCACGATGTTCTTGCCGCCGGCCAGCCGCACGATCATGTCGGGCCGCAGGACACCGTCCGGGGTGGTGACGCTCACCTGCTCGTCGAAGTCGCAGAACCGCTGCATCCCGGCGATCTCGGCGACCCTGCGGAGCTGGAGCTCTCCCCACCTGCCCCTGGCCTCCGGCCGTTGCAGGGCTCGTACCAGCGAGTTCGTCTGGGCGCGGAGCTGCTCGTTGCTCTCGCGGACGACGTCGATGTGCTTGGCCAGCTCGGCGTGGGCGGCCCGCTGGCCCGTCTGGGTGTCGCGCAGCTGCGTCTCGACGCGGGCCAGGGTGTCCTTCAGCGGCTCGATCAGGTGCTCGACGGCCTGCTTGCGCTGCTCCAGCTCACCGGCCGCCTCGGCCCGGTTGGCGGCGAGCCTCGTCTCCGCCAGCTCCAGGAACCGCAGGTTGTTGACGTCGAGGGCCCGGCTCGACAGGGCCTGGAACCGTTCGGAGAGCTGCCCCTCGATGTAGACGACCTTCTCCTCGGCGATCTTCGCGCGGGCCTCGGCGTCGGCCAGGCGCGCGGTGACGTCGGCCGCTCCCGAGGAGGCGCGCGCCCGGCCCAGCAGGAACCCGATCGCGAGTCCCGCGGCGAGGCCCACCGCGAGCTGGAAGGAGAGCGCCATGACATCCACCCCGGCATGATTCCAGGCCCGGCCACTCCTGGCGCGCCGACACGCTCCGGGAGCCGACGCTTCCGAAGCGGGTGCGCTTCCGGAGCCTGCGCGCCTCCGGAGCCGGTGTGCTCCCTGAGCGAGGGCGCTCCCGAGGCCGGTGCGCTCCCCGAGCCGGGGCGCTCCCGAGGCCGGAAGCGGCTCCGTTCGCGCCCGTGACTCGTACCTGTGACCTGTCCGTGGCAGGTAGCAGTGGGTCATTCCGCGTAAACTCGGCTCACGTGAGCCTGAGCATCGGCATCGTCGGATTGCCCAACGTCGGCAAGTCAACGCTTTTCAACGCGCTGACGAAGACCGCCAACGCCCTGGCGGCGAACTACCCGTTCGCCACCATCGAGCCCAACGTGGGCATCGTCGGCGTTCCCGACCCGCGTCTTGAGAAGCTGGCCGAGATCTTCGGATCCGCCAAGATCCTGCCGGCGAAGGTCGAGTTCGTCGACATCGCCGGTCTGGTCCGCGGCGCCTCGGAGGGACAGGGGCGAGGCAACCAGTTCCTCGCCAACATCCGTGACACCGACGCGATCTGCCAGGTCATCCGGGTCTTCAACGACCCCGACGTGACCCACGTGGACGGCGGCGTCGCTCCCGGCCGCGACATCGAGACGATCAACACCGAGCTGATCCTCGCCGACCTGCAGACGCTGGAGAAGGCGATTCCCCGCCTGCAGAAGGAGTCCAGGACCAACAAGGACCGCAAGGCCGCGCTCGACGCGGCGGAGGCGGCGTTCAAGCTTCTCGACGGCGGCACCACCCTGTACGCCGGGGCCAAGGGCGCGGGCATCGACCCGAAGGACCTGCGCGAGCTGCACCTGCTGACGGCGAAGCCGTTCCTGTACGTCTTCAACCTCGACGCCGACGAGCTGGTGGACGAGAAGCTGAGGGCCCAGCTGTCGGCGCTCGTCGCTCCGGCCGAGGCCGTCTTCCTCGACGCGAAGATCGAGTCCGAGCTCGTCGAGCTCGACGACGCCGAGGCGCTGGAGCTCCTGCAGTCCGTCGGCCAGGAGGAGTCGGGCCTGACCCAGCTGGCCAGGGTGGGTTTCGAGACCCTGGGGCTGCAGACCTACCTGACCGCCGGTCCCAAGGAGACCAGGGCCTGGACGATCCGCAAGGGCGCCACCGCCCCCGAGGCGGCCGGGGTCATCCACACCGACTTCCAGCGCGGCTTCATCAAGGCCGAGATCGTCTCCTTCGACGAGCTCGTGGAGACCGGCTCCATCGCCTCCGCCCGCCAGGCGGGCAAGGCCCGCATCGAGGGCAAGGACTACGTCATGCGCGACGGCGACGTGGTGGAGTTCCGCTTCAACGTCTGACCGGCCGGAGATCCCCCGACCCGTCGGCGGAGCGGCCGGGTGTCCCCTTCCGAGGGGACACGGTCCGCCCGCCGCCGGGTGCACGAGCGCCGGGCCGGGCCGAGGCAGTACCGATCGAGGCCGATCAAGACCGATCGGGTTCTGGTGAGGGGCCCGGCGCCGCGCCTGCCGGGGGCACCGGCCCCCCGCCCACCCCCGTCGTGTCTTTCACGCCGGACGGCGCCGGTTTTCGCGACGGACGGCGTGACGCATGACGCCGCGCTTCCCGTCGGCCACCGGCTTCGACGGCTCCGGACGGAGCACTCATGGACGAGCCTGGAGGTTTGTCCATCTTGCTGGAGATTCGCCCTCCGGCAGGGCGTGCTGAGCAACGTCATTTGGGGGTTGTGACCCTGGGTGACGTATTTCGTGTTAAATGCGCAGGTCGCGACAGTCAGGGGGCCGTCCAGTTAGCAATGGGTGGCGTTTGAGTAATCAGCCCGCGCGCTGGCCAGGGGTAATGCGCTTTTCACGGGTCATCGGCGGCATCGGCTGCCTCGTCGGCGTTCCAGACCCGGTTTGCTCAGTCATCGCGATGCCTGCAGCATAGGCGTGGCTTTCCTGGAACAATCGGCTGGGCGGCTAGAGTAAGTGCGTCACCATGGCCAATGGGATCGCGGCAATACGCCCCCGTACCGGCCGAGGATTGACGCGAGCGGAGGCGTGATGGCTCGAAGGTCGACGGTCCAGCGTGATCCCCGGATCGCTGGCGACCCTGAGCTGTCGGCATACCCGGACTTTCCCGACGATCCCGACCTTGATCGCGCCCCGGCGCGCGGGCGGGGCGCGTCGCGCGGACGATGGTCCGGCGGGGGCGGTCGCTGGCTGGTGTGGACCGGCCGTGCGGTGCTCTGGGCGCTGATCATCGTCATCGTGGTGAACGGGGTCCGCGCGCCCTTCGAGCGCTTCACCCAGCAGAACGCCCCCTCAGGCGCGGTGTCCGCGCCGGACGACGGATTCCCCAGGGTCCAGGCCTCCGCCTTCGCGGCCCAGTTCGCCGAGGTCTATCTGAACTTCGACGGCGCCCGCCTCGCGGAGCGGGAGTCGAGACTCGCCCCCTACCTGCCCGAGGGCGTCGAGGCGCAGTTCGGCTGGGACGGTTTCGGCAGGATGAGCGCTGGAGCGGTGCAACCGTACGGCATCGAGGTCGTCGACGCCGACAACGCCGTCGTCACCGTCGCCTACCAGTCGGAGAACCGCCGCCAGCTCCTGTCGGTGCCCGTCTACCACGACCGGGCCTCGAAGAGGTTCGTCGTCGCCGGGCGTCCGGGCATCCTGCCCGCGCCGAGGGCCGCCGACCTGCCGCCCAAGCCCGCGCCCGAGCGCGACCGCGCCGCGGAGCAGGAGCTGCGCACCACGCTGGAGGACTTCTTCAGGGCGTACGCGGGCGACACCACCGCGCTGCAGCAGTACGCCGACGCCGGGGTCACCCTGCAGGGGTTCGGAGGCGCGTTCACCTTCCTGCAGCTCAAGGACCTCGCCGTGCCCGTCGCCGGGGGGACCACCCGCGAGGTGACCGCGACGGTCACATGGGGTGTGCCGTCGAAGGCGCCCCCGGCCGCCGAGCCGGAGCCCGCCGACCCCGGCCAGACAGGAGGCAAGCTGGAACAGTCCTACTTGCTCACCATGGTCAAGCAAGGCGATAAGTGGTTCGTCAAGGACATTCGTGGCGCATACCGATCTGTGGCGGGGTAGCGCATGATCGAATGGTGCCGGTCCACGGTGAGCAGACCCCCCCTGATCGATGAGCCGCCGACTCGGGTTCCCGCGCCTACGCGCCGCGGGCCCGTCCCCGCCCGGCGGGCACGATCGTGAGTACGGAGGACAAGAAGTGATTCTCAAGACCATGCTGCTGAGCGCGATAGAGCTCGCTCAGCCCACAGCTCCTCCGGCGGGTGTCAACACCGAGGGCCTCGCTGACTTCCTCCGCAGCTTCTTCGCGCCGCTCTTCCTGGTCATCGTCTCGGTGGTGGCCCTCTTCTTCCTCTTCACCCGTGAGATCACCAGGTTCGTCCAGTTCATCATCCTGGCGATCGCCATCGGAGTGATCTTCTACGTGCCGAACATCATCGAGGTGACTGCCAAGGCGATCGCGGGCGCACTGGGCATCTCGGGGGGTTGAGACCGGGTCCGAACGGTCAAACAAGGAGAGGCGGAGAGGAGGATCACGTGGATCTGCCCACGTACACCAATATCTGGAGGATCGAGAAGCGGCTCTACAAGCTGTACGACCTACGGCTGCCGATGCCGCTCCCGATCGTCTGGATCGGTGGGTTCGTGGGAGTGCTCGCCCCGTGGTCGCTGCTGCTCTACCTGCTCGGTCTGCCCTTCGCCGCCCCCTGGCACGTCCTCTACCTGGTGCCGCCCGGTGTCGTCACCTGGCTGTCCACCCGGCCGGTGATCGAGAGCAAGAGGCTCACCGAGCTGCTCCAGTCGCAGGTCCGCTACGTGGGGGAGCCGCGCACCTGGTGCCGGATGGCACCCCTGTCCGAGCCCGCCGAGGTCACGCTGAGCGGCCGGATCTGGCGGGCCGCGCCGCAGCGCGCGGCCGTCCGGGTCAAGGCGTCGCGCAAGGCCAGGCACGCCCAGTCCAAGCGCGCCGCCGCCCGCTCGCGCGAGGTGCGTCCCGCCGTGGCCGCCGCGGCGGCGGCCGCCGCCACCGCTCCGGTGGCCCGCGAGCGCGTCGCCTGGGCCGAGGTCCACGCCCCCCGTCAGGGCACCGCCCCGGCTCTCGGCCAGACCTCGGCCGCCGAGGCGTCCCGGGCCGTCGAGGCGCCCCAGGTCGTCGTCCCCGCCGTCCTCCCGATGCCCCACGCGTCCTCAGTCTCCTCCGCGTCTTCGGGGCCGTCCACGCCCTCCGTCGCGCCTTCCGCGCCGCACGCGCCCCGGCCCGTGGTGTCGTCCCTCTCGGTGCCCGTCGCGCCCCCGGCCGCGGATCCCGTGGAGCCGGTGTCCGCCTCCGAGCCCGCCGCGCCCGTCGCCGGGGATTTCGAGGGCTACGAGGACTCCGAGGACGCCGGGTCCGGCGCGCCGGTCGTGGGCACGGGCTCGCGGCCGCCCGCCGACCGGTCCGCCGGACGGTCCGAGGGACCGGCGGATCGTGCTCCGGCGGCCGGATCCGCCGACGCGGGGCACGCGAGCGATTCGAGGGACGAGGCCACGGCGGCGTCCGGCGCGACCGCGGCCCCGGGCGCTCCCATCGGCACCGAGGCACTGCGCCGCCTGCGCAGGCTCGCGGCCTCCGCCGAGGCCCAGCGCGCCGCCACCGCCCCGGCCGTGGCGGACACGCCCCCCGCGCCTACCGCGCCGGCTGTGCCGTCCGCGCCGTCCGCGCCGTCCGCGCCGGTGGCGCCTCCCACGGTGATCGTGCCCGCAGCCTCCTCGGCGTCTTCGGCGTCCTCGGGGGCTTCCGAGACCGTCGCCCCCGCCCCGAAGCCTCCCGTCAAGCAGCGGCCGGAGGCCCCGGCCGTGCCGCCGCCCTCGGTTCCCGAGCCGCCCCGGGCGGAGCCGCCCCGGGTGGAAGCGCCTGCCCCGGCCCGTGTGGCGCCCGCAGAGCGGCCGGCCGTCGTGCCCGACCCCGCCCGGAAGCCCTCCGACCCGGCCGTTCCGTCCTTCGTGCCGAGGTTCGTCGGACCGGCGCCGATCGGGCGCCGCGCCGCGGAGGCGGCCGAGCTCCCGCAGGACAGGCAGGACAGGCAGGACAGGCAGGACGAGGAGAGCGCGCGGCGCCAGCACCGCAAGGGGCAGCCCGCGCCGATCGGCCGACCGGCCGGCACGTCGCAGGTGTGGCCGCCGGAGAGAGCCACGGGCGCGCAGGGAGGGCCCGGCGCCCCCTCGGCTCCCGGAGTCCAGGGAAGCGGCATGTCGATCCGCGCGGTCCCTTCGGGATCGGCCACGGCGGATCCGGTCACCCCCGCGGTGCCGGTGACCGGTTCCTCTCGCGGCGAGGCCGAGACCAGGGTCCGCCGGGTGGAGTCGGTGGTCGGCCGTGACTCCTCGGGCGGCTGGCGGCGGCTCGCCCAGGTGGTGATCGGACCCGGCGGCGGTGGCCGTACGGACGGCTCGGAGATCGACGAGGCGCGGGCCAGGGCGGTGTTCAGCGGCAGCCGCCGGGTGGTGGTCCTGGGATGCACCGGCGGCGCCGGGCAGACCACGACCGCGCTCATGCTCGGCCACACCCTCGCCCGCTACCGGGAGGACCGGATTCTCGCGGTCGACGCCAGCACCGGCTCCCACGCCCTGTCCAGCCGGATCCAGGGCGAGTCGCCCGAGACCCTGAGCTCCCTGCTCTCCGGGCTCGACGACGTCCAGGGATACCTCGGCATGCGCGCCTACACCAGCCGCTGCGCCTCGGGGCTGGAGGTCCTCGCCGGAGACAGCGACGCCGGTGCCGAGCAGCGCCTGTCCGACCGCGCGCTCTTCTCCGACCGGCGGCTCGGCCAGGTGATGGACATGCTCGACCGGCACTACAAGACGATCGTCGTGGACCCGGCGGCGGCCCTCGCCGCGCGGGTCCTCCCCTACGCCGATCAGCTCGTCCTCGTCGTCCCGGCCAGCGAGGACGGACCGGACGCGGTGGCGATGACCTACGAGTGGCTCGACGGGCACGGCTGCGCCGACCTGCGCCACCGGGCGGTCATGGTCGTCAACGGGGTGAGCCGCCGCAGCATGGCCGACGTGGAGCAGGCGGAGGCGGTCGCGCGGGGCAGGTGCCGGGCGATCGTCCGGGTTCCCTGGGAGGACGCGCTCGCCCCCGGCAGGGCCGATCGGGTGGAACCGTCCCACCTGAGGGCACCGGGCCGCCGGGCGTACCTCGCCCTGGCCGGTGTCGTCGTGGCGGGCTTCGGAACGGTTCAGGCGGGTCGACCCAGCGAGGAGGAACTAGCCCAGTGATCCCCCGGGCGCGAGGAGATGTTGTGAGCGGGCGAGACGAGGTGCAGGTGGTGAGCGGGCAGGCCGGCGTCCGGGTGAGCGGGTTGGATCCGGCGCGGGTGAACGGGTCGTACGAGGTCCGTACGAGCGGGCCGAACCAGGCCGGTACGGGGTGTTTCGAAAGGAACGGCGAGGTCCAGGTGGGCGGACGCCGTGGGATCCGGGCCGGCGAGGGGTCCGGAGACCACGGGGGCCGCGGCAAGGGCCACGGGGGCCACGAGGGCAGGGCCGCGCGAGCGGTGGGGGAGGGGCTGTGAGCCGCGCCTCCAGGACGCGCAGCCGCCTGGCCGTCCGATACTTCGACGATCGGATCCTGCTCACCGACTCGTCGGTCTGGGCCTACTTCAGGCTTCCCACCGTGAGCTACGAGTTCATCACCCCCGAGGAGCGGGAGGCGCTGGCCACCAACATCACGATCGCGCTGGCCGCCATCCGCATGCCCGACGCCGAGGTCCACCTCCGCGTCGCGCACCGCACCTACCCCGCCGCCGAGTGGGCGATGGCCCTGAACTCCACCTCCGACGAGGGGCCGGGCTGGCGCGACTACCTGGAGGACATGTACCGCCACGTCTGGGCCAAGGACTTCTGGACCAAGGAGGTCTACCTCGGGGTGCGGCTCGGCACGCGCGGGCGGCAGCTGGGCACCGGGGTCCTCTCGCAGCTCTTCGGCTTCTACCAGCGCAGCGAGAAGGCCCTGGGCATCGAGGACGACCACGTCCCCAAGGCGGAGATCGCCAAGTGGTCCGAGCAGGCGGAGCGGCTGGGCAGGGCGCTGTCCGCCAGCGCGCTGTACGCCAGGCACGCCACCTCCGTCGAGCTCGCCTGGCTCTTCCAGCACGCCACGACCGGGTCCCTCGGCGACCCTCCGGCCTCGGCGAGCCCCAAGCGCCGGTGGGGGCAGGGGGAGATCGAGTCCCTCGTCGAGGGACAGATCCACAACGGCAGGGCGCTGCTGCGCATCGAGCAGCCGCAGGGCGACTCCTACGTGGCGCACATGTCCTTCGCCCGCTTCCCCGACCTCATGCCCTTCCCCGACGGCGAGCCCTGGATGCACTTCGCCGACCAACTGCCCTTCCCCGTGGAGATCAGTTCGAGGATGCGGCTCATCCCGCCGGTCAAGGCGAGCAAGGACGTGGCGCGCAAGCTCGCCCACGCCCGCGACATGGACATCCACATCCGCGAGGCGGGCGCGGAGGCGCCGCTCGCCCTCGCCGAGCAGATCGACGCGGCCCGGATGCTGGAGCACGGCATCACCAAGGAGCGCCTGCCGTTCGTGTACGGCTGGCACCGCCTCATCGTGTCGGCCCCGACCGAGGAGATCTGCGTGCAGCGGGTCGAGGCGGTCGTGGAGCACTACCGCGACATGGGCATCGACATCGTCAACTCCACCGGCGACCAGTTCTCGCTGTTCTGCGAGACGCTGCCGGGGGAGCGGGTCCGGGTCAACGCCTACGCGCAGCGGCAGCCGCTGCGCACCATCGCGGGCGGCATGGCCACCGCCACCGTCGACCTGGGCGACCGGGTCGACGAGAGCGCCTCGGGCTGGATGGGCCCGTACGTCGGGGAGACCCTGGGCCGGGCCCGCAGCATCGTGCACTTCGACCCGCTGGTGGCGGCGACGCGCAACCGGCCGACGGCCATCGCCATCACCGGCGAGCCCGGCGGCGGCAAGACCACGCTGGCGCTGCTGATGATCTACCAGATGGCGCTGCGCGGGGTGACGGTCGCGGTCATCGACCCCAAGGGCGACGCCGACTCGCTGGTGCAGCTGTTGCGCAAGCGGGGCAGGAAGGCGCGGATCATCCCCCTGGGCTCGGCGGCACCCGGCCTGCTCGACCCGTTCTCGTTCGGCGACGACCTCGCGGCGAAGAAGACGATGGCCACCGAGACCCTGCGGCTGCTGCTGCCTCGCATGTCGGAGGAACGCGAGTCGGCGATGATCCAGGCGGTCGCGGCGGTGTCCAACGCCGAGGACCCGTCGCTGGGCAAGGTCGTCGACTACCTCGAACGGACCGAGGACGCCGCCTCCAAGAACCTGGGCGCGGTGCTCCGCTCCATGTCGGACATGCATCTGGCCAGGCTCTGCTTCGACCCCTCGGGCGGCGACCAGATCGACACCGAGGGCTGGACCACGGTCTTCACCCTGGGCGGCCTCACGCTGCCCGACGCCTCCACCGGCCGCGACGACTACTCGTACGAGCAGAGGCTGTCGGTGGCGCTGCTCTACCTCGTCGCGCAGTTCGCGCGAGGTCTGATGAACGGCCTGGACCGGCGGACGCCCAAGGCGATCTTCCTGGACGAGGCGTGGGCGATCACCTCCACCCCCGAGGGCGCGAAGCTGGTGCCCGAGGTGAGCCGGATGGGCCGCTCCCGCAACACCGCGCTGGTCCTGGTCTCGCAGAACGCCGGAGACCTGCTGAGCGAGCAGGTGACCAACTGCCTGTCGTCGGTCTTCGCGTTCCGTTCCACCGAACGGGTCGAGGTGGAGCACGTGATGGCGCTGCTCGGGGTCGAGCCGTCGGAGGAGCACAAGGCGGTGCTGCGCTCGCTCGGCAACGGCGAATGCGTCTTCCGGGATCTGGACGGTCGCGCGGGCCGTATCGGGGTGGACCTGATCTCCGATGAGCTGCTGCGCTGGCTGGACACGAATCCGACCCACGACAAACCCGACGAGAAAGTGCATGATCTTCCTGGGGGCGACAGAGTCGGTAGGCCGGGGGCTGCGGCGCTGGAGGTGCGGTCATGAAAGGCTCCCGCAAGGGGTTCGAGGGCTCTCGTGAGAGACGGTCCCTCAAGGGGACGAAGGGGCCGAAGGGTCCGCGTAGTCTTCGCGGTCTTCCGGGGTCCCGTGGGCTTTCGGGGCCTCGCGGCCTTCGTGGGCTGCGCGGTCTTCCGGGGTCTCGCGCGGCGGGAGGCTCTCGCGAGAGGGGTTCCCGCCGGGGACGGCTGGGCAGGCGGATCGCCATCGGGCTGGTGGCGCTGGCCGCCTTCTTCGCGCTGCCGCTGGCGTTCCCCGGCGACACGACCACGGCCGTCGCCGCGGCTCCCTGCGACATGTCGCCCGACCTGTCCCCGGACATGGTCGCCGGAGGCGTCGACGGCCTGATCCAGCCGCCGCCCCCCGACCCCGCCCAGCCAGGCGCCCCGGCGGCGCAGGCCCCGGCGGTCCAGGGCAACTACGCGACGTACGGCATGAGCGGCCAGTTCTGGCACACCCACCTGCTCGGCTGCGACGACATCGCGGCGGTGATGGGCAACGCGATGGCCAACACGGTCTTCCTGTGGGCGAAGGCGCTGGACCGGCTGACCATCACGACCTACCAGGCGGCGGCCACCGAGGGCCCGCTGGAGTCGATCAAGAACGTCGTCGACGACATGGTGGTCCGGCTGGCCGACGCCATGTACTGGCCGTACCTGCGGCCGCTGGTGATCCTCGGCGCCATCTGGCTGGCCTGGTACGGGCTGATCCGCAAGCGCGCCACCACCACCGCCGAGGGCGTCATCTGGATGGTCCTCGCGGTCACCGTGGCGGTCTGGTTCTTCAGCCGTCCCGGCGACCTCACGGGGCTGGGCAAGGTCGTCACCGACAAGACCGGCGAGGTGGTCAACTCCGCCTTCTCCGGGCTGCCGGGCGCGGGCGGGACCTCCTGCCTGCCCGCCAAGGGCGACACCAACCCGCAGGTCAAGGGCGGCGGGTACGGCCAGAGCGGTGTGCCCGGCGTCGAGCAGAACTCCGACGCCCTCTGGTCCACCCTGGTCTGCAAGCCGTGGCTGATGGGCCAGTTCGGCACGGCCGACCCCAACGCCCCCATCATCAAGATATTCGGCGCCAAACTGCTGGAGATCCAGACGATCGACGCGGCCGAGATGAAGGCCGAGCAGATGCCGGAGGCGAACTCCCACCAGGCACGATACGAGACGGAGATCGCCGACAAGCTGCAGAACACGCCGGTCTTCCCCCTTTTCCAGGGCAAGGACTGGACGAGCCGCCTGGGGGTCGCGATCGGCGCCTTCATGGCCGCGGTGGTCGCGGGGCTGCTGATCTTCCTGGTGGCGGTCTCGCTGCTGGTCCTCAAGGTCGGGTTCCTGCTGCTGCTGATCCTCGCGCCGGTCTTCCTGCTCATCGGCGTCCATCCGGGGTCCGGGCGGATCATCGCGATGCGCTGGGTGGAGATGCTGATCGGCACCCTGCTCAGACAGGCCGTGCTCGCCCTCGTCCTCGGCGTGCTCGTGTACGGCTACGCCCTGATCATCTCCACGGCGATGCCGTGGGGCATGCAGGTCATGTTCATGGCGATCCTGACGATCGCGGTGTTCTTCTACCGGCGGCCGTTCCAGCACCTGTTCTCGTCCATGGACGGGCACACGCTCACCACCCGGATGCTCGGCGACGCGGCGACCGCGCCGACCCTGCAGCGGGCCGCGTCCGTGCTGCCGCCGGTCGCGGCGGCCAGGGCGGGCCGGTGGGGCATGCGCAAGGCCGAGCCGATGCTGCAGGCGGCCGCGATGGCCGGCGGAGCCTCCGTCGGCGCCGCCGCGGCGGCGGTCGCCCAGGGCAAGGTCCGCGGCGAGGACGGCGGTGCCACACCGGCCACGCCGTCGGGCAGCCGGGTCCCGGTCGGCGCGCAACCGGCGCCCCTCGACACCGACTCCCAGGCGACCGGGCGGCGCAGGGGCACCGGCAGGCCGGTCACCGCGGCCCGCCCCGGCGCGGCGCCCCCGCTCAACCTCTCCGGAGCCGGTACGGGAGGCGGCGCGCCCCCGACCAGGTCCGGAGGCTCCTCCGGGCGCGGCTCGGCAGGTTCCGGCTCAGGCGGCTCAGGTGGTTCGGGCGGCTGGTTCGGTGGCCGGTCCGGCGGCTGGGCCCCGCAGGGAGGCTCGGGCGGCCGGTCCTCCTCGGGCGGCGGGTCCTCCTCGGCGGGCAGGTCGTCCGGCACCCCCTCGGTCAGGCCCTCGGCGCCCTCGCCGGGCAGGTCCTCGGGCTCCTCGGGTGGTGGCGGTCGCTCGGGCAGCGGCATCTTCGGCGGCGGGTCCTCCCGGGGCTCCTCGGGCTCCGGCTCCTCGCGGGGCGGCTCCGGCTCGGGATCGCGTGACGGCGGGTCCTCCCGGGGCTCCTCGGGTTCCGGCGGCTCCGGTGGTTCCGGCGGGAGCATCTTCGGCGGTGGCTCCTCGCGGAGTTCCGGTGGTTCGCGAAACCGCGACTCCGGAGGCAGGTCGTCCGAGGCGCCCCCGCTCTGGATCACCCGGCGGGTGGAGCGCGGCGGGGAGGCCGGTGAGCCGCCGCCGTTCTGGCTGCGCCCGTCCAACCGCGGCAAGGACTGACGATGGTCGAGGCAGGCAGCCGGCGGGGGGTCGTCTTCGCGGTGCTGGTCGTGATAATCGCCGCGGTCGGCATCTACGTGACCATGTGGTCGGACACCGGCCAGGGGCCGGAGACCCGGGCGGAGCCGGCGGGCGTCACCCGTACCGTGGCGTCAGGGCAGGAGCCGGCCGCCGAGCCGGCGCGCCCGGCGGCGACGGCGAGCAACGCGCCCTTCGACGTCTACACCTACCTGCCGATGACCAAGCAGGAGCTGGCCGCGGCCGCCGACTACGCGCAGCGGTTCACCGCCGAGTACGGCACCTTCAGCTACGACGAGGACCCGGCGGTCTACGGCGACCGCCTCAAGGGGTACGTCACGGCGGAGTTCTCGGGGGCGCTGCTGCGGACCGTCACCTCGCCGGGCACCGTCGAGGCGAACAAGGCCGACGAGGTCGTCTCCGTCGGGTCGGCGCGGGTGAAGGGGATCCGGCAGATCGACAGCGCCTCGGTGGTCTTCGTGGTCGTCGGCACCCAGAACGTCACGGCCAGGAGCGGGGTGAACGAGAGGACCGCGGAGTACGCCGTCACGCTCATCCAGGTCGGCGCCGAATGGCGAGTCCACGATCTCCAGCCCGCCGACTCCGGCCAGGAGGGGGACGACCAGCCCTTCGAGACCGGCGCGACCGGATGACCGGCGGAACCGCGTACGGGCGTGGCGGGACGGGCGGCGAGGGCGCATGAGGAACAACAAGCACCTCCGGCTCGCGCTGATCCTCGGAGTCGCCGCACTCTGCCTGATCACGCTGATCATGGCGCCGATGATGATGATCAGCGGTTTCCCGTCCTTCCCGTCGATCACCGGGGAGGCGCAGCCCGACTGCGGAGAGGACACGCAGGCGGCGGAGGACCAGTCGGAGACCGCGACGTCCGACATCCCCGAGGAGTATCTGAAGTTGTACCGCGAGCACGGCCGGAAGGTCGGCGTGCAGTGGAACGTGCTCGCCGGGGTCGGCAAGCGCGAGACCAACCACGGCCGTTCCACGCTGCCCGGCGTGCGGAGCGGCACCAACTACGCGGGCGCCGCCGGGCCGATGCAGTTTCTCATCAGCACGTGGGGCGGCAAGGCCAAGATCAAGATCCCGTCCAAGTTCAACGGCTACGCCTCCGACGGCGACGGAGACGGCTGGGCCGACGTGTACAACCCGGCGGACGCCATCCTAGGCGCGGCGAAGATGCTGAAGCGGAACGGCGCGCCGGAGGACGTGCGGCGTTCGCTGTTCGTCTACAACCGTGCCTGGTGGTACGTCGACCAGGTCATGGAGATCGCCGGGAAGTACGCCAAGGACGGCGAGGTCACCACCCCGCCCGAGGCGGACGACAGCTGTGACGAGCCCATGCTGGAGGCGGCGCCGACGAGCACGGTGGCCGCGATCCTCGAGTACGCGCTGGCCCAGCGCGGCAAGCCCTACATCTGGGGAGGCACGGGCCCCGCCGGTTACGACTGCTCGGGGATCATCTACATGGCCTACCGGAGCGTCGGCCTGACGATCCCGCGCACCACGTTCGGCCAGTGGCCGTTCGGCGTAGAGGTTCCCGAGGGGGAGGAGCAGGCGGGGGACCTCGTCTTCTTCAACTCCGGGCCAGGAACCGGCCCAGACCGTCCCGGGCACGTGGGAATGGTGGTGTCCCCGGGCAAGATGGTCGAGGCGAGATGCCGGTTGTGCGGGCCGATCAAAGTCACCACCTACCGGGAGCGCACCGGGATCGTGGGTTTCACCCGGCCGCTGCAACATCCCCAGATCCTCGCGCAGCTCAAGGCGCGGGAGCAGGGCTGACAGAATCGGGAGCCATGGAAAAGGTCGTTGTGGGCGCAGCCATCGTCGACGGTGACGGGAAACTGCTCGCCGCCCAGCGTGCCGACCCTCCCGAACTGGCCGGAGGGTGGGAGCTTCCCGGGGGGAAGGTCGATCCCGGTGAGGACGAGCACACGGCACTGGTGAGGGAGTGCCAGGAGGAGCTCGGCGTGCTGATCGAGGTGGGCGAGCGGGTCGGCGGCGACTGGGCGCTCGCCGGCGGCTATGTCCTGCGGGTCTGGCTCGCGGTGGTCGCCGAGGGCAAACTCGAGGCGAGGGAGCATCTGGACCTGCGCTGGCTGGGCGCCGACGAGCTTTACGACGTCGCGTGGCTGCCCGCGGACCTTCCAATCGTCCGGGCGGTACAAGGTCGTCTCAACGATGGGCAAGGTCGGTTCAATAAGGATTGATCGACTCCGCAACGTGACATAACTGCTACTGGACGTGGCGATGTCGCGTGTCCGTACCCGGGGAACGGAGATATGCGGTGACCGTATGGTGGCGTGGAGCTGGGTTGGTGTCCGCTGTCGGGGCGGGGGTGCTCGTCCTCGGAGCCTCGGGGGTGTACGCCGTCCAGATGGCCGATCCGGCCGCGCCGCCGCTCGACCTGGCGGCCGCCGCCGACTCCGGTACGTGGGCGCCGGGAAGCCGCGCCGACCGGGTGATCCGCTTCCGCATCCGCCTGCAGGGGCCGGGCGCCGACACGCGGCTGGCGGTCCTGACGACCCCCGCCGAGGCGCTCGCGGGTATCGAGTGCCCTGAGGAGACCAGGTCCTCGGCGCCCGTACCCAAGGGGGCGGGGGTGTGCGTGATCGGCGCCCTGCCCGCCAGGGGCGGCTCCGTCGACGTGCTGCTCGCCGTGCCGGAGCGCCCGAGGGACGTCACGGTGACCGCCCTGGCCCGGATGAGCGGGCCCGACGGCAAGACGGTGAGGCAGCAGGCCCAGAGCACGATCAAGAGCTCGGACGCGGCGATGCGGCCGGGCGGGGATGTCGTCGGGGGGCCGGAGACGCTGGAGCACGCCCGCGCCGCGCGGGAGGACCGGTCCGCGGAAGCACGCGGTGTCGGGGCGCCAGGTGCCGCCAGCATGGTCCTCAGGGTTCCCCAGGGGGCCGACGAGGCAGGGGGTGCTCCCTTGGTCGCCCCGGGCACCCCGGAGGCCGTGGAGGCCGCGGAGGCGCAGAGGGCCGAGAGGCGCACGTCGGCGTTCCTGCTCGATCTTCTCGGAAAGGCGTTCGTCCCGCCGCCCGCGGGGCCGGGCGCCGTGGGCACGGAGGCGAACGGCGCCGCCGCGCTTCCGGGCCCGGCGGTTTCCGCGCTTCCCGCCAGGCCGGGCGCGCTGCCGAGGGGCGGTGCGCCGGTGAGCCCGCAGGCGGGTGCGCTTCCCGGACAGGCGGGCGCGCTCGCCGGGGAGGCACGTGCGCTTCCCGGGGAGGCGGGGGCGACGGGAGGCCCCGCGGACTCGCACGAGACGCGGATCACCGCGCCGGGCGGGCGTCAGGAGGCCGGGTCGCCCGCGGCCGCTCCGGCGGCTCCCGTCCGGGTGCCGGGCGCGGCTCCGGCCCCCGCCCCTGCTCGGGTGCCGGGCGCGGCCGCCGCTCCCGGTCGTCCCGCGGGCCCGGTCGCCCCCGGTCTTCCGCCGGAGGGGGTACGGCTCCCAGGGGGGACGCGGCTTCCGGACGGCGCCGCGGTCCCGGGCGTCGCGCCCGAGGCCGGTGCCGGCGTGCCAGGTCAGGGGCAGGTCGCCGTACCGCCGGCGGGAATGTCCGGGGCCCCCGCGCTTCAGGGACAGAACGGTAGGAACCATTCGGCCGTGGACTCCCAGGCGGGTCGCAAGGCGGCCGGGCGGAAGGCGCGCGGACAACGGCACGCGGCCGGACGGCCCGGTGCGCGCGGTCAGGGAGCGGGCCGGTCCGCTCTCCGGCACGCGGGTCCCGGCCTGCCGACGAACGGCTTGCCGACGAACGGCCAGCCGATGACCGGCCTGCCAGGGATGCCGCAAACGGGTCCGGGCGTACCGAACCTCCAGGCGCTGGGTCCCGCCTACCCGGGAGGCGGGCAGAAGATCGCCGGTCGTCCCGGAGCACGACGGCCGGTGGTCGGCCCGATGGTTCCCGGTTATCCGGGGGCCGGCAGGCAGCCCGCCATGCCAGGACAGGGCGCCGGACAGGGCATGGGCCAGCCGATGATGCCCGGCTATCCGGGGATCGGGCAGCCGGGAATGCCGCCGGGCACAGGACAGCCCGGTGTGCCGCCGCAGGGAGCGGGCGGACCGATGGGCGGGCCCATGCCTCCCGGCCAACCGGGAGCGGGCATGGGGCCGGGCGGAGGGCAGATGCCGGGTGCGCAGCCCGGCGGGCCGCAGATGCCGGGCGCGCAGCCGGGCGGAGCGCAGGTGCCGGGCGCGCAGGGGGCCATGATGCCGCCGGTCTCGATGGGGATGGCGGGAGCGGGCCAGATGCCCGGCCTCGCGAACGGCCTCCAGTTGCCGCAGGCGGGAGCCTTCCCCGCCGCGCAGGTGCCCCCGCAGGACCAGCGCCCGCAGGGCGCGCCCCTCCCGCAGGACCTCGACGGCCCGAGCGGCCAGGTCCAGCCGGTCGCCGAGTCGAGCCCGCTGCTGACAGGGGTCACGGGTCTCCCGGCGGTGGGGGCGGGGGTGGGGACGCTGCTCGGTCTCCTGTGGCTGCAGCGGAGGATCCAGCGCCGTCGCCGGTCACGACACGTTTTGTAAAACGCGGTTTACTGTTACTTTTGCCCAACTAGTATTTCTTTGACGTGTTCATGGTTGATTGCGCGGAGGGAACCGGTGACGCGAGCACGGCACAGGGCAGCTGTCTCCGCCGTTGTGATGTCCCTGGGACTCAGCGGCGTCGTCCTGCTCGCCCTGGCGCCGCTCACCGGCTCCTCCGCGGCCGGCGCGACCGTCAGGGTGATGGGCGTCAACCCCTCGCAGGTCGAGGGATGTGACGTCGACCCGGCGGGCCCCTGCGAGGAGCCCACGCCGATCGTCACCGTCACGGTCACCGAGGACCCCCAGGGCGGCTCCGGGGAGACGGCCGTGCCGCAGAAGACCGTGACCACGACGATCACCGTCCCGGCGTCGCCGAAGCCCAAGCCTCCCAAGACGTCCGCGCCCGCGCCTCCGCCCGCGCAGGAGACGGCGGCCGTGCAGCCGCCGCCGGTCCAGAACCCCCAGCCTCCGGTGACCCCGCCCGCCGACACCGGGACGCCGGAGAACAACGAGCCCCAGTTCCCGGCGACCACTCCCGAACAGAGCAACCCGCTTCCCACGGCCCCGTCCACGCCGTCCGACACCGCGACGCTCGACGAGAGCGCCTCCGGTTCCTCCGTGTACGAGATCCGCAACGCGGGTTCCGAGTTCGACGGGGCCACGCTGAGCCGCCAGCTCGGCATCCCGGCGCTGATCCTGGTGCTGCTGGTGCTGTTCGCCGTCCTGATCTTCGAGGGCAGGCTGCGCCGCCTGGCGCACGCCGCGGCCATCCGCCGGGCCGGTCCGCGCGGGATGGGCCGCGATCCGATGGACCCGATGGCCTACCCCGGCGGCCCCGGCTACGCTCCCGGCCCCTACCAGGGCGGTACGGCCTACGCGCCGATCATCAGCTTCGTCCCCATGCAGATGTACGCCCCGGTCTACCCGGAGGGCTACACCCCCGAGCAGTATCCCCACGGGTACGACCAGACGACGGCGTACCTGCCCGCGCCCGGCTACGAGCAGCAGCCGGTCGTCGGCCACGGTGACCCGTACGACCCGCGCGCCGGCAACGTGCAGCCGGGGCAGACCGGGCAGGTTGGGCAGGTTGGGCGGCCCGTGCAGGAGCCCTACGGCCCGACGATCCAGGACGGCCCGCCGGCCGCCTTCCAGAGCGCCCCGCGCCTCGGCCCCGACTCCGGCGAGGTGGGCCTTCCCCAGGGGGCTCCGGAGTTCCCCGGGGCGCCGTTCCCGCAGGAGCCCGCCCGGGGCGATCTGGGGATCGGCGGCCCGCGAGACGACTTCCGGTCGTTCGGTCCCACCGCCCCCGGTCCCGTCCCCGACGGCGCCTCCGGTCAGGGTCCCTCTCCGGATCGGCCCCTCCACGGCGGCCCCCAGGACGGCTCCGCGCCGTTCGGGCAGGAACCGCGGGGTGACCGGAGCGGGGAGCGTCCCGCGGCGGAGGAAAGGCCGTTCGGGCCCGAGCCGCAGGGCGGTCCCGCCCAGGGCCCCGGCGAGACGGGCTCCGGCGACCGGCCTCCCGTCGAGCCCACCCCGACGGCGGTCTATCCGCTCCCCGGCCAGGACACCGGCAAGAAGAAGCGCGGCCTCTTCCGCCGTTCCACCTGACCCCGAACGGCCTCGAAGGGCCCTGACCGTCCTCGCGCGATCTCCCCGGCCAGGACCGGCCCGGTCGCGGGCGGAGCGGGAGGCGGCGTGGTCGGCGTGAGGACACCGACGTCGTACGAGAACGTCGTCGCGGTCGCGGTCGCGGTCGCGGTCGCGGTCGCGGTCACGGTCACGGTCACGGTCGCCGTGCCGGACCGGTCCGCGAGGTCACCGGTTCCCGAAGGGGGCCGGGGCGAGGAAGACGGCCTGGGAGGCGCCTGAAACCCCGGGTCTCCGGGGCCGAGGGGCCGCTGTGCCGAATACCGGGATCAGATCCGTAACACGGACAGGGGAGCCGTGCAGAGGGCCTGCTCGGCGCCGTACTCCTCGAACGTGCCGATGGGGCGGAAGCCGAGGCGGGCGGCGAGTTTCATGGATCGCTCGTTCGCGGTCTGGGTCACGAGCAGGACCGGCTGGTCGGGGAGCTCGTCGGTCGCGGCGCGCAACGCGGCCGTCGCGGCCTCGAACGCGAACCCCGCGCCCCACGCGCCGCGCCGCAGCACATAGCCCAGCTCCAGCTCTCCGCCGTCCTCGGTGACATGCCCGGGGCGGTCGGCCGACCGGTGGGCGAGCATCAGTGTCCCGACAAGCCGGTTCGTCGTGTTGTCCGCGATGACATAGTTGCCGGACCTGGACGTCCCGTCGGCGATCGCCGCGTCGAAGCGCCGCTCGACGTCACTCCGAGGCTGGGGACCACCGATGTAGGCCTGAACCTCGGGATCGGTGTGGAGTTCGACGAATCCTTCACGGTCGGCGTCGTGCAACGCTCCGCGAAGCAGGAGGCGTTCCGAAGGGATCTCCGTGGCAGACAACATCCGCGATCGGCTCATAGGCCCAGGAGCATAGAACACGGGATCCTGTCCGGGCCTGTCGCGCCCGCCCGCGCCCGTGGCGTCGACGCGCACCTGGCCGGTCTCCGGGACGTCGCCACCGGCTCGCGTCGCGTGCACCGGCCGGCTGGGCACGGACCCCTCGACGATCCACCGGTGCGGCGACGGCCGGCCTGCTCGCCTTACGTGCCTTACGTGGTCTGACGATCTTCAAGCCGCTGACCGGCCAGTTCGCCCGACAGCCCCGGACGGGCGCGGCGCCGGTGTGATACAGGTGGGCCGGTTCGGGCATGGAGTGCGGGCAAGACTTCTTCCGGAAAGATCGTCTACTCTCCTCGCACCAAAATGGAGAGTCTCCTCTTTGGAGTCTCTCTATTTTAGAGAGAGTGGGAAGAGGGGGTCGCCATGTCGACGGAGCGGGAAAACCGCATGGAAATGATCATGGCCATGGCCGACCAGGGGCGCCTGACGGCCGTGCGGTCGGTGCTGTTCCACGTCGGCGTGGCCGGCCGGGCCGGAATCAACGTGACCGACTTCAACTGCCTGGCCGTCCTCGACAAGGAGGGGCCCCTCACCCCGCACGACCTCGCCGTGCGGATAGGGCTGACGCGCGGCGGCGCCATCACCGCGGTCGTGGACCGCCTGCAGAAGGCGGGGTACGTGCGCCGGGGCCGGGACACCGCCGACCGGCGCCGCGTCCTCGTCGAGCTGGTACGGGAGGGGCCCTACCGTGCGCTGCAGGAGATCCTGGCGGACCTCAACCGGGCCTACGCCGATCTCGTCGAGAGCTACGGCGACGCGGAGCTGGTGATCATCCATGACTTCGCCGTCCGCGCCAACGAGGTCATGCGGAAACAGACGCAGCGGCTGTGGCACGACTGAGAACGGCGGCACGAGGAGACGGCGACCGGCGGGAAGGGCGCTACGAGGAAACGGCGCCTTACGGAAACGACGGCACGCACGAGGGAGCGGCCGACGCGTGCGGGGAAACGGCGACGCGTGCGGGGAAACGGCGACGCGTGCGGGGAAACGGCGACGCGAGGAAACAAAGAGGAAACGCGACGGCGCCGCCCCCGGGAGAGCCCGGGGGCGGCGCCGTCGTGAGAGGTGAGAAGACTCAGGTCTTCGAGCTGGAACGCTTGAAGATCTTGTTGCCCAGCCAGACCAGCGGGTCGTACTTCCGGTCGACGACGCGCTCCTTCATCGGGATCAGCGCGTTGTCGGTGATCTTGATGTGCTCGGGGCAGACCTCGGTGCAGCACTTGGTGATGTTGCAGTAGCCGAGACCGTGCTCCTCCTGGGCGGAGTCCTTGCGGTCGGCCACGTCGTACGGGTGCATGTCCAGCTCGGCGATCCGCATCAGGAAGCGCGGACCGGCGAAGTTGGTCTTGTTCTCCTCGTGGTCACGGATGACGTGACAGACGTTGTTGCACATGAAGCACTCGATGCACTTGCGGAACTCCTGGGACCGCTCGACGTCGATCTGCTGCATGCGGTACTCGCCCGGCTTCACGTCGGCCGGAGGGGTGAAGGACGGGATCTCCCTGGCCTTCTGGTAGTTGAACGACACGTCCGTGACCAGGTCCTTGATCACCGGGAACGTCCGCATGGGCGTCACGGTGATCGTCTCGTCCTCGGTGAAGGTGGACATCCGGGTCATGCACCCGAGCTTCGGCCTGCCGTTGATCTCCATCGAGCACGAGCCGCACTTGCCGGCCTTGCAGTTCCAGCGGACGGCCAGGTCGGGGGCCTGGGTGGCCTGGAGCCGGTGGATGATGTCGAGGACGACCTCGCCCTCGTTCACCTCGACCGTGAAGTCCTCAAGCTTGCCCTCGCCGCCCTCGCCCCGCCAGACGCGGAACTTCGCCTTGTAACTCATGGTTACTCCTTGGCCAGCGCGTCAAAGGCGGCCAGCTCTTCCTCGGTGATGTACTTCTTCAGCTCGTCGCGGTCGAACAGCGTGATGAGGTCGTCCCGCATCGGCGGCTGCACCTGCTCCTCCACCGTGACGCCGGAGCCGTCCGGGTTGAGGGCGCAGAGCAGGATCTTGGTCCGCCACTCGGGGGACATACCGGGGAAGTCGTCGCGGGTGTGACCGCCGCGGCTCTCCTGGCGCAGCAGCGCCGCCTTCGCCACGCACTCCGAGACCAGGAGCATGTTGCGCAGGTCGAGGGCGAGGTGCCAGCCGGGGTTGTAGATGCGGCTGCCGGCCGCGCCGACGCCCTGGGCCCGCTCCTTGAGCTTCTCCACCGCCTCCAGCGCCTCGGAGACCTCCTCGGCCTTGCGGATGATGCCGACCAGCTCGTTCATCGTCCGCTGCAGCTCGTGGTGGACCTCGTACGGGTTCTCGCCCGCGCGCTCCAGCGGGGCCAGCGCCTCCGCGCTCGCCGCGGCCACGACCTCCTCGGAGATCTTCGGCCGGGCCGCCAGGCCGTCCACGTACGAGGCCGCTCCCGCTCCCGCGCGGCGGCCGAACACCAGCAGGTCGGACAGCGAGTTGCCGCCCAGCCGGTTGGAGCCGTGCATGCCGCCGGAGACCTCACCGGCCGCGAACAGGCCGGGCACGCCCGCCGCGCCGGTGTCGGCGTCGACCTCGACGCCGCCCATGATGTAGTGGCAGGTCGGGCCGACCTGCATCGCCTCCTTGGTGATGTCGACGTCGGCCAGCTCCTTGAACTGGTGGTGCATCGACGGCAGCCGCTTGACGATCTCAGCGGCCGGGAGGCGGGTGGAGACGTCCAGGTAGACGCCGCCCTGGGGTGAGCCGCGGCCCGCCTTCACCTCGGAGTTGATGGCCCGCGCGACCTCGTCGCGGGGGAGCAGCTCCGGAGGGCGGCGGTTGTTGGCCTGGTCGGTGTACCAGCGGTCGCCCTCCTCCTCGGTGGTGGCGTACTTGTCCTTGAACACCTCGGGGATGTAGTCGAACATGAAGCGCTTGCCCTCGGAGTTTCTCAGCACCCCGCCGTCGCCGCGGACGGACTCGGTGACGAGGATGCCCCGCACCGAGGGCGGCCAGACCATCCCGGTGGGATGGAACTGGATGAACTCCATGTTGATCAGCTTCGCGCCGGCGAGCAGGGCGAGCGCGTGGCCGTCGCCGGTGTACTCCCACGAGTTGGACGTGACCACGTACGACTTGCCGATGCCGCCGGTGGCCAGCACGATCGCGGGGGCGTCGAACAGGATGAGCTTGCCGTTCTCCCGCCAGTAGCCGAAGGCCCCGGAGATCGCGCCGCTCTCGCCGGGACCCGCCTCCTTGAGCAGGCGGGTGATCGTGCACTCCTGGAAGACCTTGATGTACGCCTCGGCGTCGCCGTGGAGCCTCTCGTCCTCCTGCTGGAGCGCGACCACCCGCTGCTGCAGGGTGCGGATCAGCTCCAGGCCGGTGCGGTCGCCGACGTGGGCCAGCCGCGGGTACTCGTGCCCGCCGAAGTTGCGCTGGCTGATCTTGCCGTCCTTGGTGCGGTCGAACAGCGCGCCCCACGCCTCCAGCTCCCAGACCCGGTCGGGAGCCTCCTTGGCGTGCAGCTCGGCCATCCTCCAGTTGTTGAGGAACTTGCCGCCGCGCATGGTGTCGCGGAAGTGCACCATCCAGTTGTCGTCGCTGTTGACGTTGCCCATGGCGGCGGCCGCGCCGCCCTCGGCCATGACCGTGTGCGCCTTGCCGAACAGCGACTTGCAGACGATCGCCGTCCGCTTGCCCTGCTGGCGGGCCTCGATGGCCGCCCGCAGGCCCGCACCGCCGGCGCCGATGACGACGACGTCGTATTCGTGACGCTCGATTTCCACAGGAGATCCTTATGCGAACGAGAAGGCGATGATGCCCTTGGCGACCAGGCGCACGTACAGGTCGGCGCCCATGACGGAGAACATGGAGATCAGCGCGAGCTGCGAGTGCCTGGCGTTGAGCTTGGAGACGAAGCCCCAGGCCCGGTAGCGGATCGGGTGCTTGGAGAAGTGGTTCAGGCGCCCGGCCGTGATGTGCCGGCAGGAGTGGCACGACAGGGTGTACAGGTTGATCAGGACCGCGTTGACGATCAGGATCCAGGTGCCCAGGCCGGCCGGCTTCTCGATCAGCGCCTTCACCGCGTCGTACGCGAGGACGAGGCCGACGACGATCGCCGCGTAGAAGAAGTAGCGGTGGACGTTCTGCAGGATCAGCGGGAACCGCGACTCACCGGAGTACTTCTTGTGCGGCTCGTTCACCCCGCAGGCCGGGGGCGAGAGCCAGAACCCCCGGTAGTAGGCCTTGCGGTAGTAGTAACACGTGAAGCGGAACCCCGCGGGAAGGCCGAGGATCAGCAGGCCGGGAGGCAGGGTGTACCAGTCGCCGAAGGGGGCGAGGCCGAACAGCCGCGCGTCCGGCGGGCAACTCGTCGCCAGACAGGGCGACGCGAACGGCGCGTGATACGGCGATACGAAGTATTTTGTATCAAAGATCGCCCACGTGGCGTAGACGAGGAATGCCGTGAAGATGATGAAAGTGACCAGTGGATAGCGCCACCACTGGTCGGTTCGCAGAGTGCGCTCCTTGATCTGCGCACGTTGCCTTCTGGCCGGGCTCTCGGCCGTTGTCTGGGTCATCGAGACCTCTCCACCTCCCGCGGACCCCGCTCGCCCAGGGGTCCGGGTTGTTTCAGTTGTGCCGCGCGTCCGGGGCATCGTCGCGCCGGCTCACACGTGCGCGCGCATGTTGGTGGGGGATACGTTACGACGACGTCCAGGGGTTGTGTGTAAGGGGTCTCTCACAATTTCACTGACCCGGTGTGATTCCTGTCACGTTCGGCTGGCAGGAGGCCCTCGCCTGCGCCGTCTCACGGGGTGGACGATCACAGGGAGGTCTCGGGAGGCCGTGGGGGCGGGTGCGGCGATTGGGCAACCCCTGTTTTTCCGCCCCCGCGGGCCGTCAGTAGTGCTGGCTGGAGTTGGGCAGCTTGACGACGGTCACGAAGAAGTCGTCGATCCGCCGGACCACGCTGATGAACTGGTCGAAGTCGACCGGTTTGGAGACGTAGGCGTTGGCGTGCAGGTTGTAGCTGCGCAGGATGTCCTCCTCGGACTCCGACGTGGTCAGCACGACCACCGGGATCCCGCGGAGCTTCTCGTCGGCCTTTATGTCCTGGAGCACCTCCCGGCCGTCCTTGCGGGGCAGGTTGAGGTCGAGCAGGATCAGGTCGGGCCGGGGCACGTCGGCGTAGTCGCCCTCCTTGCGCAGGAAGGCCATGGCCTGCTCGCCGTCGTTGACCACGTGCAGCTTGTTGCGGACCTTGTTGAGCTCGAACGCCTCCCGCGTCAGCAGGACGTCGCCCGGGTCGTCCTCGACCAGGAGCACGTCGATCCAGCGCAGGTCATTCATCAGTTCCTCCAGCGTGAAGACCCCGGCCTTCGGACCGGTGGAAACGCGGCACGGTGCCGCGAGATTCGGCAGCGTACTCGGACTCGGTAGCGTATTCGGCGGCGGTGACGACCAGGTCACCGCATGCGTGATCGGCGGCACCATCGCCGCCGGGCCGGCGGCGAGGCGGAACGCCCGTGGGGCTCGTGCGGGACCTCAAGGGAGTTCTCTCCTGGCGCGAACCGGCGGTGAAGCGGGAACTCTCACGAGCGATCCTGGGAATCCCCTCCCTCCGGGGAGGGGAGGTCCTCGGCCGTGTCTCCAGGGGGAAGGGTCCAGCGGAAGGTCGTGCCCGGCGTGGCGGTCCTCCCGGCGCTCGCGCTGTTCTCGGTCTTCCCGGTGCTCGCGGGGGTTTCACTGTCTCCGGTGGTTTCGCCGTCCCCGTTGTCCACCCAGATGCGGCCACCGTGGTACTCGACGATCTTCTTGCAGAGCGCCAGCCCGATGCCCGTGCCCGCGTAGACGTCCCGCCCGTGCAGGCGCTGGAAGATCAGGAAGATGCGGTCGGTGTACTTGCTGTCGATACCGATGCCGTTGTCGGTGCAGGAGAACTCCCACATCTCCCCGGCGCGCCGCACCCCGATGTGGATCACCGGCGGCTCCTGCGAGTGGAACTTGATCGCGTTGCCGATGAGGTTCTGGAAGAGCTGGGTGAGCTGCGCCCGGTTGCCGTGCACCGCGGGCAGCTCGTCGTGGGTCACCGTCGCCCCGGTGTCCTCGATGGTCGCGCCGAGGTTGTTCAGCGCGGCCCTGAACGGCACGGTGGCGTCGATCCTGCTGCGCTCGCCGCCCATCCTGCCGACCCGGGAGAAGTCGAGCAGGTCGTTGATCAGCATCTGCATGCGCTTGGCGCCGTCGACGGAGAAGGCGATGTACTGCTTGGCGCGCTCGTCGAGCTGGTCGCCGTAGCGCTGGTCCAGCATCTGGGTGAAACTGGCCACCTTGCGCAGCGGCTCCTGCAGGTCGTGGCTGGCCACGTAGGCGAACTGCTCCAGCTCGCCGTTGGAGCGCTTCAGCTCCGCCGTCTGGTCCTCCAGCTTGCGCTGCGTCTCCGAGGAGCGGCGCCACTCGGCGAGGATGCGGCGGCGCATCGCGTCGACGTGGCCCGACAGCTCCGACAGCTCGGCCGGGCGCTCCACCCTGAGCTTGTGGTCGAAATCCCCCTGGGCGACCGCGCGGACCTGCTGGTTCAGCTCGGCGAGCGGGCGGAGCACCGCGTACCGCACGATGAGCACCGCGATGATCCCGGCCACGACCAGCGCCGAGGTCACGCCGATGAGCGCGGCGTAGAGGGCCTGCCAGCCGAGGTCGAACCGGACGACGCCGGCCTCGTGCAGCCGGTTCAGGTGGCTCTGGAGGCCGGTGAGGGACTGGCGGACCTCGGTGAACCGGGTGGCGTTGATGTTGGCGTTCTGCCGGGCGGCGTCGGTCTTCAGGGTCGGTACGGCGGCGATGACCGTCTCCGCGTAGTCGCGCCGCCAGGCCTCTCCCGCCACCCTCAGCCGGGCCACCTCGGCACTGACCGCCTGCCGCTCCGGCATCCGGGGGAGCAGCGCGACGAGCGCGCCCACCGCGGTGTTCTCCGCGGTGATCGCGTTCCGGTAGTCCCGAAGGGAGGCTTCCTCGTTGGTCCTGCCGTACGCCCGCACCGAGCTCTCCTGCGAGGTCATCGCGTTGGAGATCTCCAGGAGGCGCAGCGCCGCCGGGTCGACGACGTCGACCAGGGTCTCCCTCGCCTCCCGCGTCTCCTCGATCGAATTGATCGTGACGACGGCGGAGACCATGAAGACCAGCGCGATGCCCACCCCGGCGAGCGTGAACCAGCGTCCCACCGGAAGGTTCCCGAACCCCTTCGAGGGGGTGAACGCGGGCAGGGGGCGAGGGCTGAGGCCGTGACCCGAACGATCCGAGGGCTCCGGACGGTCGGTCATCGGTTTCCGCTTCGAGAGATGAGCACGGTCGCCAGGTCGTCGCTGAGCGCGTCGCGGTTCAGCTCGATGACGCGTTCGATGAGCCGGTCGAGCTCGATCCCGCCCTGCTCCTGGACGAGCCTGAGCAGGCCCTCGGTGCCGAGCAGGTCGGGCCCGCCGCCCACGGTGGCCTCGATCAGGCCGTCGGTGTAGAGCAGCAGCGACCAGTCGGAGCCGAGCGGGACGTCGATCGCCGACCACTCGACGTCCTGGAAGATCCCCAGCGGGGGGCCGGAGGGGGTGCCGGGCACCACGCCGATCTCGCCGTCGCGGATCAGCAGCGGCGGCGGATGGCCGACCACGTGCATCCGCGCCGTGCTGAGCGTGGGGTCGATCGTGACGATGCACAGGGTGGTGAAGATCTCCGCGGACTTGCGCTCCAGGCGGAGCACCGCCTCCAGGGTGGAGAGCAGCTCGTTGCCGGTGTGCCCGGCCAGGACCAGGGTCCGCCAGGCGATCCTGAGCGCGACGCCCAGCGCGGCCTCGTCGGGGCCGTGCCCGCACACGTCGCCGACCACCACGTGGACGGCGCCGTCGGGGCTCTGCACGGTGTCCCAGAAGTCGCCGGCGAGAAGGGCCCTCCTGCGTCCCGGCAGGTAGCGGGCCTGGTGGTCCAGGACCTCCGAGGCCAGCAGCGGGACCGGCAGGAGCCCGCGTTCGAGGCGGGAGTTCTCCTTGGTGAGCAGCTCGGCCTCGACCAGCCTGCGCTGGGCCAGGTCGGCGCGCTTGCGCTCTATCGAGTAGCGGATCGCCCGCGCCAGCAGGCGGGCCTCCACGTCCTGCTTGACCAGGAAGTCCTGGGCGCCGGCGGCGACGGCCTCCACGCCGACGTGGGTGTCGTTCAGGCCGGTCAGCACGAGCACGGCGGCGTGCGGCGCCATCGACAGCACCTGCTCCAGCGCCTCCAGGCCGGACGCGTCGGGCAGGGAGAGGTCGACGAGCACGCACTGCACGTCCTCGGTGAGGCGCTCCCGGCTCTCGGCCATGCTGCGCACCCAAATGATCTTGGGTGGGTTGTCCGCCTCGCTGAGCAGCTCCTCCACGAGGAAGGCGTCGCCCGCGTCGTCCTCGATGAGGAGAAGCGTGAGCGTTTCATTGGCGGGGGCGGTCACTGACGCCTCTTCGTGAGATCGGGAGAACCTGTCGACGCTACGTAGAATAGTGTGACACCGGGACTTAGAGGGTGTTGATCAGTCACCTTGATCCACGCGGCGGATATCGTGACCCGCCGCACGTCGGGAACGTGCCACGACGCCCGTCGGGCACCTGCCCACCCCTCGGGCGTCCACGGCCACTGCCCGGCCGTGTGGCCCGCAAACTCCCGGCCGTCGTCCTTTCGGGCACCCGGGCCCGCCGCCCGGCCGGATGGCCCGCGCACTCCCGGGCACCCGCGACCGCCGCCCGGCCTTACGGCCGCGCACTCCGGCCGTCACGCGCGGCGGGGCCCGCCCCGCGGTGGCGGTTGCGTGGTGGAGGTTTCCGTGACGACGGTTTCCGTGACGGCCTCGCCCGCCGGGGCCGGTTCTCGTCGACCGGCCTTCGTCGATGAGGTCTCGTCGATCGGCTCTCGGTGATCGGTCCTCGTCGGTCAGGTCTTCGGTGATCAGGTCTCGGTGATCAGGTCGAGTCCCTGGGGGAGGCTGCCGTCGCGGGCGGCCTCGGTGAGGAAGAGGAGCAGGGTCGAGCGGAAGGCCTGGGCGGCGCGGGTGGGCTGGACGTCCTTACGATGCGCGATGGCTATCGTGCGGCGCAGCCCGGGGGGCGCCAGCGGCGTCCCGGCCAGTCCCGGGCGGCCGTCCAGCACCATCGAGGGGACCAGCGCGATCCCCAGCCCGGCCTCCACGAAGCGCAGCACGGCGTCCATCTCGCCGCCCTCCACCGCGAACCTGGGCTCGAACCCGGCCTGCCTGCAGGCGCTGAGCGTCGCCTCCCGCAGGTCGTACCCGCGCCGGAACATCACCATCGGCCGCCGCCGCAACTCCTCGATGCGCACGTACGGCCGGTGGGCGTGGTCGGCCGAGGGGGAGGCGACGACGAGGTTCTCCCGCAGGATCTCCTCGGTGACGAGGGCGGGGTCGTCGCTGTGCAGCGGCATGATGATCAGCGCCAGGTCGAGCTGGCCGCGGGCGAGGGTGCGGACCAGGTCGCGGGAGCCGCCCTCCTCCACGAACAGCTCGATGCCGGGGTAGGCGTGGTGGAACCTGGCCAGCGCGTCGGCGAGCAGCCCGGCGCAGAGCGAGGGGGTCGCGCCCAGCCTGACCCGGCCCCGGCGCAGGCCCGCGAGCTCGCCGACCTCGCTCCTGGCGGTCTCGGCGTCGGCCAGCATCCTGCGGGCCAGCGGCAGCAGCGCCTCACCCGCCGGGGTCAGCGTGACGTTCCCCCGGGCGCGGCTGAACAGCGGCGCGCCGAGCTCGGCCTCCAGGGCCTTGATCTGCTTGCTCAGCGAGGGCTGGGCGACGCGCATCCCCTCGGCGGCCTGGGTGAAGTGCCGGGCCTCGGCGACCGCCACGAAGTAGGCGAGTTGCTGGAGCTGCACGTTTCCCTAGCGTAGGGGCTCCTCGGCGTACGGCTCCCCGGTACGCGCGTCACCGGGGGCGCGGGTCGCCGGGCAGGCGACGTCCCGGACGCGGGACGTGTAGCGCACGGGTCCTCCGGGCTCGGATCCGGGACCGGCGACGGTGTGCGAGACGATGTGAGGCTGTCCTCAGCACGTTGTGAGATTGCTCGCACCGGGCCGGCAGCCACGGTCCTGGAAGCCGCAGGAGCGCAGAGTCAATAGCCGCAGGCTATGGAAACCACATCCACGATGACTTGGACGCCGATAAATCCTCCTACCTAGCGTGACAAACGTGACTGCCACGATTGAGCGCGGATCCGCCACCGCGTCGGTGAAACCCCCGGCGGACGCCCCAGCGAAGCCGGCAAGGCCCAGGCGGCGGGGCGGCTTCCTGAGCTCCTCCAACGGCAAGAAGGCCGTGATGGCCGTCACGGGTGCCGTGATGGTGCTCTTTCTTGTCGGCCACATGGCCGGAAACCTCAAGAGCTTCTTCGGCGCGGAGTCCTTCAACTCCTACGCGGCCTTCCTGCGGACCATGGGCGAGCCGATCCTCCCGCACCGCACCCTGCTGACCATCGTCGAGATCGGACTGGTCGTCGCGGTCGGGCTGCACATGTGGTCGGCGATCTCCCTGGCCCGGCGGGCGCGCAAGGCCCGTCCGGTCAGGTACGCGGCCAGGCGCAAGTCCCGGGCGAACGGCTACGCGGTCCACACCATGCGCTACGGCGGCGTCGTCATCGTGCTGTTCGTGGTCTACCACCTGCTGGACCTGACGTTCGGCGTGGCCAACCCGGCGGGTGGCGGCTCCACACCGTACGAGCGCCTGGTCGAGGGCTTCGCGCCGTCGCGCTGGTGGGTCACCCTGTTCTACGTGCTCGCGGTCGTCATGGTCGGCCTGCACCTGCGCCACGGCCTGTGGAGCGCCTTCCAGACGCTCGGCCTGGCGGGCCGCCGCAGCTACCGCTCGCTGAGGGCCGCCGCCACGGGCCTGTCGGCGCTGCTGGTCGTCGGCTTCCTCGCCGTCCCGGTCGCGGTCGTCCTCGGAGTGATCAAGTGAACGGGGCCCGGGTGAGCGGGGCCCGGCGCGGCGAGCACGGCGGCGTACGAGGAGCGGGTCTCACGCGTGGCGTACGAGGAGCGGATCTTCCGCGTGGTGAACGAGGAGCGGTGAGCGGGTCATGACCACGAGATACACAGAGGGCGAGCCCATCCGCGACACCAAGGCTCCCGACGGCCCGATCGAGGATCGCTGGGAGAAGCGCAAGTTCGGCGCCAAGCTGGTCAACCCGGCCAACAAGCGCAAGCTCAACGTCATCGTCGTGGGCACCGGGCTGGCGGGCGGCTCGGCCGCCGCGACCCTCGGCGAGCTGGGCTACAACGTCAAGTCCTTCTGCTACCAGGACACGCCCCGGCGCGCGCACTCCATCGCGGCCCAGGGCGGCATCAACGCGGCCAAGAACTACCGGGGCGACGGCGACTCGATCTACCGGCTGTTCTACGACACGGTCAAGGGCGGTGACTTCCGCGCCCGCGAGTCCAACGTCTACCGGCTCGCCCAGGTCAGCGTGAACATCATCGACCAGGCCGTGGCCCAGGGCGTGCCGTTCGCCCGCGAGTACGGCGGCCTGCTCGACACCCGCTCCTTCGGCGGCGCGCAGGTCTCCCGTACCTTCTACGCCAGGGGCCAGACGGGCCAGCAGCTGCTGCTCGGCGCGTACCAGGCGCTGGAGCGGCAGATCGCGGCCGGGACCGTCGAGATGCACACCCGCCACGAGATGCTCGACCTGATCGTCTCCGACGGCCGGGCGCGCGGCGTCATCGTCCGCGACATGGTCACCGGCGAGATCGAGCGGCACCTGGCCGACGCGGTCGTGCTGGCCAGCGGCGGGTACGGCAACGTGTTCTTCCTTTCGACCAACGCCAAGGGCTGCAACACCACGGCGATCTGGCGGGCGCACCGGCGCGGCGCGATGTTCGCCAACCCCTGCTACACCCAGATCCACCCGACCTGCATCCCGGTCAGCGGCGACTACCAGTCGAAGCTGACCCTGATGTCGGAGTCGCTGCGCAACGACGGCCGCGTGTGGGTGCCGCTGGAGCGGGGCGACGCCCGCCCGGCCTCGGAGATCCCCGAGGAGGAGCGCGACTACTACCTGGAGCGCATCTATCCGGCGTTCGGCAACCTGGTCCCGCGTGACATCGCCTCCCGCGCCGCCAAGAACGTCTGCGACGAGGGCCGAGGCGTCGGCCCCGGCGGGCTGGGCGTCTACCTCGACTTCGCCGACGCGATCCGCCGTCTGGGCCGCGACGCGGTGGAGAAGAAGTACGGCAACCTCTTCGAGATGTACGAGCGCATCACCGGCGAGGACCCCTACGCCCAGCCGATGCGCATCTACCCGGCCGTCCACTACACGATGGGCGGCCTGTGGGTGGACTACGACCTGCAGTCCACGATCCCCGGCCTGTTCGTGATCGGCGAGGCCAACTTCTCCGACCACGGCGCCAACCGTCTCGGCGCGTCCGCGCTGATGCAGGGCCTGGCCGACGGCTACTTCGTGCTGCCGACCACGATCGGCGACTACCTCGCGAACGGCCCGTACGGCGAGGTCGACGAGGAGGCCGTGGCCGAGGCCGAGGTCGCGGTGCGCGAGAAGATCGCCAGGTTGCTGTCGAACGACGGGGACCGCACCGCCGACTCCTACCACCGCGAGCTGGGCAAGCTCATGTGGGACTACTGCGGCATGGAGCGCACCGAGGAGTCGCTGCGCAAGGCCCTGGAGCGGATCCCCGAGCTGCGCGAGGAGTTCTGGCGGAACGTGAAGGTCTCCGGCGAGGCCGGGGAGCTCAACCAGGCTCTGGAGCGGGCCGGGCGGGTGGCCGACTTCTTCGACCTGGCCGAGCTGATGTGCGTCGACGCGCTGCACCGCACCGAGTCGTGCGGCGGCCACTTCCGCGCCGAGTCGCAGGACGCCGACGGCGAGGCCCTGCGCGACGACGAGCACTTCGCCTACGTCGCCGCCTGGGAGTACGGGGAGCAGGGCCCGATCCTGCACAAGGAAGATCTCGACTACGAGTACGTCAAGATGAGCCAGCGGAGCTACAAGTGAATCTCACTCTCAAGGTCTGGCGGCAGCGGGGCCCCGAGGACAAGGGCCGCATGGTCACCTACCGGGTCGAGGACGTGTCACCGGACATGTCCTTCCTGGAGATGCTCGACGTCCTCAACGAGCGGCTCATCCTGGAGGGCGACGACCCGGTCGCCTTCGACCACGACTGCCGCGAGGGCATCTGCGGCATGTGCGGCATGGTCATCAACGGTGTCGCGCACGGCGAGCAGGTGGCGACCACCACCTGCCAGCTGCACATGCGTCACTTCGAGGACAACGCGGTCATCACCATCGAGCCGTGGCGCGCCGCGCCCTTCCCGGTGGTGAAGGACCTGGTCGTGGACCGCTCGGCGTTCGACCGCATCATCCAGGCGGGCGGCTTCGTCTCCGTCCCGGCCGGCTCCGCCCCCGACGCGCACAGCGTCCCGGTGAAGAAGGTCGACGCCGACTCGGCGTTCGACGCGGCCACCTGCATCGGCTGCGGCGCCTGCGTCGCCGCCTGCCCGAACGGCTCCGCCTCCCTCTTCACCGCCGCCAAGATCACTCACCTGGGCCTGCTGCCGCAGGGCCAGCCCGAGCGCGACTCCCGCGCCAAGGCCATGGTCGAGCAGATGGACGCGGAGGGCTTCGGCGGCTGCACCAACACCGGCGAGTGCACGGCGGTCTGTCCCAAGGGCATCCCGCTGGACACCATCGCCCAGATGAACCGCGACTACCTGCGGGCCTCCAAGTAGGTCCCCGGGGGCGGGAGCCGTGGGTTCCGGGGGGCGGGAGCGCCCCACGCCGGGCACGGCTCCCGCCCCACGCCGGGCACGGCTCCGCCTCCCGTCCCGGGTCGCCGGGTTTGTCGTCCGGGGCCGTCGTCCTTCCCGCACCGGGCACCTCGGTGTCGCCGTCGCCGACGTTCACGGCCGGGACGGCCGGCCCAGCTCGGTGACGACCTCCCGGCGCAGGGTCGCGACGTCGAGGCCCGCGTCGGTCAGCACCTTGCTGCCCAGCCCCTCGCCCTCGCGCATGAGGCCGAGGAGGAGGTGGCCGTCGCCGATGTGGTTGTGCTTGAGGTTGATGGCCTCGCGCAGGGACAGCTCCAGGGTCTTCTTCGCCCGGGGGCTGAAGGGGATGTGGAAGCCGCCGAACACGCGGCCCCGCCGGTCGGTGCGGGGTTTGCGGTCCAGGGCGCCGGGCCCGAAGGCCGCCTCGACCTTCTCCCTGATGGCCGAGAGGTCGATGCCGATCGACTCCAGCGCCTCGGCGTCGAGCGCGTCGCCCGGCTTCTGCGGGGTGAGGCGGACGACCGACCGGTAGGCGCCGTCGTGGTCGAGGCCGTGTCGGCGCAGCACCCGCGCCGACAGGCTCTCGGGCTGGTCGAGCAGGCCGAGCAGGATGTGCTCGGTGCCGATGACGTCGTGCCGCAGCCTGCGGGCGTTCTCCTGCGCGAGGGTCACCGCCTGGCGGGCCTCATGGTGGAACCGTTCGAACATCGCTATCTCTCCCGTCTCAACAGACCTCGGCCACCCGCGTACTTCTTGTGCACCGCCTGCCGGGTGACCTCCAGGCAGTGCGCGATCTCCTGCCAGGACCAGCCCTGCTCGCGTGCGTTCTCCACCTGGAGGGCCTCCAGCCGGTCGACCAGCGTCCGCAGTGCCCGTACGGCCCGCAGGCCCACGGCCGGATCGCGGCTACCGGCGTCGGATGCCAGCTGCGCCGTATCACTCATGTCTGTCAATTTAGGTTGACGTGACACGGTTGTCAACCCTGATTGACGGCGACACGCCGGTGAGACCGAAAATGGTTTGCCGGGCCAGGTCGAAGTTTGTGACCCTTGTTGTGAGATGCGCTCCCTACCTGTCGCCGACCCCGGCGTTCCCGATGCCCGCAGCCCTGCCAGATACCTGTGGTGGGTGGCCCGCGCGCAGATGGGCCCACTGCTCCTCGGCATCGCCTACGCCATCCTGTGGTGGCTCGCGATGGCCCTCGTGCCGTACGCCATGGGCAAAGGGATCGACGCCATCACGGCGAAGGACGTGCCGTCCCTGACCACCTGGGGCGGGGTGGTGCTCGCCCTGGGGATCACGCAGGCCGTCACCGGCATCCTGCGCCACCGGATGGCCGTCTACAACTGGCTCGCCGCCGCCTACCGGACCGTCCAGGTCACCGCGAGGCAGGCGACCAGGCTGGGCGCGACCCTGCCCAAGCGCATGTCCACCGGCGAGGTCGTCAGCGTCGGCAACTCCGACATCGCCCACATCGGCAACACGGTCGACATCCTCATCCGGGGCGGTGGCGCGGTCGTCGCCATCGCCGTCGTGACCGTCATCCTGCTGGGCAGCTCGCCGCCGCTCGGCCTGATGGTGCTGGCGGGCCTGCCCCTCATGGCGGTCGCCGTCGCCCCCCTGCTCAAGCCGCTGCACCACCGCCAGAACGCCCACCGCGACCTGCAGGGCGACCTCTCCACCCGCGCCGCCGACATCGTCTCCGGCCTGCGGGTGCTGCGCGGCATCGGCGGTGAGCGGGTCTTCGCCGACCGCTACGGCGCCGAGTCCCAGCGGGTGCGACGCGCGGGCGTGCGGGTGGCGTCCGTCGAGTCGACGCTGGAGGGGGCGCAGGTCCTGCTGCCGGGCCTGCTGATCACCGCGGTGACCTGGCTCGGCGCGACCTTCGCGACGCGCGGTGAGATCAGTGCCGGCCAGCTCGTCGCCTTCTACGGCTACGCCGCCTTCCTGATCGCCCCCGTACGCACCCTCACCGAGGCCGCGGACAAACTGACCAAGGGGCACGTCGCCGCCCGCAGGGTGGTGCGCATCCTCTCGCTGAGGCCGGAGGTGGAAGGCGGCGCCGGCCGCTCGGAGGGCGGCCTGCTGCGCGACGTGACCTCCGGGGTCGCCGTGCGCCCCGGCATGCTCACCGCCGTCGCGGCCGCCGTCCCCGAGGAGGCCGAGGCCATCGCCGACCGGCTCGGCCGCTACGGCGAGGGCGACGTCGACTTCGGCGACGTGGCGCTCGAAACCCTGCCGCTCTCCGAGGTGCGCCGCCGCATCCTGGTCGCCGACAACGACGCCAGGCTGTTCGCCGGGGTGCTCAGGGACGAGCTCGACGTCACAGGGCGGGCCACGGACGAGGAGCTGGGCCAGGCGCTGAGCGCCGCGTGCGCCGAGGACATCGTCGAGGCGCTGCCCGGCGGCCTCGACGGGCGCGTCGCCGAGGCGGGCCGGGAGTTCTCCGGCGGTCAGCAGCAGCGGCTCAGGCTCGCCAGGGCGCTCACCCTCGACCCGGAGGTGCTCATCCTCATCGAGCCCACCAGCGCGGTCGACGCCCACAGCGAGGCGCGCATCGCCGACCGGCTCGCCAAGGCCCGCGCGGGCAAGACCACGCTGGTCTGCACGACCAGCCCGCTCGTGCTCGACCGCACCGATCACGTCATCTACGTCGAGGGAGGCGTCGTGCGCGCCCAGGGCACGCACCGGGAGCTGCTCGCCGCCCACCCCGGTTACACCGCGGTCGTCACCCGGGGGGAGGAGTCATGAGCAGGCAGATCCTGCCCGTCGCCGACCAGGCGCAGGTCCGGGCGTACGCCCGCAGGCTCACCCTGAAGTACCCCCGTGACCTGACCGTGGCACTGCTCCTGCACGCCCTGGCCGCCGTCGCGGGCCTGGCGGTGCCGTGGTTGCTCGGCGGCCTCGTCCAGGGCGTCCACGACGGCTCGGGGATCGACGTCGCCCAGGTGTCGCTCGCCATCGGCGGCTTCGTGGTCGCCCAGGCGGTGCTGGTCAGGTTCGCCGTCTACTTCTCCTCCAGGCTCGGCGAGAAGGTCCTCGCCGAGCTGCGCGAGGAGTTCGTCGGGCGGGTGCTCGGCCTGCCGCTGTCCACGGTCGAGCGCGCCGGATCCGGCGACCTGATCTCGCGGACCTCCCGCGACGTCGACTCGCTGTCGCGCACCGTGCGGCACGCCGTGCCCGAGACGCTGATCGCGCTCGTCACCTGCGTGATCACCGTCGGCGCGCTGCTGCTGGTCGGGCCGCTGCTCGCGCTGCCCTCGCTGCTCGCCGTCCCCGTCCTGTGGATCTCCACCCGCTGGTATCTCAAGCGGGCCAGAGACGGATACCTGCGCGAGAGCGCGGCGTACGCCGACATGACCGACGGCCTGGCCGAGACGGTGAACGGCGCCCGCGCCGTGGAGGCCCTGGGCCTGCAGGACCGGCGCCACCGCCGCACCGACGCCGACATCGCCGAGTCGTGGGCGGCCGAGAGATACACGATGGGGCTGCGCACGGTCTGGTTCCCCACGGTCGAGCTCGGCTACGTGATCCCGATCGTGGCGACGCTCGTCATCGGCGGCCTCTTCTACACCCGGGGCTGGGTCTCGCTGGGGCAGGTCACCGCCGCCACGCTGTATGTCCAGCAGCTCATCGACCCGCTCGACCGGCTGCTCATGTGGATCGACGAGCTCCAGGTCGGCGGCGCCTCCATGGCCCGCCTGCTGGGCGTCGCCGAGGTGCCCGACGACCGCGAGGCCACCTCCGCCACGCCCGAGGGCAGCGAGCTGAGGGCCGAAGACGTCCGCTACGCCTACCGCGAGGGCCACGACGTGCTGCACGGCATCGACCTCACGGTGAGGCCGGGGGAGCGGCTCGCCATGGTCGGCCCGTCAGGGGCGGGGAAGTCCACGCTGGGCCGCCTGCTCGCGGGCATCCACGGCCCCCGCACCGGCTCGGTCGCGGTCGGCGGCGTCCCGCTCGTCGAGCTCCCCTTGGACGACCTGCGTGGCCACGTCGCCCTGGTGACCCAGGAGCACCACGTCTTCCGTGGCACAGTACGCGACAACGTGCTGATCGCCCGGCCCGACGCCGACGACGCGCGGGTCCGCGAGGTGCTGGAGGCCGTCAACGCCTGGGAGTGGGTCGAGGCCCTGCCCGAAGGACTCGACACGGTCGTCGGCTCCGGCGGCGAGCCGGTCCCCGCCGCCCAGGCGCAGCAGCTGGCCCTGGCCCGGCTGGTTCTGGCCGACCCGCACACCCTCGTCCTCGACGAGGCCACCTCGCTGATCGACCCCCGTGCCGCCCGCCACCTGGAGCGCTCGCTCGCCGCCGTCCTCGACGGCCGCACGGTCATCGCCATCGCCCACCGCCTCTACACGGCCCACGACGCCGACCGCGTCGCGGTGGTGGAGGACGGCCGCATCAGCGAGCTCGGCTCCCACGACGAGCTGGTCGCGGCGGGGGGTTCGTACGCGGCACTGTGGAGCAGCTGGCACGGCACCTCCCGGTGAGAACGGGCTTCCTGAGACTCTCACCGGGACGTGCGGGCGTACGCTCTCGGAGGCGGCGGAAAGCGACCGTCAGCCCGTTCCCGACGCGCCGGTAGATGTGATCTCCGCCCAGATCACCTTTCCGTCCACCAGGGGGAGCATGCCGAACCCGTCGGCATGGTGTGCCGCGAGAAACAGGCCGCGCCCGTCACACGCTTCGAGATCCGGCGCTTTCCGGGGTACGACCGGCAGCGGAGCCGGCGCGGACCAGGCGGCCCCGCAACCCGTGCTTACTCCACGGCCCTACAGCCCGTACTTACTCCAAAGGAATAGTGCCGCGCCGTGAGTTGTTCTCAAGGACTGCCACTCCTTCGACGTCAGACTGCTTTTAATCTCGGTCAGAATCGGTGTGATATTGGCTTTGGTGAGATACTCGGCCATCATCACGTGAACCTGATTGAAGCAGTCCGCCTTTGTCTTTCGACTGCTTTTCATCGCAAGAATCTTCTTGCTCATGTTATTGTAATACGGTTCAAATCTGCGGAGAAGGACCGCGAGGGCCTTTGTCAGCGGAGCCCCGGATTTCGATACGATCGCCATTTGGCTCAGGGTGAGATCATTCGGCTTGATGAGAGTGCCGAAGGATTCTTTGAAAGATTTGTTGGCGTAGATGTCTTCCGCCGTCGCGTCCAGGATTTTGGACAGCTGCTGCTCGGTGAAGAATGTTGTCAGCAGGGTTTTTATCTTGTTGATGGCCGTCTGCTTGGACGTGATGAAGGTCTGCGGCCCCTGTAGCAGGCCCGGTTTGGCTGACGTCGATGCGTGAGTGGCACCCATCGACGTCTGGGCCGGCGACGATGAAGCCGCGCTTACCGCTGAGGTATTCGCAAGGCAGACCGACACCGTGAGGGCGGCGGCCAGAAGAGAGGTTCGGGGCACGGGCGTCACGTTACTCATTTATTCGGTGCCCGTCCACGGCGACGCCTCGGCACGGGGCTTGGGCGAGCGGGGCGCCGATCGACGGCGTGTCGTAGCCGGGTAAGTAAAGGTCTCCGACGGAGGGTTCATCGACGAAGAAGAACCTCATATCCGGAGACCTCGTGGCCACCTTAACGGTGACGCGGCGGCTCGACCTCACCGATGCGCAGCGGGAGCGGCTGGAACCGCCACTTCCCGCCCCAACGGGTCCGGTCGGCCGTCACGGTGGACCAGCGGGGACGCACCGCGGTTTCTCGCAGCGTTGGCCGCCGTCACAGTGCCCCGGTCAGACCCGGGCAGGCCGCGCACCCGGCGCGGCCCGTACCCGCCACCGGGTACGGGCCGTTCAAGTCTCGGGAGGACGTCTCAGGAGGACAGCGCCTTCTTCAGGAAGTCGACCTGGAGCAGCAGCAGGTTCTCCGCCACGGTCTCCTGCGGGGTCATGTGGGTGACCCCCGACAGCGGCAGCACGTTGTGCGGGCGGCCCGCGGCCAGCAGGGCAGAGGACAGGCGCAGGGTGTGCGCGGCGACCACGTTGTCGTCGGCGAGGCCGTGGATCAGCAGGAGGGGACGGTCCAGCTTCTCCGCGTCGGCGAACAGGGACGAGGAGTCGTAGTGGCCCTCGTCCGGGTGGCCGAGGTAGCGCTCGGTGTAGCAGGTGTCGTACAGGCGCCAGTCGGTCACTGGGGCCCCGGCGACGGCCGCGTGGAACACGTCGGGGCGGCGGAGCACGGCCAGGGCGGCGAGGTAGCCGCCGAACGACCAGCCCCGGATGGCGACCCGCGACAGGTCCAGGTCGTCGGGGAACCGCGCGGCGGCGCCGTGCAGGGCGTCGATCTGGTCGTCCAGGACCGGGGTGGCCAGGTCGTGCAGGACGGCCCGCTCGAACTCGGGTCCGCGCCCCGGGGTGCCCCGGCCGTCGGCCACGACCACCGCGAAGCCCTGGTCGGCGAACCACTGGCTGGTCAGGTGCGCTCCGGCCGCGGCCAGCACGCGCTGGGCGTGCGGTCCGCCGTACGGGTCCATGAGGACCGGCAGCTTCGCGGAGCCGGGCACGTGGCCGGTGGGCAGGAGCACGGCGGTGGCCAGGTCGCGCTCGCCCGCCCTGATCAGGGAGACCCGCAGGTCCAGGCTGGGACGCTCGGCGTGCGAGGTGATGTGGCCTCGGGGCGTGCCGTTGTGCAGGACGCGGGTGACCGAGCCCTCGCTGCCGAGGGTCTGGCCGGTGATCACCAGGGTGCCGCCCGCGGTGTGGCCGCTGTAGACGCCGCCCTCGGCCGGGCTGACGAGGGTGATCTGACCCCGCCGGTAGGCCCAGACGGCGATCTCGGTGGGCTCACCGCTCGCCCGGAAGAGTACGGTCTCGCCGTCGATGTCGAGGATCTCGCGGACCTGGAGGGTGGGCGGCGTGACGGGGGAGTCGCCGACGACCAGGCGGTGGCCGCCCTCCGAGGTGGCGGCCCAGACGAGGCTGCCGTCGGACAGGTGGCCGGGGACGCCGGTGACGATGTCGACCCAGGAGGGGTCGGTGTCCTCGCGCACGACCGTGGAGGCGCCGGTGGCCGGGTCGACGTCGAGCAGCCGCATCGTCCGCTGGTCGCGCGTCATGGTGACGATCGACAGGCCGTGGGCGTCCCAGGAGGCGTTGACCAGGTATTCGTCGTCGAAGGGCACCGCGACGCGGGCTCCGCCGAGAGTGAGGACGAAGAGCTCCACCTCGGCGTTGGCCGTGCCCGCCGAGGGGTAGCGCTGCTCGGTGGCGGGCCGGGCCGGGTTGGCCGGGTCGGCGATGTGCCAGCGCTTCACCGGCGACTCGTCGGCCCGCTCGACCAGGATCGCGTCGCCGGACGGGGACCACCAGTAGCCCCGCATGCGGTCCATCTCCTCGGCGGCGATGAACTCGGCCAGGCCGTACGTCACCTCGGGGGACTCGGGGCGGGCCAGCGCGTGGTCGACCTCGTCCTCCAGGTCCTGGATGTGGAACGCGCCGCCGGTCACGTAGCCGACGTGGACGCCGGTGGGGGACATCCGGGGGTCGATCACCGGCCCGGAGGTCTTCAGCCGCCGTACGAGGGCGGTCTTCAGGTCGACGACGTAGAGACCGCCGGAGAGCGCGAACGCCGCGACGGTCACCGCGGCGTCGGTGCTGTACCCGACGACGCCCCCGGCCTGTTCGCGGCTCCGCTCGCGGCGCGCCCGCTCCTCGGGCGGCAGGTTCTCGTCGTCGGCCGCCAGGGCGCGCGGGTCGACGATCAGCCGTTCCGCGCCGCTGAGGACGTCGTACTCCCACAGGCAGGTCACCGGGTCGAAGCCGCCCCTGCTCCGGAGGAACACGACGCGGTCACCGCCCGGGGCGATCGTGAAGCCGCGCGGCACTCCGAGGGTGAATCGACGGGTTCTGGCGTGCAGGCGAGGGAAGCTCTCACTCATACGAGCCATCTTGCCAGTTCCGCATCGAGTGTCTTGTTTTCCAGATGCGGACGGACCTCGAATGCGACGTTCCGCACGATGTGCGGCATCGATACCCTCGGACGCATGACTGATCGGCGCCTGATGCTCGTGCACGCCCACCCGGACGACGAGACGATCGGCAGCGGAGCCACCATGGCCAAGTACGCCGCCGAGGGCGCGCACGTCACGCTGGTGACCTGCACCCTGGGCGAGGAGGGCGAGGTGATCCCCCCGGAGCTCGCCCACCTGGCCGCCGACCGCGACGACGCCCTGGGCGAGCATCGCGTCGGGGAGCTCGCCGCGGCCTGCGCGGCGCTCGGCGTCACCGACCACCGCTTCCTGGGCGGTCCCGGCCGCTGGAGGGACTCCGGCATGATGGGCGTCGCCTCCAACCACCGGGCGAACGCCTTCTGGCAGGCCGACCTGGACGAGGCGGCGGGGGAGCTCGCGAGGATCATCCGCGAGGTGCGGCCCCAGGTGCTCGTCACCTACGACGAGAACGGTTTCTACGGCCACCCCGACCACATCCAGGCCCACCGCGTCGCCTGGCGGGCCGTCGAACTGGCCGCCGACCCTGCGTACGAACCGTCCGAGCCGTCTGACCCGTCCGAGCCGTCTGACCCGTCCGGGCCGTCTGACCCGTTTGAGCCGTCTGACCCGTCCGAGCGGTCCGGGCCGTCCGGCTCGGGAGTCGGACCGGCGTCCGTACCGCTCGCGGCGGATGCCGGAGCGGCGACCGGATCGAGGACCGGATCGAGGACCGGATCGAGGACCGGGGCGCCGCCCGGTGCGGGCGGGCCGTGGCGGGTCGCCAAGGTCTACCACACCGCCGTGCCCAGATCCGTGATGTACCGGACAGAGGAGGCGATGCGCGAGAGAGGCGCCCCCTTCCTCGCCGAGCCGGTCGACGACCTGCCGTTCGGCTGCCAGGACAAGGACGTCACCACCGAGATCGACGCCCGCGCCCACGTCGGCCGGAAGATCGACGCGATGCGGGCGCACGCCACCCAGATCAGCGTGAACCCGCCCTGGTTCGCCCTGTCCAACAACGTCGGCCAGGAGGTGCTCGGGGTCGAGCACTTCATCCTCCGCTCCGGCGTGCCGGGTCCCGCCGGTCCCGGAGCGCCGATCGAGGTGGGAGGGATCGGCGAGCCGTACGACCGCGAGGACGACCTCTTCGCCGGGATCCACTAGCCTCGGTGCTTGTGATGGAGCAGGTACCAGCCGTGCGCGGCCCCTCGGAGACGGTCGTCACCGTGGCGGCCAACGCCGTGCTCGTCATGCTCGGGCTCCTGGTGGGCGTCCTCGGCGGGTTCCAGCACTCCTGGTACGTCAGGCCCGTCCCGGTCTCCGCCATCGGGTGCGTCGCCCTGCTGTTCGCGGTGACCTACGGGGCGGGGCGGGCGACGCGCGGCAAGGCGGCACCACTGGCGTTCGCGGCGGGCTGGGCGCTGGTCACCGTGATCTGGACCTCCGGACGGCCGGAGGGTGACCTGGTCATCGCGAACGACCTGTCCGGCTACCTCTACCTCTACGGGGGCCTGGTGGCGATCGTGATGGGGGTCATGCTCTCGCCGTCGGCCACCGTGGCCGGGGCGTGGCTGCTCACCCCGCACGGATACGGCTCGGAGCAGCAGTCCCCGCCCGTACCGCAGGCCCCACCGGACCCGCGGACCCCGCCCGCACAGCAGGGCCCGTCCGGCCCGCAGGTCCCGCCTGGCCCGGCCGCTCCCTGACGATCGCCGTCACACGCGGGACAAGGCAAGAAACGCCAGGAAAAGCCGAGGAAGACCGGGAAAAGTCACTGTCGCCGGTCGCCCGGATGACGCACAATCCCGGTATGCGGCGGTTGCATCGGGTACGGCGGACGCTCAACTACGTCAACCTGTCCACCCCACTGGGGCTGCTCCTGGCACGCGTCGGCCGTGCCCGGGTGACCACCGGGCCCGACGGGCTGCTCCTGGCGTACGGCTACCGCTTCCGGTTCCCGATCGCCTCGGCGTTCACCGTGGGCAACGTGGTGCTGACCAAGCACCCGGAGGGCTTCCTCACCGGTGCCCTGCTCAGGCACGAGGGCCGGCACGCCTCCCAGTACATGTGCTGCGTGGGCCTGCCGATGCTCCCGCTCTACGTCGTCGCGGTGGCCGTCTCCATGATGATCTGCGGCAACCAGGCCTCGTGGAACCTCTTCGAGCGGCTGGCGAACCTGGAGGACGGCAACTACACCCGTAGATCTCCCTGGTGGTTTCACACTAGACCCCCGCAAAAGGAATGAATCTCTCTGTGGGGGGATCTACAAGGGGTGAGCTGTTGATAACCGAAGGGGGCCGCCCATGTCACAGACGTCCCACCCAGAAATCGCCTCCCACGTGCCCGCGGAACCCGGCGGCCTTCTCGAAGAGCCCTCACGGCGTTCCGGCTGGTCGGCTCGCTTCACCACGCGGCCGGTGCGCGCCCTCAGGCAACTGGGCCGGACCGCCGGCCGGATGGTCAGGGATCGGCCCGCCGAGCGGGGGACCTCCGGACCCGAGGCGGCACTTTGCCCTCCGGAGCTCCCCGAGCGGCCCGCACGCCTGGTGCCCTCCGCGCGATCGGCCTCCTCCGTACGATCCGAGCCTCTCGTACGGCCCGCGTCTTCCGCACGGCCCGCGCCTCCGGTACGGCCGACGCCGCCGAGACGGCCCGAACCCCTGCCGCGGCGCTCCTGGCCGGGGGGCTTCAAGGACCGGCTGACCTCGCCGATCCCGACGTTCCAGGAGCTGCTGGCGGTCGCCTGGCACGGCACGCTCCGGCCCGGTGTGGGGGACGAGGACCGCATCCCGGTCCACCGGGACGGGCTTCCCCTCGCGACGGGTACCGACGCGGTCGTCACCTGGGTGGGGCACGCGACGTACGTGGTGCAGATCGGCGGGCTGACCATCCTCACGGACCCGGTCTGGGCGAGGAAGATCGCCGGTATCCACCGGCCCCGGCTCACCCCGCCCGGCGTCGCGTGGGCGGACCTGCCCCGGATCGACGCCGTGGTGATCAGCCACAACCACTACGACCACCTGGACGCGCAGACCGTGCGGAGGCTGCCGCGCGACACGCCCGTCCTCGTGCCGGCGGGACTCGGGTCCTGGTTCACCCGGCGCGGGTTCCGCGACGTCACCGAACTCGACTGGTGGGAGAGCACCTGGGTGGGCGGTGTCCGCTTCGACTTCGTCCCGGCCCACCACTGGAGCCGCCGGTCGGTCTGGGACACCTGCAAGACCCTCTGGGGCGGCTGGGTGATCGCCTCCGACGACCAGACGATCTACTTCGCCGGGGACACCGGGTACGGTGAGCGCTTCGCCCAGATCGGGGCCCGCTACCCGGGCGGCATCGACCTGGCCCTGATGCCGGTGGGGGCCTTCGAGCCCCGCTGGTTCATGAAGGCCGCGCACGTCGATCCCGCCCAGGCCGTACGGGCGTGCCAGGACGTGGGGGCCCGCCGGATGGCGACCATGCACTGGGGCACGTTCGTGCTGTCCGGCGAGACGCTCCTCGCGCCGGTGGAGGAGGCGAGGGCGGCCTGGGCGGAGGCCGGGCGGGACCGCGCCGACCTGTGGGACCTCGCCATCGGAGAGTCCCGGGTCCTGATGTCCTGACGGTGTCCCGACGTTCTTGACGCCCCTGACGCTCCTGATGTCCCGCGTCCTGATGCTCCGGCGTCTCGTGCCCTGACGCCTCGTCGTACCGGAACAGGACGTACCAGACCAGGATCTACCGGACCAGGGCGTACCGATCAAGGCGGCCCGGAACCGCGGGGAGGTCCGGGCCGCGGACGCGCTCGTCCCGCGGCCCGGAAGAGCCTCCGCGCCGTCAGGGGCTGAGGGTCAGGGTGTGGGTGGCGGCCTTCTCGATGGAGTCCCGGCGGGCGAGCATGGGAACGGTCTCGCCGCCCGCCCACAGCGGCGCCTGGTCCCAGTAGTTGTCGTGGAACGCGTGGCCGGAGGCCCCGGTCAGGTTGATCCACTGGGATTTGTCCAGGTCCGCCAGGTCCACCACCATCCGCATGGACGGCAGCCAGCTCACCGCGTAGCCGTCCTGCGCGTCCCATCCGGCGGCGTTCACCGCGTCGTCGCTGCCGGACACCGGGAACGGACCCCGGTTGAACAGCCACTCGATCGGGCCGATTCCCGAGGTGCCGAAGGTCTGGTGGACGAGCTCCAGGGAGTGCAGATCCCCCCAGCGCCAGTTCTTGACGTCCGGGCCGAGCAGGCCGTTCAGCTCGTCGTAGGCGAGCGCCATCGCCCGCCGCAGCATGTCGTCGCGGGTCTCGGCGCTCGGGGTGGCCGTGTCGTTCCAGAACGCGTCGTCCGGCCTGTCGAGCATGACCCGGACGACCTCGAACCAGCGGTCGCCGCCCTGGGACCCGGCGCCCTCGGGGAGGTCGTCGTCGAAGGTCTCGATGAGCAGGTGCCGCCAGACGGCGTTGAAGTACATCGCGGGACCCGACTCCGCGCCCTGCGCGCGGTCCCACTTGCGCAGCAGTTCGCGGGCGTCCTTGGCGGGCCCGGCCATCTCGACGTCCAGCAGCTTGGGCACCAGGAACGGGGCGAGGCCGTTGTCGCTGTCCTGCTGCAACTCGCTCATCGCGGCCACGTCCACCTTGCCGTCGTCCTTCAACGCCTCGCGGAGACGGTCCAGGATGCGCTGGGAACGGTATCCGTACGCCCAGTCCTTGGTGAGGGTGTACGGGTAGCGGGTGGGGTCGACGACCGCGTTGTTCGCGGTCACGATGTAGCCCTCCGGCGGGTTGTAGAGGCTGGGCAGCTCGTTGAAGGGGATCGTCGACTGCCAGGCGTACTCGCCGGTCCAGCCGGGCACCGGCCAGGTGCCGTCGCCGCGGGTCCGCACCGGGATCCGCCCGGGGGCCTGGTAGCCGATGTTGCCCGCGGTGTCGGCGTAGATCAGGTTCTGCGCGGGCACCTCGAACTTGGCGGCCGCGCTCCTGAACTGCTGCCAGTCCTGCGCGGTGTTCAGCGCGAAGATCGCGTCAGCGGTCCTGCCCGGCTCCAGGGCCGTCCACTTGAGCGCGACCGCGTCGGCCTTCTCCTCGAAGACCGCGTCCATGCCCGGGAGCGTGTTCTTCACGTTCTCCATCACGTCGGAGATGATCGGCCCGTGCATGGTGTCGCGCACCTTGAGCCGTACGTCGGCGCCTCCGGCCACCTTGATCGTCTCGGTCCTGGTGGTCATCGGCTTCCACTCGCCCATGAGCAGGTACGAGTCGTCCTTGACCCGTTCCAGATAGAGGTCGGCGACGTCCGGGCCCAGGTTGGTGAAGCCCCAGGCGACCTTGTCGTTGCGGCCGATGACCACTCCCGGCACCCCGGAGAAGGTGAACCCGGTGACGTCGAACGGGCACTCGGGGCCCTTGACGCGGCAGTGCAGCCCGGCCTGGTACCAGACCGAGGGCATGGCCGGCCCCAGGTGGGGGTCGTTGGAGAGCAGCGGTTTGCCCGACGTGGTGTGCTCGCCGCCGACCACCCACGAGTTCGAGCCGATGCCGTGGCCGCCCGCCGGGTCGCCCATCAGGCTCGGCACCGCGCGGATGGCCTCGGCCGCCCGGGTCAGCGCCCCGGTGGCCGGAGCCACCCCGGACGGCTCGCTGTCGGCCTTCTTCGGTTCCTGGTCCTGGTCGAACCCGCGCTCGCCGACCGAGCCCCGGCCGACGATCGGCTGGTGGGTCTCGTACGGGTAGCCGGGCCAGAGCTGCTCCACCCGGCCGCGCGGCAGCTTGCTCGCCGCGAGTGCCCGGCCGATCTCGTCGGACATGTTGGAGCGCAGGTCCCAGGCCATCGCCTTGAGCCAGGCCAGCGAGTCGACCGGCGTCCACGGCTCGGGCCGGTAGTCCGGGCTGGTCGCCCGCAGCAGCACGTACTCCAGGCTCCTGTCGGCGAAGCCGTCGTTCCGCGCCATCCAGGCGTTCACCCCGCCGGCGTAGGCGTCCAGGTAGCGCCGGGTCCGCTCGTCGAGCAGGGGCAGCTCCTTCTCGGCCACCTTCCGCCAGCCCATGGTCCGGATGACCCTGTCCTCGGTCAGCGTCGCCGAGCCGAACATCTCCGAGAGCCGCCCGGCGGTCACGTGGCGGCGGAAGTCCATCTCGAAGAAGCGGTCCTGGGCGTGCACGTAGCCCTGGGCCAGGAACAGGTCCTCGGGGGAGTCCGCGTAGATGTGCGGAATCCCCGTCTTATCGCGATAAACGGTGACTTTTCCCTTTAAGCCGCCTACCTTGAGGTCGCCTTCGAGCTGCGGGAAGGACGCCCGCACGCTCCACACGCCCGCTCCGGCGAGCAGCAGCCCGAGCACCAGAAACACGGTGAGCACCCGTGCCAGCCACGTGAACGGGCGGGGCATCCAGGCGTACGGGCGAAACCTCACAAAAACCTCCTAGGCGACATGCTCCCGCAAGTGTGGCACCACCCCCGTGGTGTCGGCGCAGGGGTCGTTGTGAAGATGCACTCATGAGACTTTCCACGGCCGACCTGGTCGACGCCCACGGTTCGGCGGTCGCGAGCTGCCTGACGCAGTTCCGCTCCTACGGCCCGAGCCCCCGGTTCGCCGGGCCGATCGCGACCGTCCGCTGCCTGGAGGACAACGCTCTCGTCAAGCGGGTCCTGGCCACCCCGGGCGAGGGCCGCGTGCTGGTCGTGGACGGCGCGGGGTCCCTGCGCACCGCTCTGATGGGCGACGTCATCGCCGCCTCCGCCGTCTCGTACGGCTGGTCCGGCGTCGTCGTCAACGGTGCCGTCCGCGACACGGCCGCCCTCTCCGGACTGGACCTGGGGGTCAAGGCCCTCGGCTCGAACCCGGCCAAGAGCGCCAAGGAGGGCACCGGCGAGCTCGACGTGCCGGTCACCTTCGGGGAGGTCGTCTTCACCCCCGGCGCCTGGCTCTACAGCGACGAGGACGGCATCCTCGTCAGCCCCACCGAACTCTCCTGAGGGTCTTCCCGCGACGTCGGCAGGCCCCTCCTGACCAGGGGCCCTTCCCCGGAACTCTCCCGAGGGTCTTCCCGCGACGCCGGCAGGCCCCTCCTGACCAGGGGCCTTCTGCTCATTCCCGGAAGAGCCTTCCGCGCCTCCGGCGGGCCGCTCCTACGAGGCCCGGTCCGACGACCGGGCGCCCGGCCGTCAGAGCGGGCCGATTCCCCAGTGGTGCACGGCACGGTCGCCGGGGGCGAGCCGGATGACGTCCTCGCCGGTGCGGAAGGCGTTCGGCGGGCAGGTCATCGGCTCCACCGCGAGCCCCAGGCGGCGGTGGCCCTCCGGCAGGGTGTCGCCGGTGTAGAGCTGGAGCCACTCGATGCCCTCACCCGCCCACAGCTCGACCCCGGTCCCGTCAGGGGCCGCCAGCGTGACCCGTACCCGGCCGTCGGCGCCACGCTCCAGGCCGGTGAACGCGGTGTCGAGTTCCGTGGCGCCGATCGGGCGGGCGGTCCTGAAGTCGTACTCGGTGTCCTTGACGTCGTGGCGGCCGGTGGGGATCTTCCGCTCGTTCACCGCGACCCACTGTTCGGCGGGGAGTTCGAGCACGGCGTCGTCGAGGGCGCAGAGGGTGCCGAGGGACAGGTAGGGGTGGGCTCCGAAGCCGTACGGCGCGTCGCCGGCGCCGACGTTCTCCGCGCTCACCTCGATCTCCAGACCGGCGGCGTCCAGGGCGTACCGGATGGAGAGGTCGAGGACGTGCGGGTAGCCGAGCTGCGGGAACAGCCGCAGCCCCAGCCGGATCGAGGCGTCGTCCTGGGAAAGGACCCGCCAGGGGAAGGAGCGGGAGAAGCCGTGGATCGCGTTGCCGGTCTTGGGCTCGCTCAGCGCGAGCTGCCGGTCCTCGCCGTCGAACGTGTAGCGGCCGTCCTCGACCCTGTTCGGCCAGGGAAGCAGCGGCAGCCCCGCCCCGCCGAGCGGGGGCTGGTCCTCGGGGAAGTCGACGACGAGCGGCCTGCCGTCCAGGGTGAGGCTTCTGAGGCCCGCCCCGAGTTCGGTGATGACGGCCTGGAAACCGCCGGCCGCGATGGTGTGTTGGGCCCCGGTGGGCACGATGTATGTCACCCGGCAATTCAACACCTATTGCCTCCCGGTTCCCGTCCATACCGCTCCCGTCCACACGCACCACCCACCCGCGACGCGGGTCTCCCGGGCCTGGCACGTTCCTTCCGGTCCTACAGCACCGTCTCCAGGACCGTGGACTGTACGGCGAAGCCGTTGGTCCGGTAGAAGCGGACGGCGGCCTCGTTGCTCGCGTAGGCGGTCACCCCGGCGTAGCGGGCGCCGTGGTGGCGGGCCCACTGCCGGAACTCCTCGACCAGCCTGGCCCCGATCCCCTGGCTGCGGTAGGACGGCTCGACGTACATGCTGCCCAGGGTCGCCACGGTGACCGGCCGCATCGCGGTGGGCCCGGACAGGGTCCCGGTCAGGTGGCCGACGATCCGGCCGCCGTCCTCGGCGACCATCACCAGGCGGTCCGGGTCGTCCAGCGCGTCCACGAAGCGGGCCCGCCCGTGCTCCTGGGGCCACTTCACGTTCAGGGCCGGGTCGCGGGTCCCGGCGTCCTCGGCGAACAGCGCGGAGCTGCAGGCGACGATCCCGTCCAGGTCCGCGATCGTGCCGGGTCGTACGGCGACGACGATCTCACTCATGATCAGGACGCTATCGGTCGCGACCGACATTACGAGTGATCTGCTGCTTTCGTCCCTTCTCGCGGGACGGAGGCCCGTTCCGGCGAGGCGGGAATCCCGCCTCGCGGGCCGGGAGATCCTCTCCCGGCGGGACCGCGCGGGAGGGACCGCACGGGACCTCGCGGGACCACGCGGGATCGAGTGGGAGGGACCCGCGGGATCGGTCCGGGGCCGTCCTGGACCGGAGGGCCGTACGAGATCCCGCGCGAAGCGGCCGTCAGGACCAGGTCTGGCCCTCCGGGGTGTCGGTGACCTTCACGCCGAGGGCGGCCAGCTCGTCGCGGAGGCCGTCGGAGGCGGCCCAGTCCTTGGCCTCGCGGGCCCGCGAGCGCCGCTCCAGCAGCTCGGCGGCGCCCTCGGGCAGGGGCTTCGGCCGGACCGTCCTGCCGATGTCGAGGGAGAGGTCCAGGGCGAGGATCTGGTCGAGGTGCAGGAACGCCTCGAAGCGGGAACCGGGGGAGATCGAGGCGTCGCGCTCCAGCTCGCGCAGGAGCCGCAGCGCCAGCGGGGTGTCGAGGTCGTCGTCGAAGGCGGCCTCGATCCGGGAGACCCGGTCGGCGGGCATCGGGCCGCTCGGCGACTCCGACCACTCGGCCACCTGGCCGCGCCAGCGCCGCAGGGTCTTGTCCGCGGCCCGCAGGGTGTCCCAGGTGAGGTTCATCTGCTGGCGGTGGCGGTGCTCCAGCAGCGCGAGCCGCACGGCCAGCGGGTCGAGGCCCGCGTCCGCCACGTCCTTGAGCAGGACCACGTTGCCGGTGGACTTCGACATCTTGCGCCCGTCGAAGAGCAGGTGCTCACCGTGGACCCAGTGCCGCACCACCTCGTGACCGGCGGTGGCGTCGGACTGGGCGCGCTCGTCCTCGTGGTGCGGGAAGCGCAGGTCGATCCCGCCGGTGTGCAGGTCGATGTGCTCGCCGAGGAACCGCAGCGACATGGCCGAGCACTCGATGTGCCAGCCCGGGAAGCCGCGGCCCCACGGGGTCTCCCAGGTCAGCCCCTGCTCCGAGGGCTTCCACAGCGCCCAGTCGGCGTGGAACCGCTTGCGCGAATCGACGGCCTCGATCCGGTGGCCCGGCCTCAGCTGGTCGAGCCGGTTGCCGGAGATCTCCCCGTACGACGGGAAGGAGGCGGCGTCGAAGAAGACCGAGCCGTCGGGCACCGCGTACGCGTGCCCCTTCTCGATCAGCTTGGCGATCATCTCGATCATCAGGTCGATCGTCTCGCTCGCCCGGGGCGAGTGCTCGGGCGGGCGGATGTTCAGCGCGGTCGTGTCCGCCACGAAGGCGTCCTCGTAGAACCGCGCGACCTCCAGGACGCTCCGCCCCTCGGCCCTGGCCTGGGCGAGCACCTTGTCCTCGCCCGAGGGGTCGATCTCGGTGTCGTCCACCAGGTGCCCGACGTCGGTGATGTTGCGGCAGGCCACCACCCGGACCCGCTGCCGCTCGCTGACCCGCCTGATCAGGTCCGCCAGCAGGTACGACCGGAGGTTGCCCACGTGGGCCGACCTGTAGACGGTCGGGCCGCAGGTGTACATCCGCAGGGAGCGGCTCCCCTCGGGAACGATCCGCTCAACCCGGCGATTCCGCGTGTCATACAGGCTCAGCATGTGTCGAGCCTACGCAATCCCACCCGGCCCCACAGCGTAAGAGTCCACACAGGGGAGTCCGCGCGGGTGAGTCCCGTGCGGGCGCGGCCCGGCCCCGGTCGTGTCCGGGCCGGGGCGCGACGTTCCCGGCCCTCCGGGCCCTTCCCGGCCCTCTCAGCCCTCTCCAGCCCTCCTGGCCCTTCCCGGCCTCGGCCCTCCTGGCCCTTCCGGCCCTCTCAGCCTTCGAGGAAGGCGAGGATCTCGCGGTCGCCCCGGTCGCGCAGGCGGGCGATCACCTCCTCGCGGGTGCAGCCCTCCGACAGGCCGATGCGGGCGCCGATCAGCCGGACGCCCTCGGCCTCCGACGCCACCGGCGCCGTGTAACCGATCAGGTGCAGCGCCCGGTTCAGCGCGGGCAGGGCCGGAGAGGCCGCGGGCAGGTAGCGGGTGAGCAGCTCGCCGCCGTCGGAGACCGTGAGGAAGACGTGGTCGCCCTCGGAGGCGTTGGCGGCGATCAGGACGGGGCGGATGGACCCCATGGTCGGCTGGTTGTGCCAGCTGATCACCACGTCGCCCGAGGGGGTGGAGGCGGTCAGCTGGCCGCCGGGTGCCATGCCCAGGTGCGCGGCGAAGCCGGTCGGCAGCGGGGAACCCGAGCCGCGCAGGTGCTCGGCGTTGACGTCCACCCGGTGCCACCAGCGCCCGTCGCGGCTGCGGAAGCAGCGCCGGGTCTCCGAGACGTCCCGGCGCGGCTGGTAGTCGGACTGCTCGGCCCCGGCCACCCTGATCCACCCGCGCTGCGTGCGCTCGAAGCCGGGCCCGCCCGCGTACGCGCGGACCGAGCTCTCGCTCACGTCGTAGCGCCCGGTGAGGTTGGTGACGATCGTGTTGACCGACGCCTCGCCGTTGGACCGCTCGATCTCCCTGACGATCATCTCCCGGATGCCCAGGTACTGCTCGCCGCCCCAGCGCGAGAGCCCGTACTTGTTCCGGTCGACCCGCAGGAAGCGGTCGTCGGCGGTGAGCTGGTTGCGGATGCCGACGAGGCTGTAGTCCTCGCCGATGCGTTCCTGGATCTCCTCGGGGGTGAGCGGGCCGCCCGCCACCGCGAGCACGGCCTCGGCCTTGTCGTTGACGCTGCGCGGCCACGGGACCACGTGGTTCTCCAGCACCCGCAGCTGGGGCACCGCGATGAGCCAGCGCTCGGCCACGTCCTCGCGGATGCCGAGCTGGCTGGCCAGCGTCACGGCCTCGTCCAGCGGGCGCGGCCCGTCGGTGAACAGCTGCCGGGTCTTCTCCCTGAGCTCGTCGGCCCCTCCGGCGACCAGCCAGCCGTCGACCTGCTCGTAGCCGGTCAGCAGGGTCCGGACGAACCGCCAGGAGGGGATGCCCAGCGTGGCCAGGTCGGTGCGGTGCCACGGCACGGCGGCGGCCAGGTCGTCGGCGGGCACGGCGGAGCCCAGCCGGCCCCGCAGCCACGACACGTGGGCGATCAGCGGCGCCGCGTCGTCCTTGGCGAGCCAGGCCTCGACGTGGTCGCGCAGGTCGCGCTCGATCTGCCGGATGCGCTCCCTGGTGACCGAGAACCGCTGGGCGAGATCGTCGAGCGTGGCCCGCTGGGAGGCGTACAGCCGGTCCCTGGCGATGGCCCGCTGCCGCTCGTCCAGCGTGGCGAAGACCTCGTCGATCAGCTCGGGCAGCGGCCGGTCGGGCCTGGAGGGGCGGATCCTGGCGACGCTCTCCTCGGTGACCGGTTCGAGCAGTCGCTCCAGCACCCCGGTGAACAGCTTGTGCACCACCTCGCGGCCGAGCCCCTCGGGCGTGCGGACGCTCGCGGCGGGGTCGGCGAACCTGAGCAGGGGAAGAACGTCACCGAGCATCAGGTGACCCCAGCACGCCAGGGCGAGGTCGGTCAGGCGACCGGCCACCTCGGACGTCCCGATGGTCGAGCAGGCGGTGTCGAGCGGAAGCGCCTGCCACCACGCCTCGGGGAGGCGGGGGTCGGTCGCGATCGGCGCTACCTGGCCCGGAGAGGTCCAGCGCAAGGGTGGCGCGATGTCGCTCAGGCTGAGGTTCATTGAGGTCCAACCGGCAAAGGGGAATATATCCGCAGTTCAGACTATGTGGTCAGGTAGGAAGGAAGGGACTTGCCCGTCCGTAATGAGAAACGTAGAGGAGTTCCCTCGCCCGGGTGCAGGCCACGTAGAGCAGGCCGCGCTCCCGCTGGAGATCATGTGCCCTGGCCGCGGGGTCCTCGCCGATCGGGGTGAGGGAGTCGGGGTCAGGCACGATCCCGTCGGCCACGCCGATCACCGCGACCCGCCGGAACTCCAGCCCCTTCATACCGTGCAGCGTCGTCACCCGTACCCCCAGATCACGCAGAGCGGCCCGTGCGTCACGCACGAGGCCGGCGGTCCTGGCGGCCACCGCTATCTCCTCGGGCGTCACACCCTCATTCACCCACTGTCCCACCTGTGCCACCAGACCCGTCAGCTCATCCTGCGGTGAATCGTAGGCGCGGACCATCGGCCGGAGCCCGTGCCGGGTGCCCCTGAAGCCGTAAAGCTCCTGCACACCCTTGACGAGCCCGTCGGCGGGACCGCCCCCGCGTAACCGGACCCCCCAGGAAAGGATCTCCCGGGGAAGCCGGTAGGACACCCGCAGGCGCTGCTGGATCGCGTCGATCCCCACGGCGGCGAGCGTCACCCGCGTGTCGAAGATGCGCTGGTGCGGGTCGCCCACGACGAACAAGTCGTCGCGGGCGTGCGGCACCGCCGCCCGCAGCAGCCGCCACTGCGCGGGGTGGAGGTCCTGCGCCTCGTCCACCACGATGTGCCGGTACGGCTCCCGCGCCGGCTCCGTCTCCTCCAGCAGGTCCCCCGTCGTCTGGCCGAGAAGCACCGACGCCTCGGAGGCGAGCTGCAGCAGGGTCCGCTTGCCGCGTTCCCGAAGCTGCTCGGTGACGTGCTCGACGGCCTTCCACACGGAGGTGCGATCCTCGGCCGCCAGCTCGACGCTGCGGCCCGGCCGGGGGGCCTCCAGGTACTCGTCCAGGGTCCGCAGGTTCTGCGCCAGGATCACCTGCTCCCACTCGCGCAGCAGGAACGCAGGGCTGTGACCGGTCTCGGTCTCCTCCCAGAGCGCGGTCAGCTCGGCGGCGCCGACCAGGGAGGGCGGACGGCCCTCGGCCTCGGCGACGATGCGGTGGGCGAGCCGGTCCACGTTGCCGACCTCGATCCGCTTGCGGATCACCTCGTCCTCGATCAGCTGGTCGAGCCTGGCCGCGAGCTCGGCGCTCAGCCCCTGGGAGAAGGTGACGAGCAGGATCTGCCCGCTCGCGCGCCCGGCCAGGTAGGCCGCCCTGTGCAGGGCGACGAGAGTCTTGCCGGTGCCCGCGCCGCCGGTGACCAGCGTCGGCTGCTGGTAGGACTCCCAGTACGCCAGCCGGTGCTGCGGCGGGTGCAGGAACACGCACCAGCCCGGCGCGTCGAGCACGCGGTTCAGCTCGCGCGGGTCGTCGGTGAAGACGGCGCGGTCCGGGCTGCGCATGAGCGCGGCGCCGAAGTCCTCGGGATTGATCGGCTCGGGGTCCGCGGCGACGGCGCGGCAGTTCTCCAGCTCCCGCCAGGCCCCGGCCATCGACTCGCCCCTGGCGAGCGCCGCCAGCGGCTCGTACTGCGTCGGGGGCAGCAGCGGTTCGAGGGCCTCCAGGGTGAGCTGGTCGGTGATCTGCCTGACCAGCGGCAGGAACCGGCCGTCGACCCCCAGTTCGGCCAGGTCGCTGTCGCAGAAGTCGGAGAACAGCCGCGTCGCGGACGCCTCGGCCGCCCTGCGCACCGCGGGCCGCACCCGGTCGAGCGCCTCGGCGTCCCACATCTCGACCACGCCCAGCGCCGTGTTGACGCCGAACCGGTAGCGCTGCGCGTACGCCCACGCCTCCGCGTCCGGCAGCACGGTCAGCAGCCAGTAGACGTCCCGCTGCTTGACCACGACGCCCCGGTACCGGTCGGCCAGCCTCAGGGTCGCCACCCGAGGGTCCCGCGCCCCCCTGACCCTCTCGGGGTGCGGGGCGCCCGCCACGTTCTGCAGGAACCTGCGCGTCGAGACCACGACGTCCCGGCGCACCGGCTGGGCCAGGGCGCCGAGTTCGACGGGGAAGTCCGGGGAGATGGCGAGGCGGGGCATGGGTCAGGCCAACAGTGACAGGAGATCGCGGTCCCCGCGTTCTCGCAGCCGGGTGAGGAGCTCGGGGGCGGCCACGGGGCCCGTCATGCCGACCCGGGTGGCGATGACCCGGCCGGCCTGCTCGGGGGTGCCGCCCGTCGCGGTGTAGCCGACGAGCCGCAGTGCCCGCGCCGTCGCCTCCACCTCCTCGCCCGCGGCCGGCAGGTGCCTGGCCCGCAGCACGCCCTCGTCCGACAGGGTGAGGAAGAGGTGGCTGCCCTCCTTGGCGCCCACGTCCTCCAGGAGCGTCATGAGCGACTCCAGCACGGGCCTGTCCTGCCAGCTGAGGACGAGCTCCCCGACCGCGCTGCTGACCGTGCGGCCGTCACCGGGCGACATCCCGAGATAGGCGGCGAACCCGCTGGGCAGCGGGCACTCGGCGCCCCCGAGGTGTTCCGAGGTGACGTCGATCCTCAGCCACCAGCGGCCGTCCGGCTGCCGGAAGCAGCGCCTGGTCAGCGAGACGTCCTTCAGCGGGCGGAACGGCGCCTTCCTCGGCTCCTGGCCGGGCTCCCCGCCGTTCGGCGGCCCGCCGATCCCCTCGGGAGGCTTCTCCACGGTCAGGGCGGGGGCGCCGTTCGAGCGCTGGGGAGGCCGCTCGCCCGCGCCGAGGATCCGTAGCTGCGGGACGTTCTCCAGCCACTCCTTGGACACCTCGGGATGGATGCCCAGCGAGGAGACCATGTCGAGGGCCTTGTTGATGGTGAGCGGCGGCCTGGCGCCGCTGATCATGTCGCGGGTGCGGTGGCGCAACTCGGTGATGTCGCCCTCCACCAGCCACTCGTCGACCAGGTGGTACTCGGGCAGGCCGGCGAGCACGAACTGCCAGGCCGGTACGTCGAGGGAGTGCAGCTCCAGGTTGTGCCAGGGGGCCGCGTTGATCAGCCGCTCCCTGGGCGCGGCCTTGCCGAGGATCCCCTTCACCTCCTCCAGGTGCTCCCGGTACGGGGTGGCCTCGTCGGAGGCGGTCCACTCGGCGAGCTCCCGGCGCAGGTCGGCCTCGATGTCGCCGATGACCTCCGGGGACACCGCGAAGAGCTTGGCGAGCGCCTCCACGGTCGCCGGGGCGTCGCTGAACAGCCTGTTCTGCGCCACCGCCCAGCGCTTGTCCTCCACGTTGGCGAAGACGCCGTCGACCAGCGCGTGCAGGCTCCTCCGCACCGGCGGGCGCACGGCCCCGGCGGCCTCGGCGTCCCCGGCGGCCTCGGCGGCCTCGCGGTCCGCCGCGTCCTCGTCGTCCCGGTGGCTCCGGTGGGCCTCGTCGCCCTGGTCGCCCTCGTCGCTCTCCGCGACCGGCTCGGGGGCGTCGGCGGGTACGGGGGCGCCCACCGGGTCGTCCTCGCGGCTGTCCTCGCGGTCGGCTTCGTGGCCGCTCTCGTGGTCGTCCCCGGACTCGCCCTCGGTCCCGGGGACGGGGTCGATCCCGGCGGGGACGGCCCCGGCGGGGGCTTCCGGCCCCCCGGAGACGGCCTCCGGCTCCCCGGGACCGGCCTCGGCGGCGAGCCCGGCCTCGGGGGCCTCCACGTCCTCTGGGGCGGCCGCGAACCGCTCCTCCCACGCGGGGGCGCCCGCCGGCCTGTTCCTCCTCGCGGAGGCGGGCTGGAAGAGCGACCCGGGAGCCTCCTCGGGCCCGGCGTCCGGTCGGCGGGCCTCGGGCACCGGCAGGGCGTCGCGCTCCCGGGGAGGCGTGCGCTTCGGCAGGGCCACGGGCTCGGCGAGGACCTCCGGCCCCGGCGCGCTCCCGGCGTGGTCCGGCACGTGCCCGGCGTGGCCGGACGCGTTCTCGGAGCGGTCGTTCTCGGCGTGGTCGTTCCCGGCGTGGTCGTTCTCGGAGTGGGGGGCCGCCACGACGGGCGGAGCGTCCTGAACCGGGAGGTCTCCGGCGGCGGGCTCGCCCGCGACGGGCGCGGGGGAGACCACCGGCGCGGGGGAGGGCTCGAAGACCTCAGGGGACTCGGAGACCTCAAGGGATTCGGCGGGCTCGGGAGACCCGGCGGACTCGGGGGAGGAGACGAGCGCCTGGGACGCGGGCGCCCCGGCCGCGTGCGCCGCCGGGACCGGGACCGCGTGCGCGGGGGCCGCCAGGCGCGTGAAGACCGCGGTGAAGAGGGCCTGCAGCAGCGGGACCGGCTGGATGAACGGCTGGTCGCGCAGATCGTGGCCGGTCAGCGAGAGAAGGCCCGGCCAGGACCCCGCCCGGTCGAGGGCGATGGCCGTGTAGGGCTCGTCCGCGTCGTCCGGGTCCAGGACGTGCAGGGCGGGGAGCACGTCCCCCACGGCGGCTGCCGGCCAGTGGTTCAGGGCGACCGAGGCGAGGATGTCGGCCAGCCTCTCCGGGCCCAGCACGGCGAGCACGCGGGCCATCGGCAGGCTCCGCCACCAAGCGTCCGGTAGGTCGGGCTGTTCGCGCAGAAGTGGGATCGTGGCCGCGTCGCTCCAGCGCAGCGGCGGCACGAGGTCACTCAGACAGAAGTTCATCCGTTCCCTTCACCAGCCCCTCAAGCCGCCCGAGTCACTCCATGTGGCCGGGGAACGAGACTCATGGAACAGACCATAGTCTGGCAAATCGCCGCGGCGCATTGGGTCGGTTCAGCGGCGTACGGCCGCGAACCGCAGTCGAACGTAGTCGGCCATCCAACCGCTCTCCCGCCGCAGGGCGGGGGCGGCCAGCTCGTTCACCCGGCGGAGCAGCGGGTCGACCATCTCCGCGGGCACCTTCTTGAGCAGCGAACCCGCGAACATCCGGACCCAGTCGGCCGCCCCGCCGGGGCACTCGTCGAGCGGGGTCGGCCGGTCGAAGTATTCCAGCAGGCGGACGGTGAAGCCGCCCTTCTCCAGCCGCGTGGCGTACTCGGCGGGGGTGGGGAAGTACCACGGCAGGTCGGGCTCGCGCAGCCCGTACTCCCGCCAGGCGGTGGAGAGCGCCGCCGTCAGCGCGGCGCAGTTGCCCGCGCCGCCCATCTCGGCGACGAACCGCCCGCCGGGGACGAGGGCCTCGCGGACGCTGGTGATCACCGCGTCCGGCTCCCGGCCCATCCAGTGCAGGGCGGCGTTGGAGAAGACCGCGTCGTACGGCTGGACCACCGTGAAGTCGTGGCCGTCTCCGACGATGAAGTCCAGCCCCGGGTGCTGGGCCCGGGCCTTCTCGATCATCGCCTGCGAGCCGTCGATCCCCAGGACGCGGGCGCCCCGGGAGGTGATCTCGGCCGTCAGCACCCCCGTGCCGCAGCCGAGATCCACGATGCGCTCCCCCGGTTGCGGGTCGAGGAGCTCGACCAGGGGGGCGCCGTGCGCTGAGACGTATCCGAAGCTGTTGTCATAGGCGCGAGCGCTCCACCTCATCGAGCTCGGGGTGTCGTATCGCAAGACGATCAGCTCACATTCTGAGACGCGAAGCCTCTGTCGGCCCCTCCAGACACTTTAGAGCCTCTGGGAAGTCACGACATATCAGTCTCAGCAGCCTCAGGCTCATCTCACCTTCCTGGCCCATTCACGCTGGAGGTAGGCCCTGGCCCTGTCGATCTCCGGGATGGAGAGGATCACGGGCTTCGCGCTGGTCGCGGGCAGTTTCGCGGCCAGCGCCTGGTCGAGGGTGCCGCGCATCTGCAGGGCCTCCATCCTGGCCGGGCGGGCATAACCCTTCAGAAACAGGTTCTGGCCCCTGTCGGAGAACAGGAACTCCTGCCAAAGCCGGGCCGCGGCCGGGTGCGGGGCCTGCTTGTTGATGGCCTGGACGTAGTACGAGCCGAGCACGGCGTCACCGGGAATCGCGACCCTCCACGCCTTGTCGGCGGCGGCCCGCTCGGCGTTGTGGTAGTCCCAGTCGACGAGTACCGAGGCCGCCTTGGGAGTGGGCGCGAGGTTGCCCTCGCCCTTGAGGCGGTGGAAGAACTCCACGCCCCGCTCGGCCCTCGCCTCGCCTCCCCTGAGGGAGACGGCCATCACCCCGTTGAAGGCCGCGGAGACCTCCCGGGGATCTCCGGGCAGCGCGACGCTGTGTCCCGGCTTGAGCAGGTCGGAGAATGACGCGGGGGCCGCGACCTTGCTCGGGTCGTAGCCGATGGACATGTAGCCGCCGTACCCGGCGTACCAGAGGCCCCTGTGGTCCTTCAGGCGGTCGGGGATGTCCTGCCAGCCCTGGACCCGGTACGGGGCGAAGAGGGCGGACTTGGCCGCCGCGACGTCCATGCTCAGGTCGAACACGTCCGGCTTGAGCTCGGCCGCCGCCGCGATCTCCCTGGCGCTGCTGGCGTCGGGCTCCAGCTGGTGGACCTTGATCCCGTACTCCTCGGAGAAGGTGTCGATGATCTCGCCGTAGTTCACCCAGTCGCGCGGCAGCGCGATCACCGTGAGGGCCCCCTCCTTCCTGGCCGCCTCGGCGAGGCGCTCCATCGTCGAGAAGCCCTCCTTCATGGAGGCGGCCTGCGTGTTGAGAGGTGGGAATTGGACGTTCTGAGGAGCCGGGGCGCCACATCCGGCGATCGTGGCCGTGAGGATCACGGCGGCTGCGGCGCTGGTACGTACGGTCACGAACGGAATACTCTCCGCTGTGATTCGCCTGGTCGAGCAGGCGCGACCCTTATTGGCGAACGGCTTACACGTGTCTTGGCGAGTGGCTTACCCGGCGAGGCCCGGCCGCCGTCCGCGCACGCCGCAGGCACGGACGCGAGGGATCCGGAGAGCTAGGCGCGCGGGCGCGGGGATTCCGGGACGACCTTCGCCGCGGCGAGCGTCGTCTCGTCGATTTCCACCAGGGTGCCGTTTCGCCTGCGCACACCGAGCACGCCGTCGCGCCAGAACTCCAGCTCACCCACCGCGTCGCGGAACCCTTCGGGGACCCGTCTCCGAGTGGTGACTCTTTTGCCCACGTCGGAAGGGGTTAAGGTGATGCTTAGGCGAGCGCTGAAACCAAGGGCCATCGGCTTTTGCCCCCTCCCGTTTCAGACACATGGCAGGCACGGCAATACTAGGGCTTAGCAACTCGCGGTCGAAGTCGTGCCTAGGTGCGTAAAGAAGAAGGAGCCCGAGGTGACCTACGTCATCGCGCAGCCTTGCGTGGACGTCCTGGACAAGGCGTGCATCGAGGAGTGCCCCGTCGATTGCATCTACGAGGGTGAGCGAATGCTCTACATTCACCCCGACGAATGCGTCGACTGCGGGGCGTGCGAACCCGTCTGTCCGGTGGAGGCCATCTTCTACGAGGACGACCTGCCCGAGCAGTGGAAGGACTTCTACAAGGCGAACGTGGAGTTCTTCGATGACATGGGGTCGCCCGGTGGCGCCTCCAAGGTCGGCAAGATCGAGAAGGACCACCCGGTCGTCGCGGTCCTGCCCCCGCAGGCCGAGAGTCACTAGGAGCGGGTGCCGGAGGGGACGGTCGTGACGGCCGTCCCCTTCGGCGACCGCCTCAGGCAGACCCGCCCCAGCGAAGGACGACGGCTGATCACCATGAACGCCACCACCGACCGGTCAGAGGCCACGAGCGTCCCGGCGAGGCTCCGATGAACGGCCTGCCCGACTTCCCGTGGGACCGGCTCACGCCGCTGAAGGAGCTCGCGGCGTCGCACCCCGACGGGATCGTCGACCTGTCGGTGGGCACCCCCGTCGACCCGGTGCCCGCCGTCGTGCGGCAGGCCCTCGCGGACGCCTCGGACAGTCCCGGATACCCGCTGACGTACGGCACCGAGCGCCTGCGCTCGGCCGCCGCCGGGTGGCTGCGCCGCAGGCACGGCGTGGTCCTCGACCAGGCGAACGTGCTGCCGCTGATCGGTTCCAAGGAGTTCGTGGCCTGGCTGCCGACGCTGCTCGGCCTCGGCCCCGGGCAGCGGGTGGTCCTCCCCGAGCTCGCCTACCCCACCTACGACGTGGGGGCGCGTCTCGCGGGCGCCGAGCCGTACGCCACCGACGGGCTGCTCACGCTCGGGCCCGAGCGGGTGCCGCTCGTCTGGGTGAACTCCCCGTCCAACCCGACCGGCAGGGTCCTGCCCGCCGAGCACCTGCGCAAGGTCGTCTCGTGGGCGCGCGAGCACGGCGCGGTCGTGGCCTCCGACGAGTGCTACATCGAGCTGGGCTGGGAGGAGCGGCCGGTCTCGATCCTGCACCCGGACGTCTGCGGCGGCTCGCACGAGGGCCTGCTCGCGGTGCACTCGCTGTCCAAGCGCTCCAACCTGGCCGGTTACCGGGCCGGGTTCGTCGCGGGCGACCCCGCGCTGGTCAAGCGGCTGCTGGAGATACGCAAGCACGCGGGCATGATCATGCCCGCGCCGGTCCAGGCGGCGATGGCCGTGGCGCTGGACGACGACGAGCACGCCGAGGAGCAGCGGGCCCGCTACGCCGCCCGCCGCGCGGCGTTGCGTCCCGCCCTGGAGACGGCCGGCTGGAAGATCGAGCACTCCACCGCGGGCCTGTACCTGTGGGCGTCCGACGGTACGGGCTGCTGGGACCAGGTCCGCACGCTGGCCGAGCGGGGAATCCTTGTCGCGCCCGGCGACTTCTACGGGACCGCGGGCGACCGGCACATCAGGGTCGCCGTGACGGCCGGCGACGAACGCATCAGTGCGGCGGTGCGCCGCCTCCAGTAGGATCGCGCGGCATGACCACCGAGGTCGCCGTGATACTCGGATTGAGTGTGGCCACGCTCGTCCTGCTGCTCGGCGCGTTCTTCGCGACGACACGCCAGGACAGGAAGGCCGGCGATTCCGAGCGTTCCGGCGAGACCCCCCTCCTCCCGGTTGAGGCCGCGCAGCCGCAGGCCCAACCGTCCACGGGCCGTGTCGGCATCGACTACCCCGACCCCCGCACGATCAAGGTCGGTGACACGATCGAGTGCCAGGGGGTGCGCAGCCGCGTCCTCGGCGCCCTGTACCTGTCATGGCAGGGCACCCAGTGGACCGAGTACCTCCTGGACGACGGCACCCGGCGCTACCAGTGGCTGTCGATCCAGATGCGCGCCGGCCTGACGGCGAGTGACCCGCCGCACCTGGAGGTGCTGCTGTGGACGCCGGTGCCCACCGAGGGCATGATCCCCGCCAAGGCCACGCTGAGCGTCGAGGGGGTCGACTTCTTCCCCGTCGACCGGGGCACCGCGGCCTTCCGAGGTGAGGGTGTCACCTCGATGCCCGAGCGGGGCCTGCTCGACTTCGCCGACTACCGGGCCGCCGACGGCCGCCTGCTCAGCTTCGAACGCCTCCAGGGCAAGCGCTGGAGTTCCTCCCACGCCCAGCCCCTCCCGCCCGGCACGATCAGGATCGAGAAGAAGCAGGGCGGCTAGACCCGGGAGGCCGAGCTAGGAAAGCTCGACCTTCCTCGCGGAGGACCCGGACTCGGCCTTCCAGCCGTCGTGGCTCTTCGCCGAGATCCACGACTGGCCGTCGTAGCGGATCCTGGACAGCCCGAACGTCTTGGCGTGGGCGATCGACCAGGAGGCCACCAGCCAGCCGCGTCTGCGCGAGGGGACCTCCAGGGCGTTCCCCGGCCCCAGGGCCCTGGCGAGCCTGCGCGCGGCCCCCCGCTCGTCGGGGAGCGGGGTCTTGCCCGTCGGGGCGGGGAACCAGCAGTGCACGGCCTTGGGCACGCGCCCGGTGAACCCCGCGGCGAGGATCTTCCCGTCGTCCTCGTGCTGGGCGTACGCCGACCCGTCGGCCGAGCGCTGCACCTCCTGGGCCGCCTCGTGGAGCGGCAGCTTGCGGTAGTTCCTCACCTTCACCAGCGCGGCGAAGAACTTCCCCGAGGCGTAGACCGGGTCGACGAGCTGGTCGGGAGTGCCCCAGCCCTGGGAGGGGCGCTGCTGGAACACGCCGACCGAGTCGCGGTCGCCGCCCCTCAGGTTCTCCAGCTTGGACTCCTGCATGGCGGTGGCGTAGGCGATCACCACGGCCCGCTCGGGCAGCCTCCTGCGGGCCGCCACGGCCGCGATGACCGCCGCCACCTTGGCCTGTTCGAGATCCAGCTCCAGCGAGCCCTCCGGTGTTGTGATCTTGCAGCCCTCGCCGAGGTCGACGAGCGGTGTCACCCGCCTGAGCAAGGTGAAGAGACCCACGGTGATGACCACCGCGAGCACGGTCACGATCACGATGATCGCGATGACCCCTTTTGAGAAGCGCCGTCGCACGGTCAAGAACCTACAGGTCCCCCGCGATTGCGCGGTCTGGTAGAACCTCGCGAACATAGGCTCCGGGCCATGAGCCAGAGCGATGCCAGCCCGTTGCCCGCGGCCGTCGACGAGCTGTGGTGGCGCAGGGCCGAGCTGAGTCCCGCCGACGGCGAGGCCCGCGCCGTCGTGGTGGGCGCGGTGGACATGCTCGACAGCGGCAAGGCCAGGGTGGCCGAGGTCTCCCGCACCGGCGAGGTGGTCGTGGACGAGCGCGCCCGACGGGCCGTCATGCTCGCGTTCCGGGTGCTCGGCATGGCGAGGTCGCAGGTGGGCGACTTCCACCACCACGACCGCGTCCCGCTGAAGACCTCCGTCGAGGGGGTGCGCGTCGTGCCCGGGGCGATCGCCCGCTGGGGCTCCTACCTGGCGCCGGGCGTCGTGCTGATGCCCTCGTTCGTCGACATCGGCGCCCACGTGGGCGAGGGCAGCACGGTGGGCACCTGGGTCTCGGTCGGCGCGGGCGCCCAGATCGGCGGGAACGTCCGGCTGTCCGGGGGAGCCGTCGTCGGTGAGACCGGTGGCCGGGACGGCGAGGAGGACCCTCTCGCCACCGGGGAGCCGCCGAGGACGGTGCCCGTGGTCGTCGAGGACGGCGCGCTGATCGGCGGCCGGGCCGTGATCGTCGACGGGGCCCGCGTGGGCCGGGGCGCCGTGGTCGGCGCCGGGACGGTCCTGTCGGGCTCGACCCCGGTCGTCGACGTGCGGACGGGTGAGGAACTGGGGCGCGGGCACGTCCCCGACCGGTGCGTGGCGACCGGTGGCACCCGGTGGCACGACTTTCCCGGCGGCGGCTTCGGCCTGCGCTGCGTCCTGGTGCTCGACCGCCTGGAGGAGGGCCACCGGCCCGGCCGGGCCGAACTCGACCGCCTCCTGCACGGATAGCACGGGCAGACCGCCTCCCGCACCGGCGGGCCGCTCCTTGCGCGGGTTGCGCGGGGAGGTCACTCCTCGTACGGGGGGTCGCTCCTCGTACAGACAAACCGCTCCTTGTACGGAGAGGCCACTTCTCGTACGGAGAGGCCGCTTCTTGTGAGGGGAAGTCGTCCGGTGGGGCCGGGTGTCGAGGGGGCCGATCGGGAGTGGGCGCGGGGGGTTCACGCGGAGCCTGACTCGGCCGGATCCGGTGCGAGTACTAGGGTCGCGGGCATGAGTACGCGTCTGGACCTCACGCAGGATGTCGGGGAGCTCACCGCCCGGATCGTGGACGTCGAGTCGGTCAGCGGCGGCGAGAAGGCCCTGGCCGACGCCGTGGAGGAGGCACTGCGGCCGCTCCGGCACCTGACCGTCGAGCGCGACGGCGAATCCGTCGTGGCCCGCACCCACCTGGGCCGCGGCGAGCGGGTGGTGATCGCGGGACACCTCGACACCGTCCCCGTCGTCGGCAACCTGCCCAGCCGGGTCGAGGGCGACCGGCTGTACGGCTGCGGCACCTCGGACATGAAGGCCGGCGTCGCGGTCGCCCTGAAACTGGCGGCCGGCCTCCCCGAGCCCAGCAGGGACGTCACCTACGTCTTCTACGACTGCGAGGAGATCGAGGCCGAGCGCAACGGCCTGCTCCGGCTCAGCCGCAGCCACCCCGACTGGCTCGCGGGTGACTTCGCCGTGCTCATGGAGCCCACCGACGGCGTGATCGAGGGCGGTTGCCAGGGCACGCTCAGGGCCCAGGTCGTCACCCGGGGCAAGCGGTCGCACAGCGCCAGGTCCTGGCTCGGGGTGAACGCCGTCCACGCGGCCGAGCCGGTGCTCGCGATCCTGAACGCCTACGAGGCCAGGCTTCCCGTCGTGGACGGGCTGGAGTACCACGAGGGCCTGAACGCGGTCGGCATCGGCGGCGGTGTCGCGGGCAACGTGATCCCCGACGAGTGCGTGGTGACCGTGAACTACCGCTTCGCCCCCGACCTGTCGCTGGACGACGCGCGCGCCCACGTGAGCGAGGTGTTCGAGGGGTACGAGGTCCGCTTCACCGACGCCGCCGCGGCGGCCCGGCCCGGCCTGACCCACTCGGTGGCGGCGGCCTTCGTCGACGCCGTCGGCGGCACGCCGCGGGCCAAGCTCGGCTGGACCGACGTCTCGCTCTTCTCCGGCCTCGGCGTGCCCGCGGTCAACTACGGCCCCGGAGATCCGAATCTGGCGCACCAGAAGGACGAGTTCGTCTCGTTGCGGAAGATCGCCGACTGCGAGCGCGGAATGCTCGGCTGGCTGTCCTGAGAGGCCGGGCCCGTCGGGACCCGCGCGCTGTTCGCGAGATCCTCGGCGTGTATGACCCGTGCGTGACCTTGGAGGGGCCGGTACAAATGAAAGTGGCTTTCCTCGCCGGCCATTTGGCGGGGAAAGCCACTTTCAGTCCCGAGCAGCACCCTCGGCAGTTAGACGCACCCTGTTCAAAATCCGGTTCCATGTTTTCATGGAGATTTTTCAAGATTTTTCTGGGACAGCGCTACGGTGACCCGCATGAAGAAAAAACGTCCGGAACGTCGCCAGGGAGCCGCGGTCGTTCGTGGCGATCTCGTCTCCGACTCCACCCACGACCAGCGGCTTCTTGATCGGAGAGGGCCGGCCGACTGGCTGCACATGGACCCGTGGCGGGTGCTGCGCATCCAGGCCGAGTTCGTCGAGGGCTTCGGCCAGCTCGCCGAGCTGCCCCAGGCGGTGACCGTCTTCGGGTCCGCGCGCACCTCCGTGGACAGCCCCGAGTACGAGATGGGGATCCAGCTGGGCCGCAAGCTGTCCGAGGCGGGCTACGCGGTGATCACCGGTGGCGGTCCCGGCTGCATGGAGGCCGCCAACAAGGGGGCCGTGGAGGCCGAGGGCGTCTCGGTGGGCCTGGGCATAGAGCTGCCCTTCGAGCAGAGCATGAACGAGTACGTCGACCTCGGCATCGAGTTCCGCTACTTCTTCGTCCGCAAGACCATGTTCGTGAAGTACTCCTGCGGATTCGTCACGCTGCCCGGCGGCTTCGGCACCATGGACGAGCTTTTCGAGGCGCTCACCCTGGTCCAGACCCAGAAGGTCACCTCCTTCCCGGTGGTGCTCATGGGAACGGAGTTCTGGGGCGGCCTGATCGACTGGATCAAGAACGCTCTGGTGGGGACGGGAAAGATCTCCCCGGCGGACGTGGATCTCATCCACGTCACCGACGACGTGGACGAGGCGGTCCGGATCATCGTGGAGGCCGACAACAACAGGGGCGGACGGCTGGAGGAAGAGCGGAAGGCGGCCATGACCACGGTCGGTGATGCCGAATAAGGTCAGCACGTGTTCATTTGTGTATTCCTCGCATCGAGTCAGAAGATCGACAAGAAGTATCTGGAGCTGGCGGAGCAGGTCGGCTCCGAGCTCGCGAGCCGGGGGCACGCCCTGGTGAGCGGCGGGGCCAGGGTCTCCTGCATGGGAGCCGTGGCCCGCGCGGCCCGCGCGGGTGGCGCCCGCACCATCGGGGTGATCCCCCAGTCGCTGGTGGACATCGAGCTCGCGGACGAGGGGGCCGACGAACTGGTGGTCACCACCGACATGCGCGAGCGCAAGGGCGTCATGGACGCCCGCTCCGACGCCTTCCTGGTGTTGCCCGGCGGCATCGGGACGCTGGAGGAGCTGTTCGAGATCTGGACGTCCCGCACGCTCGGCCTGCACGACAAGCCGCTGGTGATCCTCGACCCCTGGGGGATCTACACGCCGCTGCGGGAACTGGTCGAGGGCATGGACGAGGCGGGCTTCACCCGTCCGAACGTCTTCGACGCCATCTCCTGGACCACCACGGTCGACGAGGCGTTCCGGCTGCTGGAGAAGTCGACCAGGCACCTGGAGCCGAGCCCGGAGGAGCTAGGCGAGGCCACGGCGGGTTAGCGCGGGCGGGCGTCGCCCGGCGAGGGAGTCGGTCATCTCGACCGCGAGCCGCACCTGTTCGACGCGGTCCGTACGGAAGACGCGGGCGCCGGCCCAGGCGCAGATCGAGGCCGCGGTGAGCTCCGCGGCCTCGGCGTCCCGCTCCCTCGCGGCGGATTCCCCGGATTCCCCGGATTCCCCGGCATTCCCGGCGTCCCCGCTGTCCTCGGCGGACGCGGCGGCCAGCCGGGCGGGGGTGACGACCACGGTGTGCCCGGCACGGACGAGCTCCTCGACCTCCCCGACGGAACGGGCCTCGACCCAGCCCGGTTCGGCCCGGTCACCGGGCCCGAGCACGACGAACGTCATGATCCGATCCTAGGCCAGCGGAGATGTGGCACGATTCGTATGTGCTGGTCGTATTAGCTGTTGCTGCCGTAGCCGTCATCGCCGGTGTCACGGTGGTCGCCATGGGCCGGGGAGGCGAGCTGAGTGAGTTCGCCCCCGACGTGCCTCCACTGAACCTGCCCCAGGCGGGTCAGCTCGGCGCGGTCGACTTCATGGCCCTCCAGCTTCCGGTGAGCCTCGTCGGATACAACACGCAGAGCGTGGACGAGACCCTGAACCGGGTCGCCGGGGCCCTGAGCGAGCGTGACACCAGGATCGCCGTGCTGGAGCAGCGGGTCTCGGAACTGCTCGCCGGCAGGCTCCAGGCCCGCCACGAGCTCAACCCCGGTTCCCCGTCCCCTCAGCGCGGGCTCGAGGCGCCGTACGAGCTTCCCGGCGGGGACGGTTTCGGGGTGGCCGAGGAGTTGTCCAACGGGTCACCGGCCCTCTCGCGCGCCGAGCGCGAGGAGGCGCCGCCCGGCCCCTCCGGTGAGGGTGGCTTCGGGGCGGCCGAGGAGCTCTCCAGCGGGTCGCCGGCCGAAGGCGAGGGCGAAGTGCCCGAGGAGCCCTCCGGGCCGGAGAGGCCTTCCAGAGCCCTTGAGACCACCGGGACGACCGGGGCCGCCGCACCGTCCGGCGTGTCGCCGTTCGCCAGGCCGTCAGAGCCGACGAAGCCGACAGAACGGACAGAGCCGACAGAGTCCTCCGAAGTGTCGGAGCCGTCCCCGGTGCCGGATTCACCGTCATCGCCCTCCTCTGTCAGGGCCTCGGAGCCGAAGGACTCGAAAGACCTGAAGGAGTCGGAGGAGTCGAAGGAGTTCTCTCCAGGTTCCGTCGGCCTCCGCGCCGGGGAGCGGCAGGAGACGGAGGACTCCCGGTGACCGAGATCTCGCGGGCCGCGACCTCAGTGATCTCCACGACCTCCGCGGAGCCCGCGGAGCCCGTGCGGTGCGGCTGGGCGACCTCCGCCCCCGACTACGTCGCCTACCACGACGAGGAGTGGGGGCGTCCGGTCACCGGTGACGACCAGGTGTTCGAGCGGATCGCGCTGGAGTCGTTCCAGTCCGGCCTGTCGTGGATCACCATCCTGCGCAAGCGGGAGAACTTCCGGACGGCCTTCGAGGGGTTCTCCATCCCGGCCGTGGCCGCGTTCGGCGACGAGGACGTCGCCCGCCTGCTCGGCGACGCGGGCATCGTCAGAAACCGGGCCAAGATCGAGGCGACGATCGCCAACGCGCGGGCCGCGCTCGGCGTCGGCCTGTCCGACCTCGTCTGGAAGCACGCGGATCCCGGCGCGCCCGTCCCGAGGACCCCGGCGGAGGTGCCCGCCCAGACCGCCGGTTCCAAGGCCCTGGCCAAGGATCTCAAGGCGCACGGCTTTCGTTTCGTCGGCCCGACCACCGCCTACGCGCTGATGCAGGCCATCGGCCTGGTCAACGACCACCTGGCCGACTGCTGGACACGCCGGGCCTGACGCCCCCGCCTCGGGAACGGCCCGAGGTCAGTGCCCCCGAAGACTCAGTGCCCCTCGAAGACGGGGCGCTCCTTGGCGAGGAAGGCGCGGGTCGCGTTCAGGTGGTCGGCGGTCTTGGCGCAGGCGTCCTGGAGGTCGGCCTCCAGCTCCAGGGCCTCGGCCGGCGAGCTGGTCGCGGCGAACCGCAGGGCGCGTTTGGTCGCCGCGTAGGCGCTCGTGGGGCCCTGCGCCAGCCGCACGGCCAGGGCGCGGGCCGCGGTGTCCAGCTCGTCGGCCGGGACGACCCGCGAGACGATCCCGAGTTCGAGCGCCCGCTTCGCGCCGAAGGGCTCGTTGAGCAGCAGGAGTTCGGTCGCACGGGCCGTGCCGACCAGGCGCTGGAGGGTCCAGGAGGCGCCCGAGTCGGGGGCGAGGGCGATCCCCGAGAAGGCCGTCGCGAATCTGGCCTTCTCCGAGGCGATCCGCAGGTCGCACGCGAAGGCGAGGGAGGCGCCCGCGCCCGCGGCGACGCCGTTCACCGCCGCGACGACCGGCTTGTCCATCTCGATGATCGTTCGGACGATCGGGTTGTAGTGCGTGCGTACGGTCCCGTCCAGCCCCCGGCCCGCCTCCAGGTTCGCGGCGTGTTCCGCCAGGTCCTGGCCGGCGCAGAACGCCCGTCCCGACCCGGTCAGCAACACCGCCCGCACCGAGGGCGCCTGCGCCGAGGTCAGCGCCTCCAGCAGGGCGGTCTTCGCCCGGACCGTCAGCGCGTTCATCGCCTCCGGCCGGTTGATGACGATGGTGGCGACGGCGTCGTCGACGGAGTAGAGAACGTCGTTCAACGGATGCTCCTTCCGGACGTCCCGGTGGCGCCCGAGCGGCTCACCGGGCCCTGGCATGTGCGGCCCTGGCATGTGCGGCCTACGCAGCCTGTGCGGCCTGTGCGGCCGTCTGTGCGGTTCCGCCCTGTCGTGCGGCTGTCCGTGCGGCTCGGCCGGCGGATTCCGGGCCTCGCTCCGCTCGCGGGCGTTCGCCGGGGTTCCACCCTGGTTCCGTCACGTGTGCCGGCCACGGTCCCGCTACGCCTCACCGAGGTGACGGTCGACGAAGGCGGCCGCGGCCGGGAGCAGCCGCCCGGCCTCGTGCTCGAAGTAGATCCTGGCCTTCTCCCCGGGCCAGCCCCGGGGCAGGAGCTCGGCGGGAAGCCCGGGGTCGCGGAACAGGAAGTTGCGCCACCCGTGCAGCAGCCTGCTGCGGGTGGCGAACACCTGGTCGTCGCCCGCGTTGTCGGGCAGCGCGCCGACCAGGTCCATCGCCTGGGCCGTCCACTCCTCGTAGGCGGCCCCGATGCCCTCCAGGTCCCAGGTCCTGGCGACCAGCGCCGCGGGGTCACCGTCGAGCACCGCGTCGAACCGGTCGGCGGAGAGGCCCTCGCCGTCGAGGATCGCGTCCAGCCCGGGGGCGGGGCGCGGCCCGATCCAGGTCGTCTCCGACATCGGCGCGTACCCGATGAAGGTCAGATCGGAGCGCAGGCGCTCGCGCCTGGAGCGCTCGCGTACGGGTTCCACCACGAGGATGTGCCACCGGCCGTTCCACGTGATCGTTCCGACTCGGTAAATTCTCAGCGCGGCCTCGTCGAGGCGGTGCACGCATTTGGGAGTGACCTCGTAACCGGGGCCCCTGGGCAACCTGGCGGGCGCGAGCCAGCCCTGCCGCACCATCCGCGAGACGGCGGTGCGCACGGCGGGAGCCGCGATGTCCAGCGGGGCGAGCAGGCGGACGAGGGCGGCCACCGACGCGCGACCGCCTCGGGACCTGAGGTGGTCCCCGTACAGATCGAAGAGAGCGGCGCGGGCGTTCACGAGGACAAGTTTGGTCGTCTGAGGGGTCTCGGACAACGGTCTTGATCGCCGGATGAGCCGACGCTGAGACTGATCGTTCCCATTCTCCGTGCGGAGGCGGGATAATAGGACATCACAGAAGACGTGAATGCGTCGGCCACCCTCGGGTCAGTCGGAGATCCGGAGCCCGAAGCAGGAAGGGATACACGCATGGCGGCTATGAAGCCGAGGACCGGTGATGGTCCGCTGGAGGTCGTCAAGGAAGGCAGGGGGATCGTCATGCGGGTTCCTCTGGAGGGTGGCGGCCGCCTTGTCGTCGAGCTTTCGGCGGACGAGGCAAGTGCCCTCGCTGAGGAACTGAAGAAAATAGTCGGTTGATCCCGATCTAAGACAGAAGTGGTGGAGCCGGGCCCTATTTGAGCTTGCTCGGGGAGCATGACACCTGCGATGGCCCGCGCGACCGACGACGAACACGGCCCTGGCCGCCGGACCGCCTCACGGCGGCTCGCGCCAGGGCCGCGGTGTTCCCCCGGTGTTCTCCCCGGTGTCCTCCCTCTCCACCACGCCGGGCCTGATGACTGGAGTTACCCCTATGCCCATCTCCCCCCATCTGCTCCTGCCTCGCGTTCCCTACGCGCAGGGGCTCTCCGCCGCGTCCCCCGGGGGCGCGGAGCCCGCCACCGGGGAGGAGGCCGGAACCGCGCCTCCCGGTGACGCCGAGCTGCTGGCCGTCCCCTTCGCCGAGGACCTCGCGCCCGAGATCGAGCTGCCGGTGCCCGCGGCGGCGCTGCTCGCCCACCACAAGGCCAAGGGCGAGGCGGGTGAGGTCGTCGAGGTCCCCGTCGCGAACGGCGACGCCGTCGGCCGGGTGCTCCTCTACGGGGTCGGCGACGGCTCGGCGACCGCCCTGCGCAAGGCGGGCGCGGCGGTGGCGCGGCGCGGCAAGGGCAGGGACGCCATCAGGATCGTGCTCCCGGACGGGCCGGTGACCGCGTTCGCGGAGGGCGCGCTGCTGGCGACGTACACCTTCAGGGCCGGTGAGGCGAAGTCCGCCCCGGTGACGCTCGAGTTCGTCGGCGAGGGGGTCGAGGCGGAGATCGCCGAAGCCGGGGTGATCGCCGGGGCCGTGGCGCTCGCCAGGGACCTGACCAACACCCCCTCCTCGGTGAAGTCCCCCGCCTGGCTCGCCGAGCGCGCCGCCGAGCAGGGGGTCGCGGTGCGGGTGTGGGACGAGCGGGAGCTGCGCGCCGGCGGGTTCGGCGGCATCCTCGCCGTCGGGCAGGGCTCGGTGAGCCCGCCCCGGCTGATCCAGCTCTCCTACGAGCCCGAGGACGCGACCGGCCACGTGGTCCTGGTCGGCAAGGGCATCACGTACGACACCGGCGGCATCTCGCTCAAGCCGACGAGCAACATGGTGTTCATGAAGACCGACATGGCCGGCGGGGCCGTCGTCATCGCGGTCCTGGGCGCGCTGGCCGCGCTCGGCGTGCGGGTGCGGGTCACCGGCCTCGTCGCCGCCGCCGAGAACGCCTTCTCCGGCACGGCCCAGCGCCCCTCCGACGTGATCACGCAGTACGGCGGCCGGACCGTGGAGGTGCTCAACACCGACGCCGAGGGGCGTCTGGTCCTGGCCGACGCGCTGGCCTACGCCGACGCGGAGCTGGACCCGGACGTCATGGTCGACATCGCCACGCTGACCGGGGCGATCGGCGTCGCCCTGGGCAAGGATCTCGGCGCGGTCTTCGCCTCCGACGACGAGCTGGCCGGAGCGCTGGCCGGGGCGGGGCAGAGCAGCGGGGAGCGGCTCTGGCGGATGCCCCTGATCGAGGACTACGTTCCCGCGCTCGACTCGTCCGTGGCCGACCTGGCCAACATCGAGTCCGGGTCGACCTACGGCGCCGGTTCCATCACCGCGGCGCTGTTCCTGCGCGAGTTCACCGGCGGACGGCCGTGGGCGCACCTGGACATCGCGGGTGTGGGCCGCAGCGGTGCGGACGAGGGCGTTCTCAGCAAGGGGGCCACCGGGTTCGGCGTGCGCCTGCTGCTCGAATGGCTGTCGGGGCTCCACGACGGTGACCGGACGGCGACGACCGGAAAGCGATGACCGGACGGCGACGACCGGGAGGCAGTGACACCGGGAGGCGGTGACCGGCGCCAGGCTCGCGAGCCTGGCGCCCGCCCGGCTCGCGGGTCGCCGCCGCCCGGCGCTTCGTTACCTGCTCGCCTCGGAGAGGCTGACGATGGCCTCCGCGGCCCGGAAGTGCTTGTTGCGGCCGAGGTCGCCGATGGTCTTGATACCGAACGCCTTGGCCAGATCCCTGGCGTCGCTCTCGCTGACGCCGGAGAGCGCGCTGACCGGGGCGTTGGGAAGCGTGTTGAGGTCGGCTCCCTCGTACTCCTTGTCGAGCAGCTTGTCCAGCTTGGCGGCAACGGTCATGGTGCACCCCTGTATATCGATGATCATGGAAAAGGCCCGTGTTGTGGCCTTACCGGCATCGTTTCCGCTCAAGGGGGGATCGACCCGCCTCTTTCGGGATCCTGGTGATCACTTGACGGACCCGTATGAACGGGATTGCCCGGCCCCGGGGCGTGTCGCGGACGGTGTCAGTCGGCGAGCTTGACGGCTGCCAGGATGCCGTCCCCCAGGGGCATCATCAGCGGGCGGAGCCGCTCGTCGGAGCGGACCAGCTTGCCCAGCTCCCTGATGGCGACCGTGTCGGGGTCCCGCTGCACGGGGTCGGCCACCCTGTTGCCCCAGAGGGCGTTGTCGAAGACGACGATGCCGCCGACCCGCAGCAGCCGGACGGACTCGGCCAGATAGTCGGCGTACTCGTGCATGGCGCCGTCGCAGAAGACGAGGTCGTAGCCGCCGTCGGAGAGGCGGGGGAGCACGTCGAGGGCGCGGCCGGTGATCAGGCGGATCCGGCCGCCGGAGAACCCGGCCTGGGCGAAGCTCTGTCTGGCCAGCCGCTGGTGCTCGGGCTCCACGTCCACGCTGGTGAGCGTGCCGTCCTGGCGCATGCCGCGGAGCAGCCACAGCCCCGAGACGCCGCAGCCGGTGCCGATCTCCACGACGGCGCGGGCGTTGATGGCGGTGGCGAGGAAGCAGAGGGCGGCGCCGCCACCGGGCAGGATCGGGGGTGCTCCCACTTCGGCGCCGCGCATGCGCGCGGCCCGCAGGATGTCGTCCTCCCGGTGGAACTCGTCGGCATAGGCCAGAGTGGCCTCCAACGGACTTGTCGGCGTCTCTGCCATCGGCCTCTCCTCCCGCTTTCTCCGTACACAGTCATATAGGCGCTGGGTCGCAGCCTAAGGGAGGCAGGCCCGATCGGGAACTCATGTCACCCCCGGTGCGTTGCACGGTTTAAGCGGCCTTTGCCGGTCCTGAAGGTAGTCAGTGCGCACGAAGGGACGAAACCAGGCACTATGGCGATAGCGGTGGTCCCGGAGAGAGGAGTGCTGGTGGAGGAGTCCGACCACCAGGCCGAAACTCCCGTGTCTGATTGGACACCTCCTACATGGGAGGAGGTGGTCCGGACGCACTCGGCGCGCGTCTACCGGCTGGCCTATCGGCTGACCGGCAACGTGCACGATGCGGAGGACCTCACACAGGAGGTCTTCGTCCGGGTCTTCAGGTCATTGTCGAACTACACGCCAGGCACTTTCGAGGGCTGGCTGCACCGCATCACCACCAACCTGTTCCTCGACATGGCGCGGCGCAAGCAGCGCATCAGGTTCGAGGGGCTCGCCGACGACGCCGCCGAGCGGCTGCGCGGGCGCGAGCCTTCTCCCGCACAGGTGTACGACGACACCCATCTGGAGCCCGACATCCAGGCGGCACTCGACGCGCTCGCGCCCGAGTTCCGCGCGGCCGTCGTTCTGTGTGACATCGAGGGGCTGTCCTACGAGGAGATCGCGGCGACGCTGGGCGTGAAGCTCGGCACGGTACGAAGCCGCATCCACCGTGGGCGGGCGCAGCTGCGTGAGGCGCTGGAGCATCGCGCGCCGCGGAACGATCAATTCCCCCCGAGCGTTACCCACGGGGAGGAATTCGCATGAGAAACCACAGTCATGACGAATGTCACGACGAGCCACTTGGCAAGGAGTGCGCATGAGTCACCTTGGAGAACGCGTTTCCGCACTGGTCGACGGGGAGCTGAACCACCACGAGCGCGACCGCGCCCTGTCGCATCTGACCTTCTGCGCCCCCTGCAGGGCCGAGGTCGACGCCGTGCGGGCGCTGAAGAGCCGGTTGCGCTCCCTCGACGGTCCCGCGATGCCGACGGACCTGACGATGTCCCTGCTGCGGATGGCGGAGCCCGGCGGCCCGCTGCCCCCGCGTGAGCGCCCCTTTCCGGCCCCACGCACCTTCGGCGGCGCGCCCATTCCGAGCATGCACAGCGTCGCCCCCCCCGACAACCGGCCCCGGGGCCGCGCCGGGGGACCTCGCCGCGCCCGGAGGGCGGGATACGTCGCGGTGGGCGTCGCCTCGGCGGCCGTGGCGATCGGGACGCTGTTCGTGGTAGGCGGGACCGACCCCAACCCCCGGGTCGTGCCGCCGGTCGACATGTTCGCCAACCAGCACAGGAACACCGTGCCCTACGGCGGTTCGGCGACGCCGATTCTCTCTCCCTCTCCGTGATCCGGCTGCCCGCCACGGTCATCCTGGCCGCCATGTTGCTGCTGGGGCTGGTGGCGGGCGGTCCGGCGTACGCCGTCCGGTCCCCGCACAGCGCGCCGCCGGACGACGTCGAGAGCGAGGACACCGGCCTGCACCTGCTCCGCGAGGCGGCGGTCGCGGGCCGGTCCCGCGGATACTCCGGCACCCAGTACGTCACCGCCTGGGGCGCCTCAGGCGCCACCTCCGCGGTGCTGGAGGTGCGCAACGTCCCGGGAAAGGGGCTGACGGTCCGCGCCGAGCCCTCCGGTTCCGTACGGACCGCCGATCCGGGCGCCCCGGCCGGGGGCATGTCCAGCCCGTCAGAGGCGATGCTGGAGGTCCTGGCCCGCAACTACCGGGTCGTGGCCGCCGGGGAGGGCTTCACCTGCGGGCGCCCCGCCCGCCTCGTGAACGTCCTGCGGGCCGACGGCACGACCGCCGCCCGATACTGGCTCGACGAGTCCGGGGGCCCGGTGCTGCGCCGCGAGCTCATGGACGCGGAGGGCCGGGTCGTCAGCGCCGGGGCCTTCGTCGATCTGACGCTCGACCCGGTGACGCGGGGGGCGGCGGTGCCCGTGATGGCCGCCGGTGGCCTCGACCTGGCCGAGCTTCCCCGGCTGGAAAGCGAGGGCCGGCGCTTCCCCCGCGTCCTGCCGGGGCGCCTGGAGCTGTTCGCCGCCCACGACACCCCTCCCGGATATCTGTACCTGGGCTACTCGGATGGCCTGTCAGTCGTGTCGGTTTTTATCCAGTCTGGGATGCTTGACGAAGAACGCCTCCGAGGTTGGCATGCGGAGCAGCGCAAGGGGCATACGATCTGGGTTCGAGACCCAGCTGGGCAGGAGACGATCTGGGCGAGTGGGGGGCATGTCTACACCGTCTTTGCCGACGCGCCGGCCGACATGGTCGACGCCGCTGTCGCGGCGTTGCCGCACGAGCCCGTTCCCGATCTCTGGACGCGGCTCGGCCGAGGCGCGAGCCGTCTGCTCTCCTGGGTCAATCCCTTCGGATAACGCGTGCTTTACACATCTCGTATGCCGCTCGGGGGAAGATTGCCGGGTTAGCTCGGTGAGCGGCCGCCTGCGAGGCAAGGAGTAGTGAGTATTCGATGACCGACGATGCCCGTACCTCCCACGAGGCGCACGATGCTGAGGGGCGTACACCGTCGGACTTCACCGACGGCGGACACGGCACTCCCGAGTCCCGGCGCGCCGACTCCTCAGGTCCTGAGTTCCCCCGCCCGGACGGCCCCGAGTTCTCCCGCCCGGAGTTCCTGCCCGCCGGGGAGGGGCCCTTCCCGGCCGAGCGGCCCCGCGACGACGGCTGGAGCCAGCTGGGCGCCCCGCCCGACCCCGCCCGGTGGGGCGGCGGCCGGCAGGACCAGCCCGAGCTGCTCCGCCACGACGACAGGCACGACGACAGGTACGGCGACGGCCGCGACAGGGACGTGCCGCCCGGCGAGGGCGGCCGCGAGCCCGGCTTCACCGGGGAGCACTGGGGTGATCCCTCGGGCAGGCCCAGGTACGACACGGCGGTCTTCGCCTCCCAGCCCGCTCCGCCCCCGCCACCCGCCCAGGCGTTCGGCATGGGGCCGGGCTGGGCGCCGCCTCCGGGGAGTCCGGGCGGTCCCGGGAGCTTCGGCGTCCCGGCCGCGCCCGCGCCCGTCCGGCGCGGGCCCCGCACCACCACGCTGGTGGTCCTCGCCCTGATGATCGCGCTGCTCGCCTCCACGCTGGGCAGTGTCGGCACCTACCTCCTCACCAAGCCCGCGGGCTCGGGACGCGACCCCTCCTTCAGTCTGGGCGGGGCGCCGACGGGCTCCAACGTCCGCCCCCCGGAGTCCGTCGCGGGCGTGGCCTCGAAGGTCCTGCCCAGCGTGGTGTCGCTGGCCGTCGAGGGCGGGGCGAGCTCCAGCACCGGCTCCGGTTTCCTGATCAAGGGCGGCTACGTGGTGACCAACAACCACGTGGTGGCCAACGCCGGAACGACCGGTCAGATCCAGATCCAGTTCAACAACCGCAAGTCCACCTCCGCCATCGTCGTGGGCACCGACCCCGAGTCCGACCTGGCCGTGGTCAAGCCGGCGGAGACCTTCGGCGCCCCCGAGATCACCCTCGGCAACTCCGACAACGTGGTCGTGGGCGACCCGGTCATCGCCATCGGCTCCCCGCTGGGCCTGACCGGCACCGTCACCTCCGGCATCGTCAGCTCGCTCAACCGTCCCGTCCAGGCGGGCGAGGAGAACAGCTCCGAGGCGACCTGGCTCAGCGCCGTGCAGACCGACGCCGCCATCAACCCCGGAAACTCGGGGGGCCCGCTGGTCAACGTCAACGGCGAGGTCATCGGCGTCAACTCGGCGATCGCGACGCTCGGCAGGTCGGTCGGCGGCCAGAGCGGCAGCATCGGCCTCGGCTTCGCCATCCCGGTGAACCACGCCCGGCGCGTCGCCCAGGAGCTGATCACCACGGGCAAGGCCAAGAAGTCGCGGATCGGCGTCGCCATCGACCCGACGTACCAGGGCGTCGGGGTGCGGATCGCCACCGAGCCCAGGCAGGGCACCCAGCCGGTCGAGCCGAACGGTCCCGCCGCCCAGGCGGGTCTCAAGCCCGGAGACGTCATCCTGGAGGTCGAGGGCGTCGTGCTCCAGGACGGCAACGAGCTGATCGCCATGATCCGCAACCGGGCCCCCGGCGAGAAGCTCTCGATCAAGTACCAGCGTGGCGGCCAGGAGAGCACCGCGACGGTGACCGTCGGCGCCGCGCCCGAGCAGCCCTCTCCCAAACCCTCCTGAGTGTGAGGGCGGGGCGCGTGCTCCCGAGTCGGGGCGTTAGTGTGGAACCTCTCCGGTGTACGGCCGGAGAGGAGCTTCTGGCATCCTCCCGGTAGGAGATCACCGTGTTCGGACTCGGCTGGCCTGAGATCGTGGCGCTGGTGGTGATCGCCCTTCTCGTCTTCGGCCCGGAGAAGCTTCCCCAGGCGGCCTCGCAGGCGGGCAAGACGCTGCGCAACCTGCGCCGGATGGCCAACAACGCCAGAGACGACCTGCGGACGGGGCTCGGGCCCGAGTTCGCCGACTTCGACCCGGCCGACCTCAACCCGAAGAACTTCGTCCGCAAGCACCTCACCGCCGACCTGGAAGACGACTGGAACGGCACCTCGACCGCCACCGCGACCGCCGAACCGGCCGACCACGCGATGAGCGTCGCCGACGAACTGGGCTACGGCGAGATCCCCCCGTACGACTCCGACGCGACCTGATCGCCGAGCTTTGCGTATTTTTTACGGTTTGTCCGGCTGACCTGGTTCTTCCGCGGTCGTTGTCGCGCACGGCCGGACTGCTTCACAGCTCACACATGACGACGGCGGCGCCCCGGTGGAGGGGCGCCGCCGTCGTCATGTCGGGAGAGTGCGGGGGAAGTGCCGGGCAAGAGGCCGGACCGGCGGTCCGGCCTCCCAGGGTGTCGCGGGCCGGGACCTCAGCGCCGGGTGGGCGAGATGCCGAGCTGGAGGCCCTTGATGCTGCCCGACTTCTTGCTCAGGGAGGCGGCGATGCGGCTCAGCTCGGCCGCCGCGGGGGCGTCCGGGTCGGTCAGCACCAGCGGCTTGCCCTCGTCGCCGCCCTCGCGCAGGCGCATGTCGATGGGCACCTGGCCCAGGAGCGGCACCCGGGCGCCGAGGGTGCGGGTCAGCGCGTCGGCCACGGTCTGGCCGCCGCCCTCGCCGAAGACCGAGATCCGCTCGTCGCAGTGCGGGCAGGGCAGCCACGACATGTTCTCGATGACACCGGCGATCTGCTGGTGGGTCTGGACGGCGATCGATCCGGCGCGCTCGGCGACCTCGGCGGCGGCCTGTTGCGGGGTGGTCACCACCAGGAGCTCCGCCGACGGCATCCGCTGCGCCACGGAGATCGCGATGTCGCCGGTCCCCGGGGGCAGGTCCATCAGCAGCACGTCCAGGTCGCCCCAGTAGACGTCGGCCAGGAACTGGTGCAGGGCCCGGTCGAGCATCGGGCCGCGCCACACGACCGGGGTGTTGCCCTCCGGCTTGAACATGCCGACCGAGATGACCTTGATGTCATGCGCCACCGGCGGCATGATCATGTCCTCGACCTTGGTGGGCCGCTCGGAGACGCCGAGCATGCGGGGAATACTGTGACCGTAGATGTCGGCGTCGACGACGCCGACCTTCAGGCCGCTCGCGGCCATCGCGGCGGCGAGGTTGACGGTGACGGACGACTTGCCGACGCCGCCCTTGCCGGAGGCGACCGCGAAGACGCGGGTGAGCGAGCCGGGCTGGGCGAAGGGGATCTCCTTCTCGGGACCCTTGTTGCCGCGCAGCTTGGTCTGCAGCGTCTTGCGCTGCTCGGTGCTCATGACGTCCATCTCGACGGAGACGCCGGTCACTCCGTCGATTTTGGAGACCGCGCCGGTGACGTCCCGGGTGATGGTGTCCTTCATGGGACAGCCGGAGACCGTCAGGAAGATCGCGACACGTACGGCTCCCTCGGGGGAGATGTCGACGCTCTTGACCATGTCGAGTTCGGTGATCGGCCGACGGATCTCAGGGTCGTTGACGGTCGCGAGGGCGGCCATCACCAGTTCCGGGGTAGGTGCCATCGAAGTGTCGGCAATCACGCCACCCTGAGGCGACGGGGGATGCCGTCCCTCCTTGTCTGTTATCGATGAGGCGTCTCACGGGCGGGACCTGCCCGTCGTGGCGCCCGTATGGCTTGGCAGGAGGCCGATCCCATCGGGGAACGGTCGGCGTCGTGAGCCCATGGTATGAACCCGAGGACGCCAGGAGGAATTCCGAGTCCGGCGATGATCACTGAATTCGGACAATTCGCTGTGTAGATGCGCGTGCAACGTTCTAAGGTTACTCCGTGACCCTCACGGCGGGCGAGTCAAGAGAGAGCGTCGGCTCGGCGGAGCTGGTGGTCTGGCGCACGCTCCAGCGGGCCCAGGTGCGCATCACCCGGGCGCTGGAGGCCGACCTGCTGGTCGAGCACGACCTGGCCCTGCCTTCGTACGAGGTCCTGTCGCAGCTGTCCGAGGCGCCCGAGCGGCGGCTGAGGATGAACGACCTGGCCGAGCGGGTGCTGCTCTCGCGCAGCGGCCTGACCCGGCTCATCGACCGCCTCCAGCGCGAGGGCCTGGTCGAGCGCGAGGCCTGCACCAGCGACGCGCGGGGGCTGTTCGCGGTCCTGACGGACGCGGGCACCGCGCGGCTGGCCGAGGCCGGCCCCACGTACCTGCGCGGGGTCCGCGCCCAGTTTCTGGACATGCTCGACGCCGACGAGCTGCGGCGGTGCGCGGCCATGCTGAACAAGCTCTTCCCCGACCCCCAGGGTGACAGCGACCCGTACTGACAAGTCTTCCCCGGCTACTGGCGGACGCTTCTTCCCCGCCCCCCGGCCCCGGCCGACGCCGCGACCCGTGCTGACGAGCCCTTCTCCGGCCCCCGGCCCAACGTCGGCCTGTGCTGACGAGCTCTTCTTCGGCTCTGTAGGCCCCCGCTCCCGGGGGCGACGCCGGCCCGTACCGACCCGTACCGGCTCGTCGGTCTTTTCTGGGGCACCTGACGGGCTTTCCGCCTGCCGTGGCCCGGTTCTGCCGTTCTGACCCCTCTTCGGACAAGGGTGTCGGGCGCCATGTCACATGCCAACCCCAGAGTGATGTCGAACGCATAAAGGATCTTGCCGACCATACGGACACTCGTGGAGATTGCGGATATTCACGACTAATGCGGAGGCTCGATGCCAAAGTTACGAGCAGCCCTCACCGCCCTCATCGTGGTCGCGGCGGGTGTCACCCCGGCCCACGCGACCGCCCAACCCTCTCTCACCGTCGAGCGGGGACGGACCCAGCCGGTCTTCTCGTACGCCGACGCCGTCCGCGAGCACGTCTACGTCGAGTCGAGCGTCGACAGCGACGCCGACGGAAGGCCGGACCGGGTCCGTGTCGACATCATCAGGCCGAAGGAGTCCGGTCCCGGGCTCAAGGTGCCGGTGATCATCGACGAGAGCCCGTACTACGACAACTCCGGCCGGGGCAACGAGGCCGAGCGGAAGGTCTACGACGCCGCCGGGAACGTCACGAAGTTCCCCCTGTACTACGACAACTACTTCGTGCCGCGCGGATACGCCGTCCTCAACGTCGACATGATCGGGACCACCAGGTCCGACGGCTGTCCCGACGTCGGAGGGCGGGCCGACGTGCTGGGCGGCAAGGCCGTCATCGACTGGCTGAACGGCCGCGCCACCGCCTACCGCGCCGACGGCACGCCCGCGGTCGCGGACTGGACCACCGGCAGGGCCGCGATGATCGGCAAGTCGTACGACGGCACGCTGGCCAACGCCGTGGCGGCGACCGGCGTGCGGGGACTGGAGACGATCGTCCCGATCTCGGCGATCAGCTCCTGGTACAAGTACCAGCGCTCCAACGGAGTGATCTACAACTACGACTACATGTCGTGGCTGGGCGACTACGTCGACAGCGACCCCACGGCCAGGTGCGCGGCCACCTGGGCGCGCCTGGACGCCGAGGACGCCGACGACACCGGGAACTACAACGGCTTCTGGGCCGAGCGCGACTACATCGCGGGCTCGCTGGGCGACGTCTCCAAGGTGCGCGCCAGCGTCTTCGCCGTGCACACGGTCAACGACCTCAACGTCATGCCCGACAACTTCTCCAAGTGGTGGAAGGCCCTGGCCGACCGGAACGTGCCCCGCAAGATCTGGGTCGGGCAGTACCAGCACGTGGACCCCTTCGACTTCGAGGGACGTCGTGACCTCTGGGTCGACACGCTGCACCGCTGGTTCGACCACTGGCTGCTCGGCGTGCGGAACGGCATCATGAGCGAGCCCCGCGCCGACGTGCAGAGCAGCCTCGACCGCTGGACCACCCAGCACGACTGGCCCGCCCCGCTCGCCCTGAAGATCCCCTTCCGGCCCGCGGCGGACGGCTCGTTCGGCCTCGTACCGGCGAGGAAGGGGCAGACCGCCACGTTCACCGACATTCGCCAGTCCGAGGAGGCGATGGTCGCCGACGTCGGCACGGCCAAGCCGGGGCGGGTGGCCTTCACCACCGGCGCGCTGCCGCTGGACCTGCGCCTGTCCGGCACGCCCGTGGTGGACCTGCGCGTCGCGCTCGACAGGCCCACCTCGAACCTGACCGCCCTCCTCGTCGACTTCGGCGAGGACACCCGGATCGACTGGCGGCGCGGCCAGGGCATCACCACGGTCACCGAGGAGAGCTGCCACGGCGAGAGCACGGCCTCCGACGACGCCTGCTACAGGCAGGTCGTCACCAACCGGGCCACCCGTCCGCTGGAGATCGTCGCCCGGGGCTGGATCGACGTGCAGAACCGCGACTCGCTCAGCGCGCCCTCACCGCTGCCCACCGGCACCTACGGCAGGGTGAGCTGGGAGACGCTGCCGCAGGACTACGTCTTCAAGAAGGGGCACAGGCTCGCCCTCGTGATCGCGGGCACCGACTCGACCTACAGCGACGAGAGGGCCACCGGCGCGAACGTCACCGTCGACCTGGCCGGGAGCAAGGTGCTCCTGCCGCTGGCGCTCAGCACCCTGCGCGGCACCGACGTGCCGAAGGACACGGCCAGGTGGACCGGCCCGCGGCAGCTGGACCTGCCGGAGCCGGAGAACCTGTTCTACTGATCTCCGGGAGCCTCTGACCCCGAGGAGGCCGATCTCCGGGGGTCTCCGACTCCCGGGAGGGCCGCGAGGTGTGGGCGGGGGGTGAGCCGGGCCTCCCGCCCGGCTCACCCCCCGTCCCGTGTGCCGGGTGCGGTGACCCTTGGACGCCGGGGGACCGGTCCGCCGGTGGCCGCCGTGTGCGGTGCTCAGGTCGCGCGTCCGCCGGGCGGGAGGAGGGCCGGGGAACCCCTCCGGCTCACGACTCCACGGCCCCCTGGGGCTCCTGGAGGTCCTCCTGCAGGCGTTGCAGCTCCGAACGGATGTAGTCGCGCGTCGCCACCTCGCCGAGCGCCATCCGCAGGGCGGCGATCTCCCGGGTGAGGTAGTCCAGGTCGGCCTGGTTCCGCTCCGCCGCCCTGCGGTCGTGCTCGTTCTGGACCCGGTCGCGGTCGTCCTGCCGGTTCTGGGCGAGCAGGATCAGCGGCGCCGCGTACGAGGCCTGGAGCGACAGGATCAGCGTCAGGAAGATGAACGGGTACGGGTCGAACTTCAGCGACTGGGGGGCGAGGACGTTCCACAGGACCCAGACGGCGACGAAACCCGTCATGTAGACGAGGAACCTGGCGGTGCCGAGGAAGCGGGCGATCCGCTCCGACAGCCGTCCGAACGCCTCGGGGTCGTAGTGGGGGCGTAGCCGAGGGCCGGGCTGCCTGGGCTGGTCGAGGCGGTCAGGCACTCTCGCCCTCCCTCGACCGGTCGTCCCGCTCGCGCCAGTCGTGCGGCAGCAGGTGGTCGAGCACGTCGTCCACGGTGACGGCGCCGACCAGGCGGCCCGCCTCGTTCACCACGGGGGCCGCGACGAGATTGTAGTTGGCCAGGTAGGACGTCACCTGGTTCAGGCTGAACCCCGGCCTGATCGGGTCCAGGGAGGTGTCCAGGATGCCGCCGAGCAGGGTCGAGGGCGGTTCGCGCAACAGCCGCTGGAAGTGGGCCAGGCCGAGGAAACGGCCGGTGGGGGTCTCGACGGGCGGCCGGGCCACGTAGACCTGCGCGGCCACCGCCGGGGTGAGTTCGCGCTGGCGGATGCTGGCCAGCGCCTCGGCGACCGTCGCGTTCGGCGGCAGGACCACCGGCTCGCTCGTCATTATCCCGCCCGCGGTGTTCTCGGGGTAGATCAGCAGCCGCCTGACCGGCGCGGCCTCCTCGGGCTCCATCAGCGCCATCAGCGCCTCCGCCTGCTCGGCGGGCAGGTCCTGGAGCAGGTCGGCCGCGTCGTCGGGGTTCATCTCCTCCAGCACGTCCGCGGCCCGCTCGGGGGCGAGCCTGCTCAGGATGCCGATCTGGTCCCGTTCGGGGAGCTCCTCCAGCACGTCCGCGAGCCGTACGTCGTCGAGGGCCGCCGCCACCTCGACCCGCCGCTTGTCGGGCAGCTCGTGCAGGGCCCCGGCCAGGTCGGCGGCGCGCATCGACTCGAAGGCGACCAGCAGGTTGGCCGCGCCCTGGTCCTTCTGGACGGCGCCGAAGCCGCGGACCTCGCCCCAGTCGACGATCTTGGTCACGCCGCGCCGTCGCAGCCCCAGGCCCGGGGCGCTCCCGACCACCGCCACCTTGGTGATCAGCCACTCGGAGCGCCGGTTCTCCTCCATGGCGAGGTCCAGGACCGTCATCCGCTCGCCCTCGACCTCCACGTGGAGGTCGAGCAGCTCGGCGATGGCCAGGGTCTCGGTCGCCCGCTGCTCGAACCTGCGCATGTTGAGCTGGCCGCTGAAGACGACGGCCCCCGCCTTGGCGGACCGTATCCGGGTGATCGGCAGGAAGACCCTGCGCCGGGGCTGTACCTCGACGACCAGGCCGTGGACGTGCGGCGGAGTACTGCCGGCGATGGCCACCACCACGTCGCGGACCCGGCCGATCTGGTCCCCGGCGGGGTCGAAGACCGGGGTGCCGGCGAGACGCGCGATGAAGATCCTCACATCTGAAGCGTAGGCCGCATCTCGGACCGGCCGGTCGCTGCCACGCTCCCCGGCTCACGATCTGGAATCGGCTTGCTGTCCGATATGTCGACATGCCAGCATCAAACGTGCTTAACGGTAATTACAGAAACGGTGGGTCATGAGACGTGCAGGACTGCTGATCGCGCTCGCGTCGTCCCTGTGCTTCGCCTTCTCGGGACCCATGGCCAAATACCTGGGCGCGGCGGGGCTGGCCCCGCTGGAGGCGGTCTGGATCCGGATGGCGGGCGCCGGGCTGCTGCTCGTCGGCATCCTCGCGGTCACCCGGCCCTCGGCCCTGCGCATCCCCCGCTCGCGGCTGCCGTTCCTCCTGGCGTACGCGATGATCGCGGTCGCCGGTGTGCAGGCGCTGTTCTTCGCGGCGATCACCCGGCTGCCGGTCGGCGTCACCCTGCTGATCGAGTACACCTCGCCGGTGCTGGTGGTGCTCTGGGTGCGGTTCGTCCGGCGGGTACGGCTGCCCCGGGCGGCCTTCGCCGGTGCCGTCGTCGCCGTGGTCGGGCTCGGCATCGTGGTGGAGGTCTGGTCGGGTCTCGCCCTCGACCCGCTGGGCCTGCTGCTCGCCTTCGCCGCGATGACGGGCTGCGCCGGATACTTCCTGCTCAGCGACAGCTTCGGTGACGACATCGACCCGCTCGGCCTGATCGCCTGGGGTCTGCTCGGCGCCGCCGCGGCACTCCTGCCGATCTCCCGGCCGTGGAACATCCCCTGGGGGACGATCAGCGGGACGGCCACCCCCGAGGGCGGCCACACGCTGCCGGTCGTCGGGGCGCTGGTCTGGCTGATCGTGGTCGCCACGGCCGCCGCCTACATCCTCGGCGTCCTCGCGATCCGCCGCCTGTCGGCCGCCATCGGCGCCACGGTCGCCTCGCTGGAGGTCATCGCCGGGGCGGTGGTCGCCTGGATCCTGCTGGGCGAGGCGCTCGGGCCCTTCCAGATCGCGGGGGGCGTGATCGTCCTGGCCGGCGCCTACCTGGCCCAGCGGGCCACGGCCGCGCTGCCCGCGCCCGTGACCGCGCGTGAGGCCGGGGAGCCCGCTCCCGTGGGGTGAGCCGGTCCCGTGGGGTGAGCCGGTCCCGTGGGGTGAGCCGGGGTGAGTCGGGGTTGAGCCGGGGCGAACGCCGCAGGACGGCCTCGGCGGCCCTGACGGACGTCGGGGCCGTGCCGGGAGACTCGTGGCCGGGCGGCCTCACACTCAGGCGGCTCGCGACGTGCGGTCAGGCGGGCTCGCGCGGGACGAGCCGTATCACCTTGGAGGCCACCGCCCAGCGTTCCAGCAGCCTCGTGCCGTCGGGGGCGTTGAGCCGCTCCTTGGCGAGCGCGGCGACCGCGTCGGGGGCCTTCGCCTGGTCCACCACCTCCACGGAGGCCTCGAAGGCCACCAGGCGCCCGCCGTTGTCCTTGCTGCGCAGCGTCACCCGCACCTCCCCGGCCTCGGCCAGCCCCGGCAGCGGCTGCTCGCCCCCGCCGGTGACCAGGTAGATCGCGCCGTCGTGCCAGGTGTGCCAGGCCAGCCGGGGCCGGTCCAGCGACAGCCACAGGACGCTCGACTTCTTCGCGCCCTCCTCGATCACGCCCATGAGACGAATGTACGGCCTGTGCCTCCCGGAATGGCGGTACAGGCCATACACGCCGCCGGGTCAGCGCCGCGAGAGCCTCCAGGCCGCCGGGAGCAGCCCGGCCGCGACGACGATCTTGAGGGCGTCGCCGAGCAGGAAGGGCAGCACGCCGAGGGAGAGGCCGGTGGCGAGATCCACCTGGGCGACGGCGACGAGGACCGGCAGGCCGAAGGCGTAGATGACCAGGTTGCCGAGGATCATCGTGCCGATCGTGCGCGGGACGGTGCGGTCGCCGCCGCGCTCGGCGAGCTTGCCGACGACGGCCGCCGCGGCGATGAAGCCGATGACGTACCCGAAGGACGCTCCGCCGAAGCCGGAGGCGCCGTCGGCGAACCACGGCACGCCCGCGACGCCGACCAGCATGTAGAGCGCCATGCTCAGCACCGCGCGGTTCATGCCGAGGGCGGCGCCGACCAGCACGACCGCGAAGGTCTGTCCGCTGACCGGCACCGGCGAGCCGGGCAGCGGGAAGCTGAGCTGCGCCGCCAGGCCCGTCAGGGCGGCGCCGCCGACCACGAGCGCGACGTCGCGGACGCGGGAGGCGGGGATGAGATCGGACAGTACGGCGGGCCTGGCCACCGAAGAGGCGTTTGCCATCGTGCTGGTCTCCTTTGACAGATTCTTGATGTCCATTCTTCTGACATCTCCGGCAAGGGTCCTACGAGATCACCGCCAAGAAGAGGGCGGGGTCTTTGTGCGGACGCCATAACGTCCGTCGACGTCCCTCCGGCCTGTCGTCCGTCCCCGGGCGGGCGTTAGCGTGTTCCCCATGCGTTCCCGACGATCGTGCCTCGCGGTGCCCGGCAGCAACCCCAGATTCCTGGAGAAGGCACAGGGGCTGCCCGCCGACGAGGTCTTCCTCGACCTGGAGGACTCCGTCGCGCCGCTCGCCAAGGAGGGCGCGCGCAAGAACATCGTGGCCGCCCTGCGCGAGGGCGACTGGTCGGGCAGGACGAGGGTCGTCCGGGTCAACGACCTCGGCACCCAGTGGACCTACCGGGACGTCATCGAGGTCGTGGAGGGCGCGGGGGAGTTCGTCGACTGCCTGATGCTGCCCAAGGTGGAGGACGCGGCCCAGGTGATGTGGCTCGACACGCTGCTCACCCAGATCGAGAAGGCGAACGGCCTCCCGGTCGGCCGGATCGGCATCGAGGCCCAGATCGAGAACGCCAGGGGCCTGGTCAACGTCGACGCCATCGGCGGCGCGTCCCCGCGCCTGGAGACGCTCGTGTTCGGCCCGGCCGACTTCATGGCCTCGATCAACATGCGGACCCTGGTGGTCGGCGAGCAGCCGCCCGGCTACACCGAGGGCGACGCCTACCACTACATCCTGATGCGGATCCTGATGGCCGCCAGGACACACGACCTGCAGGCCGTCGACGGCCCGTACCTGGCGATCAGGGATCTCGACGGTTTCCGCCGGGTGGCGGGGCGGGCCGCGGCGCTCGGGTTCGACGGGAAGTGGGTGCTGCACCCCTCCCAGATCGAGGTCGCGAACGAGGTGTTCTCGCCGCCGCAGGAGGACTATGACCACGCCGAGCTGATCCTCGACGCGTACGAGTACTACACGACGGTCGAGAGGCGCGGCGCGGTCATGCTCGGCGACGAGATGATCGACGAGGCGTCCAGGAAGATGGCGCTGGTGGTCGCGGCGAAGGGCAGGGCCGCCGGGTTGCGGCGCACCACGGCCTTCACCCCGCCTACAGCTTGACCCCGATGGTGGTGAAGAACCAGAACGACGAGGTGAGCCAGAGGCCGGTCAGGGCGACGAAGGTCAGCCCGCCGAGGACCGGGAGGGTCCAGCCGGGCAGGCCCCGCCTGGGCAGCGACAGCATCTTCGCGGTGAAGACACCGTAGAAGAAGCAGCCGAGCAGCGAGTGGATCATCACGCGCGGCACGTCGAACTGGGTGCCCAGCGCGTACAGGCAGTGGAGCGCCACCGGGATCGTCAGGATGAACGCCACGCGCCCCGACCAGCGGTGCAGGCTCCCGATCCACGGCACGTCCAGCTTGATCCGGCCCCACATGACCAGCGCCGAGAAGAGCTGGACCAGCGCCAGCAGGAACGCGCCGGTGGTGAGCCAGGCCTTCATGGCCAGCGCCCCGGAGAACCCGGCCAGGCCGATCGCGTACCCGGTGGGCGCGTGGACGCGGCCGTAGACGCCCAGCCCGACCGCGACCAGCCCGCCGACGACGAGCGGGACGAGGAACGGCGCTACGGTGTTCGGCTGCCGGTGCTGGACCGGCGTGATCCGCGTGTCACTCATCAGAACCCCTCGATGAACTCGTCGACGTCCTGCGGATCGACTTCCACGCCGTTCACGACGGCGTTCTCGCCCGGCTCGGGGATCGGCACGTCGGCGACCTCGTCGCCCACGAGGGTGAGGCCGACCCTGGTGCCGTCGTCGAGATAGATCCATCCGGCGCGGACGTTCGCGCCGCGTACGAGCGCGGTCGCCCGGTAGAGGCCGGAGGGCTTCTTCACGGTCGGAGCCTTGAAGCTCCACTTCCTGCCGCCGAAACCGAGGGTCCCCGCGGCCTTGCCGCCGGAGAGCCGGGCGGTGATCGAGGCGTTGCCGCGGCCGGACAGGGTGACCTTGCCGTCGGCGGCCCTGCCTTTCATCCAGGCCTCGATCTTGCCGTCGCAGAAGTAGCCGACCGCCTTGCCGTTCCTGATGGAGATGGCGACCAGCCCGCCGTTGCCGGTGACCCGCCCGGCGTAGTCGGCCTTGACGGGGGTGGGCCTGGCCGTCTTGACGGCCTCCGGCTCCGGTTCGGGCGACGCCTCCGTGGTGGCCGTGGTGGCCTGGGCCACCGGGGCGGGTACGTCGTCCTGCGCGTTGACTGTCTGTGTGGTCGGTGAGGTGGTGGCGCTGGCCACGCCGAGGGCGACGGCCATCACCGCTCCCGCCGCCAGTGTGTATACGGGCCCCAGCCGTGTCATGTCCGCTCCCTGGGGTGGTGGGTTGTGAAGCCAGGTGTACATGCCGTCGTTCCGGGAGTCTGTGAACTAATCCGCACACGGGCCGGCGAAATCGGATTCCTGCCGGAGGCTTCCTGCCGGAGTCGGGCCGCCGCCGGCCGTGATGCCTCGCGACTCCAGGCGGAGCGAGGCGGCATTTAGCGGCGACCCGCACGCGCGAGAAGGGGCAGCGAGGTGATGCCGAGATGATCTCGGGGCTCGCCGGTCTTTCGCTCCCCGCCGCCGCTCCTCGTGACAGTCCTCGCGACGGGGGGTTCAGGGGGATCTTCCAGTGGCTGATGTTTTTGAAATTTAAAGGATAAAACCTGACAATTCCGGCGCTCAGTTGATAAATCTGACTAGAGAGGTCTCGTCATCGCGGCCCTAACGTGTTGCTCTTGACTGTGTACGCACGACGGCCGGGTATCCGGCCGTGGGAGGTGATCGTTTCCGGAGAACGGGGTAGTAGTAGGGTCGCGTGCGATTTGCCGCATCCGTAGGGGTTGCGGCCTGCTGTTACGGAGACGACTGGAACGGTCCGGGGTGGTGACTCCGGGCTGGAACGGGCTTCCTGCGAGGAGGTGCTGAGCGTGGCCTCGGGCCCCCACGACCCGCGCTCGCGAGAGTGGCCGGCGGACGACGACGGCGTTCACGACGATGCTGTACACGAAGGCAGGTCCCAGGAGTCCCACACGTCCCCGCCGACGATCCAGCACTCCCCGCCGGGCCCCTCCGACGACGCGGCGCGAGGGCTCCCCATGGCCTCCCCGTGGATGCTCCCGCCGTTCGCGGCGCCCACCCCGGACGACGGCGAACCGCCCCAGGCCCGTCCCGAGGGCCTCGGCGGCGAGCGTCGCCGCCCGTACGCCCGCCCCTACGGCCCCGCACCCCAGCCTCCCGCGTCCCAGCCTCCCTCGCCACAGCCTCCCGTATCCCGTCCCGCCGGGCCGCCGACCCCGCAGGAGCCTCCCGCCGACCCCGCCGCCGATTCCCCGTCCGACGAGGAGAGGCCCGCGGGGCCTGGACGCCACGCCACGCCCGAGCGGGGGCGTCCGCGCCTGGTGGACCGTCCGGACCTCCTGGTCGCCTCCGGGCCCGCCCCCGAGCGCAGGGGCAGGAGAAGGGCGGAACGGCCCGACCTCCTGGTCGCCTCGGCGCCCTCCCGGGAGCCGGGGGGAGACGGGCGGACGGAGCCTCCGCCCGCGCCCGAGGAGCGGATCAGGGTCGAGCCGAGCATCGTGGCGACGCCGGAACCGGCGCCGGAACCGGAATCCGGACCCGATCCCAGACCGGAACCCGGATCGGAACCCGGCTCCAGGCCCGGACGGCCTTTCGAGCCGGGACGGCCCGCCGAGCCCGAACGGATCGCCGAGCACGAATGGCCTGCCGACCCTGAGCGGCCCGCCGAGCACGAGCGGTCCGCCGAGCACGAGCGGCCCTCCGTGCCGGTCGAGGACGACTTCGAACCCGTACGCAGGGTCGGGCGCCCGCCCGGCGGCAGGCCCGCCAGGCCCGACCTGCTCGTCGCGCAGGGCCCGCCCGGCAGGCGGGGGCCGAACGGCGGGCGGCACCACCGCCCGGCCACCGCGCCCTCCGCCGTGCGCCGTTCCACCCCGACCAGGCGCAGGCGCGGCCGGGGGCTGGTGATCCCGTTCCTGATGGTCCTGGTCCTCACCGTCGCGGTCGGCGGCGGCCTGGTCCTGTGGGGCTGGGTGAGCAGCCCGTTCGCCACCGGCCTCCGGCTGGTCGGCGACGAGGTGACCTCCGGCGACGACAACTTCGTGCCGCTGGCCGGTGTCGGCGGCAACGGATCCAACCAGGTGCTCAACGCGGTGGCCTCGGTGGGCTCCGTCATGGTCGCGGTCGGCAGCGACACCACCAGCCCGGTTCCCAGGCCGCTGTTCCTGGTCTCTCCCGACGGCGGCACGACCTGGCAGCTGGGCAAGGTGACCGGCCCGGCGGGGTACGAGACGGGGCCGACCACGGTGGGCCGGGTGGCGGGCGGCGACGGCCTCTGGCTGGCCGCGGGCAACGACCCCCTCGGCTCCGGGCACGGCCTGTGGACCAGCTCCGACGGCTACGGCTGGCACGCGGCCGACCCCGGCGAGCTGGGCGCCTTCGCGCGCGGGGACAAGATCATGGATCTGGCCAGGACCGGCTACGGTTTCGTCGCCGTCGGCGCCGCCGTACTGGACGACGGCACCACCGGGGCCGTCGCCTGGGTCTCCCCGGACGGGCGCGCCTGGGAGCGGGTGGAGACCCGGGAGATCGGCATGCCGGACAAGGTGCGCGGCATCAAGGCGGTCGTCGCCAGGGGGGACGCCGTCGTCGCGCTGGCGGACCCGGCCCAGGGCCAGTCCACCTCGGTCATCCTGCGCTCGTCCGACGGGGGCAGGAGCTGGCAGCGGACCGGTGCCGCGCTCGACGACGTCATCCCGGAGCCGGGCGCGCTGGCCGTGGCCGCCGGTGGGTTCGTGCTCGTACCGACACAGCAGCGCAGCGACAAGGGCGAGGTCCGTGTCTACTGCTCGCCCGAGGGCGCCGACTGGAAGGCCTGCGGCGCCATCACCGGCCTGGGGCCCGAGGGCACGGGTGTCAAGCGCCTCGCCTCCTCCTCGGCGGGGGTGGCCGCGGTCGTCGAGTCGGGCTTCGAGCGCTACACCGTCCACACCAGCGAGGACGGCCGCGACTGGAGCAAGACCACCGACCTCGGCGAGGTGCCGGGCTCGCTGCGGGCACTCGCGCTCTCCGACACCGGAACGCTCGTCGTCGGCGGTGACGAGCGCGCCGCCGACGTGGACAACCGGGTGGTCCTCATCACCGCCCCCAAGGGGGGCGAGCCCAAGCCGGTGTCCCTGGGCGGGATCCAGGGCCTCGCCAGAGCCGCCCGCGAGACGGCCAGGGTGGCCGCGGGGGACGGCAGGTTCGTCGCGGTGGGCGCCGTGTCCGGCGACGCCGGGATCTGGAGCAGCGGGAGCGGTGAGAACTGGAAGGCCGGCGGCCCGGCGCAGCTCTTCGGCGGACCCAGGCGGCAGGCGCTCGCCGACGTCGCGCACGGCAGGCGGGGCTGGCTGGCCGCGGGCAGCACGATGACCGACGCCTCCTCCACCGAACCGCTGATGCTCACCTCCTCCGACGGCCAGAGCTGGCGCAGGGTGCCGGTGCTGGGTCCCCTCGCCCCGGCGGGCGACCACGACTTCCTCGCCCCGCACGCGGTGGCCGCGGGGCCGTCCGGCTACGTCATGGCGGGTGAGGACCGCGGGCCCGCCGCCACCGTGCCCGTCCTGTGGTTCTCCGCCGACCTCAAGCGCTACTCCAGGGCGGCCAAGCTTCCCGCGGGCGGTACGGGGGTGCGGCTGCACGACGTCTCGGCGACCTCGTCGGGGTACGTGGCGGTCGGCGGCATCGGCACGGCCGAGCGCGAGACCGGGGTGGTCTGGGTGTCGGCCGACGGGGTCAACTGGACCGCGCGCAAGCCGGTCCTGCCCCCGGGGGCGACGTCCGCGGGCCTGCGGCACGTGGTCCTGTACGGCGGGTACGTCGTCGCGGCGGGCACGGCCAGGACCGAGGACGGCACGAGGGCCTTCGGCGCGGTGTCGGACGACAACGGGGCGAGCTGGGAGTTCTCCTGGTTCCCCGCCGACCGGGCGTCCGCCGTCCAGGACCTCGCCGCGACGCCGGAGGGCGTGGTGGCCGTCGGCTGGCACGGGGCGCCGGGGGCCGGAGACAGCGCGGCCTGGACCTCCGAGGACGGCCTGAAGTGGCAGCGCCACACCCCGAGCCAGGGCAGCCTGGACGGCGACGGCGCCCAGTGGCTCGGCGCGGTGGCGGTCTCCGGCGGGCAGGTCGTGGCCCTGGGCCGCTCCACCACCTACAGCGCGGACCACCTCACCCTGTGGCGCTCCACGCTCACCTCGTCGCGGTGACCGGGAAGCGCACTGGGGAACCGCCGTGCGCGACGCTCGCGGCGGTCCCGTGACCGGGCCTCGCGAGCTCACCCGGGCGCGATGACCGCCCACTCGACCAGGGCGTCCAGCAGGCCGGGGGTGAGGGGGAGGCGCGGGAGCTCCTCGGGGGCGAACCAGCGGGCGTCCGCGGCGTCGTCCCCGGCGGCGAGCGTCCCGCCGGAGACCTCGGCGAGATAGTCGCGGATCTCGTAGACGGCGCCGCCGGGACCCGGGCGGTCGACGGTCCCGGCCAGGGGCCCGGGGACGACCGTGAGCCCGGTCTCCTCAAGGACCTCCCTGGCGACCGCCTCGGGGTCGGACTCGCCGGGTTCGACCCGTCCGCCGGGGACGGACCACAGGCCCTCGCCGGGCGGCCTGCCACGGCGGACCAGCAACATCCGCCCCGAGCCGTCAAGGATGATCGCTCCGACACAATTTACGCGCACGTGAACAACATTACGTTGTGATAACGACCGAGCCTCTTGACGGATGGCCCGCCGAAGAAGCAGCGTGGGTAGGCGTGAAAGCCGCCCCTACGTGCCCACGGTGTTTCGGCCCGCTTCGTCCGCCGAGTGCTTGGTCAAGCTCCTGGAGATGCGGTCCCCACGGCGACGTCCTGCCGTTCCAGCCACCCAGACCTCCGTCCTCCGCGGCCGTGGAGGCCGTCACCCGAGGTGCCCGCGTGCCCGTCTGGGTTCCCTGGCCGCTGCCCGCGGGGTGGCTGGTCACGGGATTCGGCGAGGTGGGCGACGAGCGCAGCGACGTGCGGGCCACCGTGGTCGCGGTCTCCGGTCCCTCGCTGACCCACGGTCCCGCCGACCTCCTGATCATCGCCGAGGAGCCCGGAGTGGGGCTCGGCGCGGCGTTCGCGGGGTTGGAGGCCACCGATCCGGGGGCCGGGTTCGACAAGGGCCCCCCGCACGCCAAGATCAACGTCAGGGGCCATCCGGCCGCCCTGTGGTGCGTCACCGCCGCCCCCGACCGGGCCGTCTACGTGGGTGAGGCGCTGGGAAACTGGCTCTGGGCGGTCGTGTGGCCCGCCGAGGCCGGCTACCTGATCACCCTGGCCGAGCTGTCCCTGCGCGACCTGCGCGACCAGGACCAGACCCTCGACCTGCCCTTCGGGGCGTTCTGCCCGCGCCTGGACGTCCCGGCGCCCTGACACCGCCCGGGTCGCCCTCACTCTCCCCGTCCTCTCCTTCTCCGGAGACTTGACCCTTCTGTCCGAACCGGGGGGCGGGGGGAGGCAGTAAAGTTCGGAAGCGTGACAGCGCGTATCGAGCGAGTGGTGACCGAGGGCGTCGTCGATGTCGACGGCGTCGAGCACAAGGTCGAGAACAACACGTGGATCCTGGGTGACGACGAGGATGTCATCGTCATCGACGCCGCGCGCGACGCGGAGAAGATCCTGGAGAAGGTCGGCGATCGGGAGGTGCTGGCGATCATCTGCACCCACGGCCTGCCCGACCACGTGGGCGCGGCCATCGAGGTCGCGGCCAGAGACGAGGCGGTGGTCGCACTCCACCCGAAGGACCGGCCGCTGTGGCGGCTGACCTGGCCCGACACCTGGCCGGACATCGACATGGAGGACGAGGGCCTCTTCGAGGTCGGCGGTGTCCAGCTGGAGGTCATGTCCACCCCGGGCATCTCCCACGGTGGCGTCTCGCTGTACTGCGAGGCCCTGGACGCCGTCTTCACCGGCAAGACCCTCCAGGCCGACGGCCCCGGCAAGGTCGGCGGTGAGTATCCCGCCCTGGCCGACCAGCTGACCGCCATCGGCGGGCGGCTGTTCACCCTGCCGCACCGCACCCGGGTGCTGCCCGCGCACGGCGAGGAGACGACCATCGGCGATCTGGAGCCCCAGTTCGACGCCTGGCTCTCCGGCTCGCTCACCCGCGGCGCCGACGCGCCGGAGGAAGAGGAGGGGCCGCTGACCGACGGCACCCGCGTGTCGGGAATCCGGCTGAATCCCCGGAACGATCTGCTCTAGATGGACCAGCTCCCCCTGGAGGGCATGCCGCGGCGGCTCTACGCCTGCACGCCGTCGCGGCTGAACAACTGGCTCGACTGCCCCCGCCGCTACCGGTTCACCTACATGGACCGGCCCACGCCGCAGAAGGGCCCGCCGTGGGCGCACAACAGCGTGGGCGCCAGCGTGCACAACGCCCTGGCCGCCTGGTGGCGTGAGCCGTACGAGCGGCGCACGCCCGAGGTCGCGGGGAGCCTGCTCGCCAAGGGATGGATCAACGAGGGGTTCCGCGACGCCGAGCAGTCGCGGACTTGGCGTGACCGGGCCCGGGAGATGGTCTCCGGATACGTCGCGAGCCTCGACCCGTCCGCCGAGCCGGTCGGCGTCGAGCGCACGGTCGCCACACGCACCTCCGTCGTGGCGCTCTCCGGCCGCGTGGACCGGCTCGACCGGCGCGGCGAGGAGCTGGTCGTGGTCGACTACAAGACCGGCCGCCGCCCGCTGAGCACCGACGACGCCCGTTCCTCGCTCGCGCTGGCGGTCTACGCCATCGCCTCCTCCCGGATGATGCGCCGCCCCTGTCACCGGGTCGAGCTGCACCACCTGCCGACCGCCTCGATCGTGGAGTGGGAGCACACCGACGAGTCGCTCGCCCGCCACCTGGGCCACGCCGAGGAGATCGCCGTCGAGGCCTCCGAGGCCGACGAGCGCTACAAGGAGTGGTCGGCCACCACCCGGCCCGAGGGGACCGCCCCGCCCCGGGCACGCGGCGGCGGCGACCGCGCCGCGCCCGCGGTGCCCCCCGAGATCGACGCGGTCTTCCCGCCCCGTACGGGCCCGCTGTGCTCGTGGTGCGACTTCCGCCGTCACTGCCCCGAGGGCCAGGCCGCGGGCGACGACCGCGAGCCCTGGGCCGCCCTCGCCGACTGACCCTGACCGCGAGGCCCGCCCGGCCGTCCCGGGGCTCAGGCGAGCCCTGACACGCTGTCCGCGCCCGCTCGACGGGAGATCACGTAGCCTGCCCTGCCAGGGCCGGGGCCGCGTTCGCGAGAGCGTGCCGCCGGAGCCGTCAGCGGGGGTGGGACGGCCAGCGGCGCGGGTCTGTCAGGCCCCTGAGCCCCGCGGTCATGTCGTAGCCCGCCGCGCCCAGCCGTTCGCGCGACGCGGCGAGCATCCGGCGGGTGGCGGGCATGAACGCCCGGTCGTGGACGGGTTCGGGAAGCGTGTCCATGACCAGCCGGAACGCTCTCAGCGCCGCGGTCACCGCACCCGGCGGCACCTCGGGCAGCACGCCGTACATCCGCCTGGCCCAGCCGGGCAGCGAGTAGTGGCAGAGCGCCCCGAAGGGGACGTAGGCGGGTTTGCCGGGGGTGAGGGCGCGCAGCCCGGCGGGCAGGCGCGGCCACATCAGGAAGCGGACCGTGGACACGGCCTCGGGGGTGGCCCTCAGCAGCGGGCGTGTCGCGGCGAAGTAGTCGTCCAGCTCCGCCATCGAGCCGGGCACGTCCTCGGCGTGCAGGCCGACGTAGGTGGCGCTGCGGCGCTGCTCGGCCAGGTAGCGGTCGGCCTGGCGGTCGTCGAGCCCCAGGCCCGAGCGCCGCGCCACGGACAGGTAGGAGGAGACCTCCGCGCAGTGGACCCAGAGCAGCAGCTCCGGGTCGTCCACCCGGCGGATCCGGCCGCTGACGGGGTCGTCGAAGCGCAGCCGCCGGTGGATCCCCCGGACGCGGCGGCCGGCCTCGTCGGCCTCCGCGGGGCTGCCGAAGGTGACCCTGCCCACGAAGTCCGCCGTACGGCGGAGCCTCCCGAACGGGTCCCGCCGGAAGTCGGAGTTCTGCCAGACCCCGCGCATCGCGAGCGGGTGCAGGGCCTGGAGCATGAGGCCGCCGACTCCGCCGATCCACATGGAGCGGTCGATGTGCACCAGCCACGTCGCGGTGTGCGGGGGCTGGACGACGATGTCCTCGATGCTCGCCATGGTCGGCACATGGTGACACGGCGTTCGGCGGGCCGTCCAACGGGCCCACCCCGGCCGGCCGGCTCCGTGGGCCGCCCGGACCGGTCGGCTCCGTGGGCCCGGCCCGACCGGTCAGCTCCTCAGGCGGCTCTCCGCGGCGTTCCAGAAGCGGATGAGGGCGGCGGCGGTGGTCTCCGGGGCCTCCACCGCGGGGGAGTGGGCCGAGCCGGGGACGACCACGCAGTCGGCGTCCAGGCGGCGGGCCATCTCCGACTGCATGTGGGGCGGCCAGCCGTCGTCGTGCTCGCCGTACAGGACCAGGGTGTCGATCCCGACCTGGGTGAGCTCGTCGCACCGGTCGGGCGCGGAGAGCACCTCCTCGGTCATCGTGAGCATGCCGACGGGCGAGTTGGCGAACAGCCGCTTGCGCAGGAAGGCGATGATCTCGTCGGACACCCCCGAGGCCAGGGCCTCGGGCTCCATCCGGGTGTGCCACAGGTGCTCCAGGCCGACGCCGGGCAGCTCCGAGACCATGAAGCGGCCCGCGCGCTCGCGGGGCCCGACGATCGCGGCGGGCCCGGAGCTCATGAGCGTGTAGGACACGAACCGGGTGCGGCCGTCGATGACCGCCTCCCGGGTGACCAGGCCGCCGAACGAGTGGCCGACCAGGTGGATCGGGCCGCCGTGGCCGATCACCTGGGCCAGGACGTCGACGTCGTTGCCGAGCGCGGCGCAGGTGTAGGCGCTCCTGTCGTCAGGGCCGCTCGTCTCGAACTGGCCGCGCATGTCGATCGCGACGACCTGACGGCCCGACTGCGCGAGCGTCTGCAGGACCGCGATGAAGTCTTCCTTGCTGCCGGTCAGGCCGGGAACCAGCAGGGCGGGCCACCGCTCGGGGATGCCGCTGACGGGCAGGGCCTCCAGTACGGCGAAGGCGCCCACCGCCGTCTCGATCTGACGAGAGCGGACGCCAGGAGGCAGGGTCAGAAAACGCGGCGTACTCACGTGGCCCCACGATACCTCTCTTGGTGACATCGCTCCGTGCGTCCAGAAGGGGCCGGGAGCGTGAAAAGGGGCGCCACCGACAAGGTCGCGCCCCTTCACATGGTGACACTTGCTAGTTAGGGCGACGCGTTCCCCGCTGTTGCTGACCGCTGCGCGCCGGTGGGCGACGGCGGCTCTGCACGCGTTCGGAGGCCGCCGAGGGGGCGATCTCGTCGTCGTCCGACGCCAGGTCCGGTGACTTGAAGATCACCGAGAACGGGCTCGGGGGAATGATCTTCTCGGGCTGCGGCCGGGGCCTGGGGGCCTCCGCCACGGGCTCGTCGTCCCAGCGCTCCGCCATGGTGTCGTCGTCCTCTCCGGGATCCGTGAACTCCGCCACCCGCTCCTCGGCCCACGACGGAGCCGAAGGGGCCTCCGCGATCGCCGGGGTCGCCGGGGCGTCCGCCACCTGCTCGCGCCTGCCACGGCGCTGCCGGCGAACCGGCTCCTCCGCCGCGGGCTCGGCGTGCGCCGGGGCCACCGGGGCCGCCGGGGCCGCCGGGGCCTCTGCCGTGCCGACGAGGCTCACCTCGGGATTCAGGCCGGCCTTGCGAGCCCGGCCCCTGCGGGGCGCGCTCTCGGCGGGCTGCTCGTCACGGGCGTCCCTGCGGGCTACCATGTCCGGCTCCACCTCGGCGATCTCGACGACAGGGGGCTGCTCCTCGGCCACGACCGGTGCGGGGGTCTCCTCGCCGGTACGGCCTCCGCGGGTGCGACGGCGCTCGCGGGACGTGCGCGCGGGGCGCTCACGGCGCTCCTCGCGATCGTCGTCGCGTCCCCTGCGGGAGTCGTCGTCGCGTCCCCTGCGGGGGGAGCGGGACCGGATGCGGCCCGTCTCACCGAGATCCTCGACCTCCTCGGCGGCCAGGCCCGCCCGGGAGCGGTTGGCGCGCGGCAGCACGCCCTTGGTGCCCTCGGGGATGCCCAGGTCGCTGAAGACGTGCGGGGAGGTCGAGTAGGTCTCGACCGGCTCGGGGAAGGGGAGCGAGAGCGCGTTGTTGATGACCTTCCAGCGAGTGAGGTCCTCCCACTCGACGAAGGTCACCGCGACGCCCGTCTTGCCGGCCCGGCCGGTGCGGCCGATCCGGTGGACGTACGCCTTCTCGTCCTGGGGGCAGTCGTAGTTGACGACGTGGGTGACGTCGTCGACGTCGATGCCGCGCGCCGCGACGTCGGTCGCGACCAGCACGTCGATCTTGCCGTTGCGGAAGGCCCGCAGGGCCTGCTCGCGCTGGCCCTGACCGAGGTCGCCGTGCACGGCCGCGGCGGCGAAGCCGCGCTCCTTGAGCTGCTCGACGACCATGTCGCAGGCGCGCTTGGTCTCACAGAAGATCATCGTGAGCCCGCGGCCCTCGCACTGCAGCAGGCGGCCGACGATCTCGATCTTGTCCATCCGGTGCGTGCGCCAGACGAACTGTGTCGTCTGCGGGGTCGCCTCGGCCTCGATGTCGTTGTTCTCGGCCCGCACGTGGGTGGGGCGGGTGAGGTAACGCCTGGACAGGGCGACGATCTCGCCCGGCAGGGTCGCGGAGAACAGCATCGTCTGCCGCTCCGCGGGGATGAGCTTGATGATGCGCTCGATGTCGGGCAGGAAGCCCAGGTCGAGCATCCGGTCGGCCTCGTCCAGGACGAGCGTCCCGATCTGGCTGAGGTCGAGGTGCTTCTGCTTGACCAGGTCGAGCAGGCGGCCCGGGGTGCCGACGATGACGTCGACGCCCTGCTTGAGCGCCTCGATCTGGGGTTCGTAGGCGCGCCCGCCGTACACGGTGAGGATCCGCGAGCCGAGCTTGCCGGCCGCCGTCACAAGGTCCTCGGTGACCTGGACGGCGAGCTCGCGGGTCGGCACGACGACCAGCCCGCGGGGCTTCTTGCGGTTCTTCCTCGGCTTGCCGACACGTTGCAGCATCGCCACGCCGAAGGCGTAGGTCTTGCCGGTGCCGGTGCGCGCCTGGCCGATGATGTCCTGGCCGTTGAGGGCCAGGGGGAGTGCCATTTCCTGGATAGGGAACGGCGCGATGATGCCCTCGGTCTCAAGGGCATCGGCGATCTCTGGGGTGACTCCGAGGTCTCGGAACGTCGTCAGCTTGGCCTGCCTAAATCTCCGTTGAAGGCAGGCCTGCCGGGACCACGGGCAGAAAACGTGTTCCCCGTGCCGGGTCCTCGCGGAAGGTCCAGCCCTCTCATGTCATCAGCGACCGCTGCGGCGTCACGCCGACTTTTGGGGGCGTCCGGGAGTGGATATCCCGGATTAACACGGTGCGGTCGCACTTTCACAGAGCAGTGTACTCGATACCACAACGGAGAACCGATTTCTTCGTATTCCCGGTGAATCGCGAGGTCGCTCAGCTCGTAGGCTGCGTCCATGAGCGATTCCCCTCCCGGTGTCTCCGACCTGCTCGGCGTCCTCGCCTACGCCGAGCTGACCGCGTTCCTCAGACTCGCCGAGGACGCCACCCGGTACGCCCCCTCCCTGACCGACCAGGCGGCCCTCGGCGGCCTCGCGGCGGCCGAGTACGCCCACTTCGAGTTGCTCCGCGACCGGCTCGCCTCCCTCGGCGTGGACCCGGAGAAGGCGATGGAGCCGTTCACCGGGCCGCTGGACGACTGGCACGCCCTCACCTTCCCCGGAGACTGGCTGGAGGCTCTGGTCAAGGCGTACGTCGGCACGGGGATCGCGCTCGACTTCTACCGCGAGGCGGCCGTAGGAGTGGACGACGAGACGCGGAACCTCGTCGACGAGGTCCTCGCGGACGAGGGGCGGTCGCAGTTCGCCGTCGAGAGGGTCCGCGCGGCGCTCCAGGAGGACCCCAAGCAGGCCGGGCGGCTGGCGCTGTGGGCCAGGCGCCTGGTGGGGGAGGCGTTGAGCCAGGGGCAGCACGTGGCCGCCGCCAGGCCCGAGCTCGCGGCCCTGCTGGTGGAGGCGGCCGGCGAGGACATCGGCCGGATGTTCGCCCGGCTGACCGAGAAGCACGGCCGGCGGATGGCCGCCCTCGGGCTGACCCCGGGCCCCTAGCCGGGGGCCGGGGTCCTCTCCGGCCCTGGGTCCTCCGGTTTCCCGGCCCTCATGGGCTCCATTCGCGCCGGACTCCGGTCCTGCCCGGCTCCGTTTTCGCCCGGTGGCATCGGGCGCGAGCGCCGGTCCGCCCGGGTGGCGAATCAGCGCTTTCCGCCCCGCGACGTGGGGGAGACCGTTTCACCTTTGGCGTGAACGCCGGAGCACTGCGGACGAATCCGGTAGCGTGCGGGACATGAGGGCCTCGCGCCGCTATGGCAGTTCCTTGACGAGATGTGGGCCGAACCGCTGGACTTCGCGTCCCGTGCTGCGCAGGGGAGGCGCGGGCTGCCCGGCGATCAGCCGGGGGCGGGAGCACCTCCGCCGCGTCAGACGCCCGCGCTGCTGCGGGCTCGGTGAGCGGGACGAGTGCCCGGGCGGCTGAGGGGCGCGCTCGCCCCGGATCCGCGGACCGCGCCATGCCGCGAAGGACGACCTGGCGCGAGCCCGGAATCCGTCAGAGCGTGCCGCCGAAGCCGACGGGACGCGCCTCCTCCTCGCCGATCTCGATGAAGCCGAGTGAGGCGACCGGGACGATGATCTTCCGGCCGTTGACGTCGGTGATGGTGAAGACACCGCTGCCGGACGAGAGGGCGGCGCTGATCTCGCCCTCGAGCTGCTCGGCCGTGAGGTCGGTCTCCACTACGAGTTCACGGTGTACGGAACGTACGCCGATCTTGATTTCCATCATGCTCCCTTTCGATGAGGGTTGCTTGTCCCATGGTCGCCCCACCGGGGATGCGACGCGCCGGTTGATCGCGGCAAGCGAACAGATGATCGCGGCGAGCGAACGGCGGGTCGGAGGGCCGGGGTAACGGAGGATTCCGCGACGCGGGCGGCGGCGCGGGAAACCGGCCCGAGGCCGGTGCCGGGAGCGCGGGTGGTGCCCGGGGTCCCCGGCGGCCGGTCCCCCGATCCCTTGGTGGTCGGCGTGACCGGCCTCTTAGCCGGCCTCTTAGTGGTCGGTCCCCTGGTGGTCGGCGACGGTGCGGGGGAAGCCGGAGATGCCGCGCCACGACAGGCGGGCGATGAGCTGGGTGGCCGCGTCCTTGGGAATGGAGCCGTTGCTGCTGATCCAGTAACGGGCGCTGACCTCGGCCATGCCGACGAGCCCGACGCCGAGCAGGCGCGCCTCGTCGCTGGAGCAGCCGGTGTCCTCCTGGATGACCTGGCTGATCATCTCGGCGCTCTCGCGGAGGTTGCGCTCCATGCGCTGGCGGACCGGGGCGACGTTGCGGAGATCCGACTCGAACACCAGCCGGAACGCCTCGCCCTGGCTGGAGACGAAGTCGAAGAAGGCGCCGATCGCGGCCTGGACGCGCTGCTTGTTGTCCGTGGTGGAGGCGAGGGCGTCGCGGCAGCGGGCGATCATGTCGTCCACGTGCAGGTCGAGCAGGGCGAGATAGAGCTCCTGCTTGCCCGGGAAGTGCTGGTAGAGGACCGGCTTGCTGACCCCTGCCCGTTCGGCGATCTCGTCCATCGCGGCCGCGTGGTAGCCGTTCTCCACGAACACCTCCTGCGCCGCGCTGAGCAGCTGGCGGCGGCGGGCCGTCCGGGGCAGCCGGGTGCCCCGGGGCTTGGCGTCCGGGGTAGCGGTCACGTGGTCTCCTCGTGTCAAGCTCCTGGCGTCTGGGGCCATCCTACGCGTGGGTAATCCGGGTCAGCGATAATCGTCCTCGTCGAGCTCGACGGTGCGTCGCTGCTCGAAGGTGTCCGCGGGATCGGCCTCCATGGGGATCGAATCGGGCCACTCCGGCTCCTCCTCGCGCGCCGCGCGGTTCTGCTCGGCGGCGTCGGCGGGGTCGACCTCGATCGGGAGGTCGGTGGGCGTGTCGGAGCCGTCCTCGCGCACCGGCCGGTGTTGCTCGGCGGCGTCGGCCTCGGGCGTCTCGACGGAGAGTTCCTCGGGGAGGTCGTCGGCCGTTTCCCTGTGTGATCTGTCGCCCTGCACGTTCATGTCTGACATCCCCTGTCGTCATCCGGGCTTCGGCTGCTCCCTCTCCTGCCCCGGTTCCTGTAAACGTCGGACATCGCTCAGCGTACGGCCTCGGGTGCCGCGCGCCGGGAAAGACGCGACATCGGTCCGGCCATGGCGCCATCCGCGGTGTCGACGAGGTTTCGCGAACGTGTGCGAGGTATCTGGGAGAAGGGGCGGAGGGAGATGTCGGCGGTGAGAGCGGTGCCGAGCCGTCCAAGGGGGTTGCCGTGCCGTTCGAGAGATGGGGGAGGAGCGTTGCCGCAGGGAAACAGGAGGCGGAAAACAGGCGTGGGGTGTGGAGAGTGCGGAGGTGGTGGGGAGGGCCGTGTGGCGGCGTCGGGACGGGTCGGATAATTCAGATAACACGGTGGACACAACAGGGCGGGGGCTCCGCGGTCGGAAAACCGCGGAGCCCCCGCCTGTGATTCGTGAGAAATGAGAATTCGCACTTTGTTGAGAGTCGGAATCCCGAGGATTTCGTCCCCGGCTTTCCGTGCTCACCGTCCGGGCCGATGTTCCTCCGTGAAGGAACGCGACCCTGGTGAATACGGGATCCCTACCTCTCTGTCGCGGCTTTGGAGCCGCTGTGAAAAGCGATTCCAGCCGTTGTCGGCCTCGTGTTCCGGCCCCGTGTCAAGCAGAGGTCAGGACGCGGCGGCCGCGACCGGAGGCCCGGGCGGAGGCCCAGGCGGAGTGTGCTCCTTGTGCTCGTGCTCCTTGAGAGGCACGAGGCGGTCGGAGCGGGTCTTGTTGTGCAGACGGTTCCGGTTGCAGCTGTCGTTGTTGAGCGTCAGACGGAAGCGGTGGTGAGTGCGACGGTACTCACGGTTACGGCAGCAGCCGCCGCCGCCCCACCAGGTCGTGAAGGTGCCGGCGGTGACCGCGGTGGTCATCGCGTTGGCGCTGGTGACGGTGGTCGCCGCGCCCAGGCCGACGACTCCGCCGGCCAATGCCGTGCTGATCGCGAGCCCTGCGAGGACACTCTTGAACTCGGGCATTGCGTTTCCCCCTTGAAAGGATCGATTTACCAATTTTTGGCATTTACCGTATGAGTCGGGAATTGCCAGAGATGGTTAGGGTTGGCCGGTGATGAGCCATCCCTGGTTGTCATAGTTTCCTCGCATGTCTGCTGACAAACGGAGATCGAAGGCTTTTACCCTGTTCTTAGCTATTTATCGTTGAGGTTGGATGCTTATTGGTCGCTTTAAAGCGAAATGTATTTAATGTCGGATTTGTTCTTCGGGGACGGAGGGGGCTCGGTGTCGCCGGAAGGCAGGTCGGTGCGGCTCGCGCACGCGGAGGGTGTCGCCGTGCGACCTCCGCGTCGGCCGTCTCGATCGGGCGCTTGGGGGAGGGGGCGATCCTTTCCCGGGTGGTTCGTCGCCGTACCCCGGCGCCGAGTTGGCGAGGGGCGATATGTCGAAAATGGGGCATAAAGGACGAAGGTCCCGCGGTTTGGAAGCCGCGGGACCTCGCTGCCACTTCGTGAGATGAAAAACTCGCACTGTGGTGAGAGTCAGGTGCCTGCGGATCTCTCCTCAGGTTCCCGCTGTCGCTGTTCGGTCGGTTCCTCTGGGTGAGGAGCACGGCGGTGGCGAACGCGAGGGCCCTGTCTCTCCGTCACGGTCTCGACGCCACGGGAAATCGCGGATCGGGCCGTGATTGATTTTGTCCTCCGGTTGTGCCGCGCCCCGATCGGGGGGTGCGGCCTCGATCGGATGACTAGTCGTCGACGTCCGCACCGACAAGCGGCACGATGCGGTCGCTACGGTTGTCGTTGAACAGTTCGTTGTCGTTGTTGTTGTGGTTGTTGATGATCAGCCTGAAGCGCTTGCGGCTGTGGTGACGGTGGCAGCTGCCCCCGCCGCAGCAGCAACGACGCCCGTAGCCGCCGCCACCGCAGGTCGGGAAGGCGGCGGCGGTGACCGTGGTGGTCATCGCGTTGGCGCTCATGACAGTGGTCGCCGCGCCCATGGTGACGACTCCGCCGGCCAGTGCCGTGCTGATCGCGAGCCCTGCCATGACACTCTTGAACTTGGGCATTGCGTTTCCCCCTTGTAAGGACTAAGTATCCCTGTTTTCGACATTTCCTGTATAAATAGGAAATTGTCAGGGATGGCCGGTGATGAGCCATCCCTGGTTGTCATGGTTTCCTCGCATGTCTGCCGACAAACGGAGATCGAAGGCTTTTACGCTCCTCTTAGCTATTTATCGTCGATGTTGGATGCTTATTGGTCGCTTTGAAATGAAATGTATTTAATGTCGGATTTGTTCTTTGGGGAGAGGGGCGAGGGTGCGAGGCGGTGCCGAGGGAAGGGTCGGTGACGGCCTCGCGCGCCGGTGCCGAGGCGAGGAAGGGAGGAAGTGGTTCGGTGGAAGAGGGTGAGGCGGGGGCGGGAAAGGCGGGGTGTGGGAGGGTGCGGAAGGCAGGCGAAAGGCCCCGCGGTCCGAAAACCGCGGGGCCTCGCTGTCACTTTGTGAGATGAGAACTCGCACTGTGGTGAGAGTCAGGGCTTAGGAATCTATCCCCAAGTTTCCGCCGTCGCGGTTTGGCCCGTTCCTCTGGGTGAGAAGCACGGCCGCGGCGAACGCGGGGTCCTGTCTCTCCGTCACGGTCTCGACGCCACGGGAAATCGCGGATCGGGCCGTGAGTGATTCCGTCCTCCGGCGGTGCCGCGTCCCCTTCGGGTATCGCGACCCCGACTGCTGTCTACTCGTCGTCGTCGGCACCGAGGGTGAGAGGCCGGAGGAGGCCGCTGCGGTTTTCGTTGCGCAGGGAGTTCTGGTTGTTGTTGTGGTTGTTGATGATCACCTTGATGCGGTGGTGACGCCGGTGGTGACGCCAGCCGCCGCCGCAGCAGCGGCCGCAGCCGCGACGCCAGCCGCAGCCGCCGCCGCAGGTCGGGAAGGCGGCGGCGGTGACCGTGGTGGTCATCGCTCCGGCGCTCGTGGCGGTGGTCGCCGCACCCAGGCCGACGACTCCGCCGGTCAGCGCCGTGCTGATCGCGAGCCCTGCGAGGACACTCTTGAACTTGGGCATGCGTTTCCCCCTTGAAATGATCGGTTACCCCGATTTCTGACGTTTTCCGCATAAATCGGAATTGCCAAAGATGGCTGGCTATGAGCCATCCCTGCTTGTCATGATTTCCGCCCATGTCTGCCTAGAAACAGGAATCGAAGGGCTTTGCGCTACTCTTATCTATTTATGACATATGTTGGACTCTTATTAGTAGTTTTGAAAGGAAATGTCTCTAATGTCTGCTTTGTTCTTTGGCGGTGAGGTGCGAGGTGGGGCCCGGTCGCCGGCGTTCCCCTCGCCTGTCGCGGCCGCGGGTGGAATGCTGTCGAATTAATGATGATAAATCGTGCAATAAAAGACATCTGGCGAAAAAGGCGTTATGCGTCTTTCGTGGTAACGGGAGGCTGTCTCCTGGCATGTCGCGGACCGAACTATCGTGGAAGGGCAGTGGAACGACAGGAGGCGAGTGGTGAACAACCCGATCCCGCACTGGCCGGGTGAGACGATCGACCTCGGCGAACAGCGGGTCCACGTGCGCTCGACACCCCGTGGCCCCGCCGAGACCGCCGTATACGTGCACGGTCTCGCCGGCTCCGCGACCAACTGGACCGACCTGATGAGCGAGCTGTCCGGAGTGGTGACGGGGCACGCCCTCGACCTGCCCGGCGCCGGATACTCGCCCGCGCCGCCGGACGCCGACTACTCCGTCGACGCCCACGCCAGGACCGTCACCGCCCTGATCGAGCGGGTCTCCGGCACACCCGTGCACCTGTTCGGCAACTCCCTGGGCGGCGCCGTCTCGGTGCGGGTCGCCGCCACCCGCCCCGACCTGGTCCGCTCGCTGACCCTGATCTCACCGGCCCTGCCCGACCTCCTGCCCCGATACGGCCCGGCGCGGGTGGCGCTGTCCACCGTGCCCCACATCGGCGAGTGGGCCGCGAGCCGGCTCACCCTCGTGCCCGCCGAGCGCAGGCTGGGCGCCACGCTCGCCATGTGCTACGCCGACGTGGGGCGGATCCACCCGGACCGGCTCAGGGAGGCGGCCGACGAGCTGCGCCGCAGGGACGGCCTGCCGTACGCGGCGGAGGCTCTGATCAACTCGGCGCGCGGCATCGTCGCCGAGTACTTCAGGCGCGGAGAGACGAACCTGTGGCGGCAGGCGGCCATGGTGACCGCGCCCACGCTGGTCATCCACGGCCGCCACGACCGCCTCGTCAACCCCCGGATGGCCGCCCGCGCGGTCCGGACGTTCCCCCGTGTGCGGCTGATGCTGCTGCCCGACGCCGGGCACGTGGCCCAGATGGAGTTCCCCGAGCGGGTGGCCCGCGAGGCCGGGCTCCTGATCGCCGAGACGGTCCTCGCGCCGGTTGGGGAATGACGGGGGCCCCGGGTTAGGTTGTGAGTGGAGCGTGCTGCGCCAGCCGCATCAAGGACCCCTGAAACGGGAGCAGAACTGTGTCGTTGCCACCGCTGGTAGAGCCGGCAGCCGAGCTGACCGTCGACGAGGTGCGCCGTTACTCGCGCCACCTGATCATCCCGGACGTCGGCATGGCCGGGCAGAAGCGCCTGAAGAACGCCAAGGTGCTGTGTGTGGGCGCCGGAGGCCTGGGTTCCCCCGCGCTGCTCTACCTCGCGGCCGCGGGAGTGGGAACGCTCGGCGTCATCGACTTCGACGTGGTCGACGAGTCCAACCTGCAGCGGCAGGTCATCCACGGCCAGTCCGACGTCGGCCGCCCCAAGGCGGAGAGCGCCGCCGACAGCGTCAAGGAGATCAACCCGCTGGTCAAGGTGGTCGTCCACAACGAGGCGCTCACCACCGACAACGTGATGGAGATCTTCGCCGCCTACGACCTGATCGTGGACGGCACCGACAACTTCGCCACCCGCTACATGGTCAACGACGCGGCCGTCCTCCTCGGCAAGCCGTACGTCTGGGGATCGATCTACCGCTTCGACGGCCAGGCCAGCGTCTTCTGGGCCGAGCACGGCCCCTGCTACCGCTGCCTCTACCCCGAGCCCCCGCCGCCCGGCATGGTGCCCTCGTGCGCCGAGGGCGGCGTGCTCGGCGTGCTGTGCGCGTCGATCGGCTCCATCCAGGTCAACGAGGCCATCAAGCTCCTCGCGGGCATCGGCGAGCCGCTGGTCGGCCGTCTGATGATCTACGACGCCCTGGAGATGAACTACCGCTCGGTCAAGGTCCGCAGGGACCCCGAGTGCGTGCTCTGCGGCAAGAACCCGACGGTCACCCAGCTGCTCGACGACTACGAGGCGTTCTGCGGCGCGGTCTCCGAGGAGGCCCAGGAGGCCGCCTCCGGATCCACGATCACCGCCGCCGAGCTCAAGTCCTGGCAGGACAAGGGCGAGAACATCTACGTGATCGACGTCCGCGAGCCGAACGAGTACGAGATCGTCTCCATCCCCGGCGCCGTGCTCATCCCCAAGGGCGAGTTCCTCAACGGCTCCGCGCTGGAGGGGCTTCCGCAGGACAAGAAGATCGTCCTGCACTGCAAGTCCGGTGCCCGCTCCGCCGAGGTCCTCGCGGTCGTCAAGAGCGCCGGCTTCTCCGACGCCGTCCACGTGGGCGGCGGCGTGCTCAGCTGGATCAAGACGGTCGACCCGAGCCTGCCCGCCTACTGAGGGCCTGACCGAAGGGTCCGAGGGGCTGAAGGCCCCGCGCCCCGTGGAGCACCCGCTCCACGGGGCGCCCGCCGTACTGAAGGGTCCGCCGGGGTTCCGCCGAGGTCACCGAATGCTCTCCACACTGACGGATCTGGACGGAACGGCGGATGACACCCGCCGCACCGCATTAAGGTCGGGGGCGTGAACGAAGTCCCACGTCAGCGGCGGCGTTCATGGCCGACGCTGGTCGTGGCCTCCGCCCTCACGCTGCTCTGCGCGATCGTGGCCGGGGTGGCGAGCAGCGCCGCGGCGACGGAGCTCACCCGGGGGCCGACCCAGGCGGAGCTCGACCGGGCCGCCCTCGACGAGGTGGCGAGGCGCTGGCAGGCCTGGCCCGCCGGGCGCGTCTTCCCCGAGACCGTCCCCTACGCCGCGGAGCAGGGCGGCGAGGAGAAGGCCCGCCGGGTGGGCATCTCACCGGAGACCCGCTGTGACGGCGCTGTCGACGCCGGGTTGCGCAAGGCGCTGCGGCGGGCGGGCTGCCTGGGCGTCCTGCGGGCCACCTACATCGACGCGCTCCAGGGGATCGTGGTCACCGTCGGCGTCGCGGCCTTCGCGGACGAGCTCGGCGCCACCAGGGCCAAGGCGGCGCTGCCCAGGGGCGGCGGTCCCTCGCCCGGCCTGAGGGCGCTCGCCTTCCGCGGCACCGTCACCGACCGGTTCGTCTCCGCCGGGCGCCAGGCGGGCCTCGTCCGGCAGGCGGGCCCGTACGTGGTGATGGCCACGGTCGGCCAGACCGACGGCCGGCCCGCCAGGGCGGTCGGCGCGCAGCGGCCGACCCTGTTCGCGTTCACCGGGGACATCGCCGATCACATCCTCGCCGACCTGTCCATGCCCGCCCGCCCCGACTGCGTCTCCACGGAGTGGCGATGCTGACCACACCGGGGCGTCTCCCCGCCGCCACCGGACCGCCCGCGAAGGAGAGGCCGGGGGGCCGGGCGACGCCGAGGGCTTCGGGGGAGCCGAGGACGCCGAGGACGCCGAGGACGCTGAGGACGCTGAGGACGCTGAGGACGCTGCGGAACGCGGTGAGGCGGACGGTGCCGGTGATGCTGGCGGCGGTGGCGGTGCCGGTGATCCTGGCCCCGCTCCCGGCCGCGCGGGCCGACGACGTCAGGGACAGCCAGCGGGAGGTGCTGCGGACCCTCGACCTGCCCGCCGCCTGGCGGATCTCCGAGGGCCGGGGCGTGACCGTGGCCGTGCTCGACTCCGGGGTGGACCGCGACCACCGCGACCTGGCCGGCTCGGTGACCGAGGGCCGGGACTTCACGGCCGGGGCCAACCCGCCGGGGGTGAGCCCCCTGAGGCTGCACGGCACGTACATGGCGTCGCTGATCGCCGGGCACGGGCACGGGCCCGGCGGGGCCGACGGGGTGATCGGCGTCGCGCCCCGCGCGAGGGTGCTGTCGGTACGGGTCATCCTGGAGGACGAGGAGCCGGGCTTCCGGGAGTTCAACACCGCCGAGCGCTACGAGAACGTGGTGGCCAGGGGCATCAGGCACGCGGTGGACCGGGGCGCCGACGTGATCAACATGTCGATCTCCAAGGAGCTGGCGACCAGGGAGGAGCGGTCGGCGATCCGCTACGCGATCTCCAAGGGGGTGGTGCTCGTCGCGGCGGCGGGCAACGAGGGCGCCGAGGAGCCCGACGCCAGTGGCAACGCCCCCTACTCCTACCCGGCGGCCTTCCCGGGGGTGGTCTCGGTCGCCGCGACGGACCGCGGGCTGCGCCGGGCCTCGTTCTCCAACCGGAACCCCTCGGTCCTGGTGGCCGCGCCGGGGGTGGACATCCTCGGCGCCGGTCCGGGGGACGAGTACTGGGTCGGCCGGGGCACTTCCCAGGCGACCGCCCTGGTGTCGGGAGTTGCAGCCCTCATTAAGGCCAAATATCCGAAAATGTCGCCCGTGTTGGTCGTGCAGGCGATCACCGAGGGAGCCACCCGGCGGCCCACCGGCGGCTACGACACCGGTACGGGCTTCGGCGTCGTCAACGCGACCCGGGCCCTCGCCGCCGCCGCGAGGATCTCCCGGCACACCCTCACCGCCGAGGGCGCCGGGGGTGCCAAGGGGCATGACCCCGCCCGCCCACTGGGCCTCGCGGCCGAGCCGGTCCGGCTCGTCCACCGCGACCGGGACCGGATCACCCTGTACGGCGGCGTGGCCGTGGCCGCCGGGCTCGGCGCGGTCGTCTCCCTGATCGCGCTCGCCGTGTTCGTCGGCCGTACCCGCTCGCGGGGCGCCTTCGAGGACCCCGCGCGGGACCCGTACACGAACCCCTGGCCGTGAGCGCCCGGCGTCGCCGGGCGGGCTCCTTCGGGCGGCGCCCGGGGATCGGGCCGGACCGGGCCGGGCCGGATCGGGCGCGGCCTCGCCGGGCGGACTCCGCCCTCCGGGCGCCCCGCGGGGCCCGGTCACGGAGAGTGCCGCGAAAATACCCGCCGCCGATAGGGCGGAGGAGCCCTTCGACGTAGCATCGGAGTATGTCGCAGCAAGGGCGGTCCCAGGAGCCGGAACGGCCTCTGGGAACCCCCGCCCCCCGCGCCCGCGGTGGCTGGCCGCCGTCAGGTTCCCGGGTGGGCGGCATCGGCGGCGCCGGAAGCGGCCGGGTCCGCCGGGCGCCCGTGCCCGGCGCCTCCGCCAGGCGGTCCCGCGTGCGGACCTGGCCGGCGGCGGGCCGCGACCGCGCGGCGATCAGGCGCGCCGAGCTGGCGACCCTGGAGCAGGGCATCCGCTTCCGCACGATCTTCCTGATCCTGATGGGCACGATCCTCGCCATCGCCGCCACCAACGTGCTGACCGGCACGGTCGGGCTGGTGCGCGAGACGAGCTCGCGCCCGCTGACCGCCGCCGAGCAGGCCCGCTACATCCAGGACGACATCGCCAGGCGCTGGCACACCTGGACCGCCGACCTGATCTTTCCCGTCGAGCTGCAGTACATCGGCCTCGGCAGGGTCCAGCAGTACGCCCACAGGGTCGGTCTCGCCCCCGAGGTGGCCTGCGCGGCGGGCACGGACGCGCCGGTGGGGTCGGTGCTCTCCCAGTACGGCTGCCGCACCCTGCTGCGGGCCACCTACGTCGACCAGACGTCCTCGTTCGCCTTCACCGTGGGCATCGCGGTGCTCGACGACGAGGAGCGGCGGATCGCCGCCTCCGCGCAACTGGCGGTGGACGACCGGGTCGGGGTGCGCCCCGTGGCCTTCCCCGGCACGGCGACCGAGCTCTTCGGGGCCGCGCAACGACAGCGCAACGCCTGGGTGGGCGTCGGTCCCTACATCGTCTTCTCCACCGCCGGCTACACCGACGGCCGCACCCGGCAGGCGGTCGCCCCCGAGGAGATCCTGCACAGCGAGCTGTGGCCCACGGCCCAGGCGGTCGCCGGGCGCATCGCCCGCGCCCTCGGCGACGAGCCCAGCGCCGTGCCCCAGTGCACCCAGGGGAACGTGTGCTGAGGCGGCGCTTGTGGGCGGCGGGCGCGCTGGTCGCGCTCTCGGTGGCGGGCCCGGTCCCGGTCGCCGCCCCGGCGACGGCCACCTCGGCGCTCACCGGGGCGTCACCCGTGTCGCCTGTGTCGTCCACGCCACCCGTGTCGCCTGTGTCGACCGTGTCGACCACGCCGCCCGAGCCGGCGCCGTCGGAGTCCGCGCCCCCTGAGCCCGCCCCGCCAGAGTCGGCGCCCCCCGAGTCGGCGCCCCCCGAGGGGGCCGCCGACGTCCGCGAGGACCAGCGCTGGGTGCTGGAGATGCTCAACGCCGAGAAGGCGTGGAAGGTCACCAAGGGATCGGGCGTCATCGTGGCGCTCGTCGACAGCGGGGTGGACGACCAGGTCGCCGAGCTGCGGGGGAGGGTGATCTCCGGGCCGGACATGGGGTCGATCAACTTCGACAGGGACATGCCGGACGCCGGGCGGCACGGCACCGCGATGGCCTCGCTCATCGCCGGGGCGGGCAAGGGGGAGGGGGGCCTTCTCGGCGTCGCGCCCGAGGCCAGGATCCTCTCGCTGCCGCTGATCGTCGAGGAGCGGCCGGAGGACGGGACCGCCCTGCCCGAGGAGGACCTGCGCTCGCGCGGCGACAGCCCCCTGGCCCGCGCGATCCGCTACGCCGCCGACCACGGGGCCAAGGTCGTCAGCATGTCGCTGGGCGCCTACGGGCCGCACCGGAGTGAGCGCGAGGCGGTCTCCTACGCGCTGTCCAGGGGCGTGGTGCTCGTCGCCGCCGTGGGCAACGACGGGGACTCCCAGTACGCCATGGACAACGCCACCTCCTTCTGGAACTTCCCCGCCGGATACTCCGGGGTCATCGGGGTGGGCGCGGTGGACGACCTGGGCAGGCCGGCGGCGTTCAGCAGCGACAACCTGTCGGTCCTGGTCTCGGCGCCGGGCGTCGACGTGCCGGTGGTCGTTCCCGGCGGGAAGTACGGGTCCTCGGAGGGGACCAGCTCGGCGACCGCGCTGGTGGCCGGGGTCGCCGCCCTCATAAAAGCAAAATATCCGAATATATCGCCTCAAATGGTGTCGCAGGCTTTGACCTCGACGGCGACGGCGGGTCCCGCCAACGGATACGACGACCACATCGGGTTCGGTGTCGTCGACGCCGCGGCCGCCCTGGCCAAGGCGGGCCGGCTGGTGACCGGTACGGCGGCGGTCCCGGTGCCCGAGGGCAAGCGCTTCGGCGACGGCAGTCTGCCCACCGAGCCCAGCAGGCCGGGCCCCGAGCCCGTTCGCCTCTGGCTGTACGGCGTGGGCCTCGCGGGCGGCCTGCTGGCGTTCGCGGGGGCCGTGGCGATGCTCAACCGGCACTCCGGCAGAGAAGGGCCGATGACGGCGGCCTTCGAACCGATCCGGCGCGGCAGATCGCGAAGGTAACCGTAATTCGACTGCGATTCGAACGCGTTTTGGACACCGTTCGGATGCGGTAGCCCGGATGTCTGGATTCACGCTCCGGAAAACCTGGAACGTTCGCTAGTCTCGCGCGTTATGGGGTACGAGTTGCGCGTGGAGCGCCCTGCGCCTCTCGCCTTCGCGGAACTCGCGACTGTGCTGGGGCAGGCGGGGTTCGAGTTCAGGGGCTCGCAGGAGTCGGGGGAGATCCTGGCCCGCCACAACGGCGCGGTCCATGCCATCGCGGTATGGAACGGCGGCCTTTCCGGCACGCCCGGATCCGACTGGCAGGTGGCCCAGTTGGCGCGCGTGTCCGCCCTGCTGGGAGCGCGGCTGGTGGGCGAGGACGGCGAGTCCTACGCGATCCGCGGCGGCCTGGTCGAGCAGCTGAACGGCTCGGCGGCCTACGAGTTCGGCAAGCTCGACGAGATCCTCTCCGCCGGACCGACCGTATGGAGTCAGTAGGCCACCCCACCCCCTACGCCGAGCGGGTGCTCGACCTGGTCGAGAGCATCCCGCCCGGGATGGTGATGTCCTACGGCGACATCGCCGAGTATCTCGGAGAAGGGGGCCCGCGCCAGGTCGGCCGGGTGATGTCCACCTGGGGCGGGGGCGTGCCCTGGTGGCGCGTCGTGCACGCCGACGGCACCCCGCCGCCCGGCCACGAGCAGCGGTGCCTGGCGAGCTGGCGTGAGGAGCGGACCCCGCTGAGGGGCACCCGCGCCGACATGCGGGCGGCCAGATGGGACGGGAACCCGTAATCGTACGACGGGACGGAGCCGGAATCCCGCTAGATTACAAATGCCTGTAAATCCCGCAAGCCCGTAAATCACGGCGTAACTGGCCCCGCTGTGGCGCACTAACATGGCCTAGGACAGCGCTCTGTCCGAAAGGCGGTGCTTTCCCCATGGCCACCGGTGCCACTCCCGCGCGCTCCAGCGGCGACCCCGTCGCTGATCGTCTGCGGGTTGTCCAGGATCTCTGCGACCGGGGAGAACCCCTCGACTCGATCATGGCGGCGGTGCTGGCCGACGGGCTGAAACCGGCTGAGCGCCGCCGTTTCGACGCCGACGCGCTGGCCGGCCCCCTGGGGTCCCGGCTGGAGATCGCGGCCAAGCGGGGCGCCGCCAGGCGCCGCGAGTTCGTCACGCTCCTGAAGCCGTACGTGACCGGGGTCGACGCGAAGGTCAAGCGCGACCTGCCGGTCGCCCGCAGGATCGCCTTCCACCTGATCGAGCATCGGGGGATCGACGACCTCGCCGAGGGCGACGCGCTGCAGAAGCTCGTGACCGCCGCGGCGGAGCCGTCCAGGCGGGTCCGCAAGAGCCTGCGCTGGTACGCCGACCTGCCGCTCCAGGACGAGCTGCCCGAGTCCCTGTACCGGCTGCGGGCGGCCGACCTCATCCCGGTGACCCAGATCGAGGACATCTCCTGGTCGGGCGGGCGGCTGCACATCAGCGGCCACGCCTACCTGGCCGGGCTGTCCGTGCGCAGCCGCCGCTTCAACCGGGCCGGCGTGGTGCTGCGCGGCCCGCGCTGGCTGCCGCCGGTGCGGCTCCGCACCCGCAGGGTCTTCCACCCCGAGGCGACCCACGGCGCGGAGGAGGCGGGCTGCAACTACGACTGGTCCGGCTTCACCGCCGAGATGAGCCCGTGGCCGCTGCGCTGGCGGTCGGCCGTACGGGCCGTGGTGCGCGGGGGCAAGCGGCTGCTGCGCCGCCGCGCGACCGTGCAGGACACCACCACCTGGCGTACCGAGATCGTGATCTGGAGCCGGGGCGCCCGCGCCGGCGGCCTCCTGCGCGGTCCCTCCACCGGCCGCACCGAGCGCCCGGCGGGGCTGGACCTCGGCAAGGGCTGGTGGATCCGTCCCGTCTGGACCTCCGACCGCGCCCTCCAGATCGTGCTGCAGCCCACCCGGGCCGAACTCGCCGGAGTGCGGCTGGACGGCGAGCGCCTGGAGGTCGAGGTCTTCCTGCCGGGCAAGGGCGTGACCAGGGGACAGGCCCGCCTGGACGGCCACCGGATCGCCGCCGACTTCACCCCCGTCGAGGGCGGCACCACCGTCGTCGTACCACTCGCGACGGCGTCCCTGCTGCAGGAACGCGACGGCGGCCGGCTCTGGATCGAGCCCAAGGGCGACCCCGCGGCCTCCGTCATGATCGGCAAGGCCCGGGAGAGCCGCACGGTCGTCGGCGACCGGGAGATCACCGTGCTGCGCGACCGGCGCGACCGCGTGAGCGTCTCCGCGCACCGGATCCGCCCGGTCATCGACGCGGCGACCTGGGACGAGCGGGGCGTGCTCACGCTGGAGGGCTCCTACCCTGGCTCCGGCGAGGCCGCGCTCACCCTCAAGCACCGCACCGGCCTGATCCAGGCCGTCCCCTTGGAGCGCGACGGCTCCCGCTTCACCGTCAGGGTCGCGCCCGCCGCGATGCCCCGCTTCGGCGACACGGCCCCGCTGGGCAGCGGCACCTGGAGCATGGCGGTCCGCGACGCGGCCGGGCAGATCGTCCCGTTCCGCGTCGACCACGCCATCCTCGACGGGCTGGACGAGGACACGAAGATCCTCGACGGCCGCGAGTACCGCCTGATCTCCACCCGCTTCGACATCCCGGTGCTGTCCGTCGCCGAGCACCTCCCCGACGACGAGAAGGGCGCGGGCGGCCTGTTCGCCCTGCGCCGGCACTTCTACCCCGCCGAGCGGACCCGCGAGCTGAACGACGCGACCGTCTACGTCGCCTACGACGGGCGGCAGTACGAGGGCAGCGTCCGCGCGGTCTACGAGGAGCGGGTGCGGCGCGGTGACGCCGGCGAGCAGATCTGGGTGGTCAAGGACGGCGCGTTCGTGCCTCCGGGGCCGGACAGGCTCGGTTTCGGCACGGGCGCCGGGCCGACCGTGGTGCGCGCGGGCAGCCGCGAGCACTACGCGGCGCTGGCCCGCTCGCGCTACGTGGTCACCAACGGCTTCCTGCCGCCGTGGTTCCGCTCCCGTGAGGACCAGGTCGTCGTGCAGACCTGGCACGGCACCCCGGTCAAGCGCCTGGGCAACGACCTGCCGCACATGTCCCGCGACCCCAGGCCGCCGGCCTGGCACCGGCAGGCCGTCGAGGTGCGCGGCTGGGACCTGCTGGTCTCCCAGAGCCCCTGGGCGACCCGCGTGCTGCGCAAGGCGTTCGGCTACCAGGGCGAGGTCCTGGAGAGCGGATACCCGCGCAACGACGTGCTCGTCGCCCCCGACCGCGACGAGCTGGCCGCGGCGGTGCGCGAGCGGCTCGGCATCGCCGCGGACGCCAAGGTGGTGCTCTACGCGCCGACCTACCGCGACTACGACCGCAAGAACGCCTCGATCCGCCTGGACCTGGCCGAGGCGCACCGGGTGCTCGGTCCCGGCCACGAGTTCCTGATCCGGGGGCACTCGATGCAGGCGGCGCCGAACGTGCGCGCCGGTCTCGGGCGTGACGTCACGACATATCCGGATATCACGGATCTGTTGTTGATCACGGACGTGTTGATCACGGACTACTCGTCGGTCATGTTCGACTTCGCGGCGACCGGCAGGCCGATGCTCTTCTTCACCCACGACCTGCAGCGCTACTCGTCCAAGCGGGGCATCTACCTCGACCTGGCCGCCGAGGCCCCCGGCCCGCTGCTGTCCACCGGGGCGGAGGTCATCAAGGCCCTGCGGTCGATCGACGAGGTGGTCGCCGCCCACGCCGAGAAGTACGACCTCTTCCAGCGCACCTACGCCCCTCGCGACGACGGCAAGGCGACGGCGAGGCTCGTCGACCACGTCTTCCCGGCCTGACCCTCCCGCGCCGGTCCAATTCGATCGACCCTCCGGGGGCCGTTTCCCGAAACGGCCCCCGGAGCCGTCTCCGGGCTCGTTGCCCGAGGGCCGGAGGTTCCCGCGCAGGTCCGCGCGCCGCTCCGGCCGCCGGATCCTCCGGAAACCGCCCCCGCCCGCCGTATCCGGTGGAGAATCCGCCATGCCGTACCCGCCGACTCGGCACGATCATCGTCCGGGATCTGGTGGAATGGCGAGTTGTGAGTGGTCAGGACTGGCGGCTGATACGTCGTGAGGGTGCGGGGAGGGCTGTTGCCCCTGTGCTCGACGAGCACCAGCGGGCGGTGGTGGCCCATGAGAGCGGCCCGCTCCTCGTGCTCGCCGGGCCCGGCACCGGCAAGACCACCACGATCGTCGAGACCGTCGTCGACAGGATCGAGCGCCGGGGCGTCGACCCCGAGCGGGTGCTCGTCCTCACCTTCAGCCGCAAGGCCGCCGAGGAGCTGCGCGAGCGCATCACCGCCCGGATGCGCCGCACCACCCGCACCCCCCTCGCCCTCACCTTCCACAGTTACGCCTACGCGCTGCTCCGCCGCGAGGCCGTGCTCGCCGGAGGACTGCCGCCGCGCCTGCTCACCGGTCCCGAGCAACTCCTGGAGATCCGCCGCCTGCTCCACGGCGAGCTGGAGGACGGCGCCACGCACTGGCCCGACGACATGCACGAGGCGCTCAAGACGCGCGGCTTCGCCTCCGAGCTCCGCGACTTCCTGGCCCGCGCCGCCGAGCGCGGCCTCGACGGCCCCGAGCTGAGGGAGCTGGGCCGCCGCCACGGCCGCGCCGACTGGGTGGCCGCCGGGGGGTTCGCCGACCGCTACCAGGCCAGGTTCGACCTCGACCTCGAACCGGTCCTCGACTACGCGGAGCTGATCCGCGCGGCCGGGGCCCTGCTCTCCGACCCCGAGGTGCGGACCCGCGAGCGGTCGGCGTACGACGCCGTCTTCGTCGACGAGTACCAGGACACCGACCCCGCGCAGGAGTTCCTGCTGCGGCAGCTGGCGGGGGAGGGCCGCGACCTGGTCGCGGTCGGCGACCCCGACCAGTCGATCTACGGCTTCCGCGGCGCCGACGTCCGCGGGATCATGAACTTCCCCGACAGGTTCCGCGACGCCGACGGGGAGAAGGCCCCGGTCGTCGCGCTGCGCGTCTGCCGCCGCAGCGGCCGGGAGCTGCTGCGGGCCACCCGCCGCGTCACCGCGCGGCTGCCCGCCACCCCCGGCGGCGCCGCCCACCGCGACCTGCGCGCCCTGCCGGACGCCGAGCCGGGCGACGTACGGGTGCTGGTGGCCGACGGCGCCACCCAGGAGGCGGCGATCGTGGCCGACACGCTCCGCAGGGCGCACCTGCTGGACGGCGTCCCCTGGTCGCGGATGGCCGTGCTGGTGCGGTCGGCGACGCGCCAGGTGCCGCTGCTGCGCCGCGCCCTGGTCACCGCGGGGGTGCCGGTCGTGGTCGGCGGCGCCGAGGTGCCGCTGTTCCAGGAGCCGGGCGTACGGCCGCTGATCAGGCTCATCCAGGTGGCGCTGCACCCGGAGACCCTCGACGAGGGGGTGGCGGAGGAACTGCTCACCGGGGCGCTCGGCGGCACCGACATGATCGGGGTGCGACGGCTGCGCCGCGCCCTGCGGATCGCCGAGCACGAGGCGCTCGCCGACCCCGGGCCCCCCGGCGAGCACGACGCGGACGGCGAGCACGACGCGAACGGCGTGGACGGCTCGGACGGCGTGGACGGCTCGGACGGCGAGCACGACGTCGCCGAGATGGTGGAACGCGTCGCCGAGCGCGAGACCCCCGGCCCGCGTTCCTCCGGCGAGCTGATGGTCGCGGCGCTGAAGGACGCGCGGGAACTGGTGAGGGTGGAGCCGCACGTCGCGAAGCCCGCCGAGCGGCTCGCCGGTCTCATCGCCGCCGCCACCGAGGCCGTACGGCAGGGCGGCACCGCCGAGGACGTGCTGTGGGCCGTCTGGCAGGCCACCGGCCTGGCCAGGAAGTGGACCGACGTCAGCCTCAGGGGCGGCGTGAGGGGCACCATGGCCGACCGCGACCTCGACGCCGTCGTGGCGCTGTTCGACCACACGGCCAGGTTCGTCGACCGGCTCCCGCACGCCGGGGTGGACGTGTTCGTCGAGGACCTGGTCGCCCAGGAGATCCCCGGCGACTCCCTCGCCGACCGGGCCCCCGAGGGGGACACGGTCCGCATCCTCACCGCGCACCGCTCCAAGGGCCTGGAGTGGGACGTGGTGGTCGTCGCGGGGGTCCAGGAGGGCGCCTGGCCGGACCTGCGGCTGCGCGGGTCCATCCTGAGCACCGACGACATGGTCGCCAGGGCCGAGGGCTCCGAGCACGAGAACCCGGCGGCCGTCTCCGCGGCCCTCGCCTCCCAGCTGCTGGCCGAGGAGCGCCGCCTGTTCTACGTGGCCGCGACCAGGGCGAGGAAGAGGCTCATCGTCACCGCCGTGGGCGGCGACGACACCGAGGAGCGGCCCTCCCGCTTCCTCACCGAACTGGTCCCCGGCTCGGCCGAGGACGCCGCGGGCGTCGACGAGCGGTCCCGCTGGCTCAGCATGTCCGCGCTCGTCGCCGACCTGCGCTCGGCGGTCGCCGACTCCACCAGGCCGGAGCCGCTGCGCAGGTCCGCGGCCGAGCACCTGGCCAGGCTCGCCGCCTCCGGGGTGCCCGGCGCCCACCCCAACGAGTGGTACGCCCTCACCCCCATCTCCGACGACCGCCCGCTCAGCTGGCCCGACGACATCGTGCGCGTCTCGCCCTCGGCCGTGGAGAGCTTCAGCAAGTGCGGCCTGCGCTGGCTGCTGGAGACCTCCGTGGGCGCGGGCGGCACCGACGTGGCACGCGGCCTGGGCACGGTCGTGCACGCGCTCGCCGTCCTCGCCGCGACGGGCATGCCCACCGAGGAGACCCTCGGCAAGCGCCTGGACGACGTCTGGCACGAGCTCGACTTCGGCGGCGTCTGGTACAACCGCAAGCAGCGCAGGGTCGCCGAGGAGATGATCTCCAAGTTCGTCCGCTGGCACGAGGAGAACCCCCGGGAGCTGGTCGGCCTGGAGGAGGCGTTCACGGCCATGGTCTCCGAGGGAGTGCAGATCAAGGGCAGGGTCGACCGGGTCGAGCGCGACGGCGAGGGCCGGGCCGTGATCATCGACATCAAGACCGGCAAGACCGGCGCCAAGGACAGCGAGCTCGAACGCCACCCCCAGCTCGGCGTCTACCAGCTCGCCGCGCTGCTGGGCGCCTTCCAGCGGCACGGCATGACCGAGCCGGGCGGCGCGGCCCTGGTCCAGGTGGGCGACGCGGCGGGCAAGAAGGCCGCCAAGGAGCAGACGCAACCTCCCCTGGCGGACGACCCCGACCCCGGCTGGGCCAAGGACATGGTCGGCACCGTCGCCGTCGGCATGTCGGGGCCGTTCTTCCAGGCCAAGGTGAACGACGGCTGCCGCACCTGTGCCGTGCGGGCGAGCTGCCCGGTCAGCAAGAACGGAGATCAGGTGTGCTGAGCCGCACGACCCCGGGGGACGCTACGTGCTGAGCCCGGTCCAGCTCGCCGCCAAGCTGGGCATCCTGCCGCCGACCCCCGAGCAGGCCGCCGTGATCGAGGCCGGTCTCGAACCGATGGTGGTGATGGCCGGAGCCGGTTCGGGCAAGAGCGAGACCATGGCCGGGCGTGTCGTCTGGCTGGTCGCCAACGGCCTGGTCCGTCCCGAGCAGGTGCTCGGCCTGACCTTCACCAGGAAGGCGGCCGGGGAGCTGGCCGCCCGCGTGCGCGAGCGGCTCAACGGCCTGGTCGAGACCAAGCAGGTGCCCGCCGACCTGATGGAGGGCGAGCCGACCATCTCGACGTACCACGCCTACGCGGCCCGCCTGGTCACCGACCACGCCCTGCGCGAGGCGCTGGAGCCGACCATGCGCCTGGTCTCCCCGGCCGTCTCCTGGCAGCTCGCGGGGCGGGTGGTCAGCGCGTACGACGGGCCGATGGAGCAGGTCGAGTGGAGTCCGGCGACCGTCACCCGGGCGGTGCTGGAGCTGGCCGGGGAGATGGCCGAGCACCTGCGCACCTCGCGGGACGTGCGCGACGTCGGCGCCTGGCTCGCCCAGCGGTACGCCGAGCTGCCCGGCACGCCGGTCAAGGACCAGCGCAGGCCGCTCGTCGTCCAGCGGGCCAGGGAGCAGCTGCTGCCGCTGGTCGAGGCGTACGACCGGCTCAAGCGGAGCAGGGAGGTCGTCGACCACGGCGACCAGATGGCGCTCGCCGCCCGGATCGCGGCCAAGCACGCCGACGTCGGCGAGATCGAGCGCGGGCGGTTCGCCGTGGTCCTCCTGGACGAGTACCAGGACACCAGCCACGCCCAGCTCGTCCTGCTGCGCGCCCTGTTCGGCGGAGGTCACCCGGTGACGGCCGTGGGCGACCCCTGCCAGTCCATCTACGGCTGGCGCGGCGCCTCGGCGGGCAACCTGACCCGCTTCCCCCGCGACTTCAGGACCGCGTCCGGAGAGCTCGCCCCGATCAACCGCCTGTCGGTCAGCTTCCGCAACGGCGACGCCGTGCTGGACGTCGCCGCCCGGCTCCAGCTGCCGCTGCGGATGGAGGCCAGGGAGGTGCCGGTACTGGTGCCCGGCGGCAACCGGGTCGACCGCGGCCGGGTGGTGTGCGCCTTCCACGAGACCGCCGACGACGAGGCGGAGTGGATCGCGTCGGGGATCGCCAGGGTGCTGGGCGCGGAGAGCGCGCCCGACGGCATGCCCTGGGGCGAGGGCGAGCGCAAGCGGGCCAAGCAGAGCGCCTGGGGTGGCCCGCAGTGCCTCCAGCCGCACGACGTGGCGATCCTGGCGCGCAAGCGCTCGCAGTTCCCCGCGCTGCGCAGGGCGCTGGAGGCGCGCGGCATCCCGGTCGAGATCGTCGGCCTGGGCGGCCTGCTCACCGTGCCCGAGGTGGCCGACATCGTCTCCACCCTGCGCGTCGTCTACGACCCGAGCGCGGGTGACGCCCTGGTGCGGCTGCTGTCCGGTCCCCGCTGGCGGATCGGCCCCGCCGACCTCAAGGAGCTGGGCGAGCGGGCCCGCGAGTTGAACCGGGAGACCCGCGAGGGCTCCTCGCCGGTGGCCGACCCGCTGGACCAGGTCGTGGCGGACATGGCCGAGGAGCGCGGCAGCCTGGTCGACGCCCTCGACGAGCTGCCCGACCGTCCCGCGTGGCAGGACCTGTTCTCTCCCCTGGCCGCGGTGAGGCTGGTGGCGATGGCCCAGGAGCTGCGCGTCCTGCGCGCCCACACCGGCCAGCCGCTGCCCGACCTGATCCTGGAGATCGAGCGCACCCTCGGCCTGGACATCGAGGTGGCCGCCCGGGGGACCGCCGTCGGCCCGTTCGCCGCCCGCGCCGACCTCGACGCCTTCCTGGACGCCGCGGCCCGGTTCGCCGGAGACTCCGAGGACCCGACGCTGGGCGCCTTCCTGGCGTTCCTGAAGGCGGCCGACGAGGAGGAGAACGGGCTGGACGCCGGGCGGGTGGGCGAGAGCAACAGCGTGAAGCTGATGACCGTGCACGCCTCCAAGGGCCTGGAGTGGCCGGTCGTCGTGGTGCCCGGCCTGTCCCAGGCGCTGTCCAAGGCCGGGACGCTCACCGTCGGGACCATGTTCCCGGCCCGCCCCACGACCAGCCCGAAGTGGACGGAGAACCCCCGCAAGCTGCCCTACCCGCTGCGCGGCGACGCCTCGGACCTGCCGGAGCTGACCGGCCTCTCCAAGGAGGAGCTCGCCGACTTCGACGAGCGCTGCCGCGACCGCGACCTGCTGGAGGAACGCCGCCTGGCGTACGTCGCCGTCACCCGCGCCCACTACCTCCTGATCGCCTCCGGCTACCGCTGGGGGACCGCGGCCAAGCCGCTGGAGCCGTCCGACTTCCTGGTGGAGATCCGCGAGACCTGCGGGCGGGTGGCCTTCTGGGCCCCGGAGGTGGAGGAGGGGGCGACCAATCCGCTCCTCGCCGAGCCCGCCGAGTCCGTCTGGCCGATCGCCCCGGAGGACGTCCGTTACGCGGCGGTCCTCGACGGCGCCACCATGGTCGAGGCGGCCCTCGCCGCCCTGGCGGGGGGCGCGGCTTCCGGGGCCGGTTCCGCGTCCGGCGTCGGTCTCGCGTCCGGGGTCGGTTCCGCGTCCGCGTACGAGGATGTCCCCTTTCCCGAGTTCCCCGGGGCCCCGAGGAGCGGGGCGCCTGTCTCCGGGGAACCCGGGGAGACGGACGTGCCCTTCCCGGACGAGGAGAGCGTGCCCTTCCCGGGCGACCCGTGGGACGAGTCCTTCCCGGCGGATCCGGAGGACGAGGACGTGCCGTTCCCGGCGGACCCGCGGGAGGCGAAACCCGCGCCCGGCCCCGAGTCCGGTCCCGGTCCCGAGTCCGAGCCTGAAGCCGAGCCCGGTCCCGAGCCCGAACCTGAAGCCGAGCCCGAAGCCGCGTCCGGTCCCGGCCTCGAGTCCGAAGCCGAGCCCGAAGCCGAGTCCGAGCCCTGGGCCGGGTTCGAGGCCGAGGCGGGGGAGCTGCCCGAGCGGCGGCCGGCCCCCGTGGCCGACCTGCGCGGGTGGGACCGGGAGCGGGCGAAGGCGTGGGAGCGCGACATCGAGCTCCTGCTCAGGGAGCGGGAGCTGAACCGGCGGCGCGGCAGCGGCCGGGTGGAGCTGCCCACCCACCTGACCGTGTCCTCCCTCGTCACCCTGGCCTCCGACCCCAAGGCGCTGGCCCGGCAGATCCGCCGCCCGGTGCCCAAGAAGCCCGCCCCGCTGGCTCGCCGGGGCACCTCCTTCCACCGCTGGCTGGAGGGGCGCTGGGGCCAGCAGCGGCTGATGGACGAGTTCGAGCTGCCCGGCGCCTCCGACGACTTCGATGAGCCCGACGCCCACCTCGACGAGCTGCGCGCCCGCTTCGAGGAGAGCGAGTGGGCGGGCAGGGAACCGTTCGACGTCGAGGTCCCCTTCGAGACCATGATCGCCGACCGGGTGGTCCGCGGCCGGATGGACGCGGTCTTCCAGATCTCCGACGACCGCTACGAGGTCGTCGACTGGAAGACCGGTCGCCGCCCCGACGGCAAGAAGGCCGAGGCCGCCGCCTCCGTCCAGCTCGCCGCCTACCGGCTGGCCTGGTCCCACCTCGCCGCGGTCCCCCTGGACCGGGTGAGCGCGGCCTTCCACTACGTCCTGCTCAACGAGACGGTCCGCCCCGTCGACCTCCTCGACGAGCGCGGCCTCGTCACCCTCGTCGAGTCGGTGCCGGCCCTCCGCTGACGGTGGCGTCGCCGCCGAGTGGTCCCGACTTCAGCTGTCGGGCGTCGATTCACGTACCCAGAACAGGGTTGTCCGTGCCCGGGATGAGGTCTACTCTCTGACTTGTTGACCAGATTTCATAATTGGTCACGGAGTCAAAGCGATCAGGGTGATCAGGGTGATCAGGGCGAGAGGTGCCGGGGTGGCGGAGCGAGCGGGGCAGGCCGACGGGCGCGCCGACCGGATTCTCGACGCGGCGGCCGAGCTGCTCGTGCGCCTCGGCTACCGGAAGGTGACGATCGAGGACATCGCCCAGCGGGCGGGCATCGGCAAGGGCACGGTCTACCTGCACTGGCGCACCAAGCAGCAGCTGTTCGAGGCCGTGCTGCTGCGCGAGACCATCGCCTACGTCGAGGAGCTCCTCGACGGGCTGCGCCGGGATCCGGCGATGCTGCTGCCGCACCGTTTCGTGTCCGAGTCCTTCCTCGTCGTCAACGACAGGCCGGTGTTGCGGGCGCTGTCCGAGGGATACCTGCAGGGGCAGCACAGGTTCGCCGACGCCTTCCTGCGCAGCCAGGAGCTGCTCGCCTCCGAGCGGTTCTACGGCCTGATGATCCGGCACGGCCTGCTCCGCGACGACGTGCCGAACCTGTCGTACACGCTGAGCGCGACGATGATGGGGTTCCACCTCCACGACACCGCGAACCTGATAGGCGTCGAGGTGGACACGAGGGCCAAGGCCGAGTCGATCTCGTTCATCGTCAGACACGCCTTCGAGCCGCCGGAGCCGCCGGGCCCCGAGGAGCTGGCCAAGGCCGCCTCCGAGGTCATCGACGTCTTCGAGGCCCTGATCCCGCCCTACCGCACCTGGATCTACGCGTACGAACGCACGCACGAGCCCGGCTGATCCCGGACCCGTCCCGATGAGAAAGGCAGACCATGACCACCATCGCCGACACATGGGGCCTGCACGAGGGGCACTTCTGGCTGCGCGGACGCCATCCGGACCAGCCGGTGAGCTTCGACGCCGCCACCGGGATGTGGAACGTCTTCGGCCACCCCGAGGCGTTGCGGGTCCTCGGCGACCCGAAGACGTTCTCCTCCGACACCGCCCGCGTGCTGCCCAGCATGGAGATGAGCAGCGAGGGCATGCTGACGCAGATGGACCCGCCCGCGCACGGCAAGCTGCGCAAGCTCGTCAGCCACGCCTTCACCCCGAAGGTCGTCGCGGACCTCGAACCGCGGATCGCCGAGCTGACCCACGAGCTGCTCGACGAGGTGGCCGACCCGGACCGCCTGGAGCTGGTGACCGACCTCGCCTACCCGCTGCCGGTCATCGTCATCGCGGAGCTCCTGGGGGTGCCCGGCAGCGACCGCCACCTGTTCAAGCAGTGGGTGGACAGGATGTTCGAGAACACCCAGCAGTTCTCCCTCGTCAATCAGAGCGATGAGCAGGAGCGCAGCTTCACGGTCGCGATGGAGCAGTTCAGGCACCTCGCCGACTACATCGGCGAGCACGCCGACGACCGCAGGCGCCACCCGCGCGCCGACCTGCTCACCAAACTCGTCGAGGCCGAGGTCGACGGCGAGCGTCTCACCCAGGCCGAGGTGGTGAACTTCGCGAACATCCTGCTCGTGGCCGGGCACATCACCACGACCATGCTGCTGGGCAACACGGTGTTGTGCCTGGACGCCCATCCCGAGCAGTTCGCCAGGACCCGCGAGGACCGGTCGACGATCCCCGCCGTGATCGAGGAGTCCCTGCGCTTCTTCAGCCCGTTCGCGGCCCTCGGCCGGGTCACCAACGTCGACGTCGAGCTCGGCGGGCAGCACGTCCCCGCCGACCAGCTGCTCATGGTGTGGATCGCGGCGGCCAACCGCGACCCGAGGGAGTTCGCCGACCCCGACGTGTTCGATCCCTCCCGCGTCCCCAACCCCCACCTCGGCTTCGGCAGGGGCATCCACTTCTGCATCGGCGCGCCGCTGGCACGCCTGGAGGGCCGGGTCGCGCTCGACATCCTGCTCGACCGCTTCCCCCACCTGCGCACCGACCCGGACGAGCCGCCGCGGTTCATCCCGAGCCCGACCATGACCGGGGTACGGAGGCTGCCGCTGCTCACCTCCGGTTCCTGAGCAGGCCCCAACGGGCCTTTCGGGCGGTCGCCGTGGGGGACTCCCGTTCCCCACGGCGACCGCCGCCGTACGGGTGAGCCGGGCCCGGAGCCGTGGTCCGCGGGCGGTCATCCGTTACCTCGGGGGCGAATTCGGCACGAAACTATCCCGGGAAGCGGACCCGCCATACCGGCGAACCCCTTATGTTGTGCAGTAATTGATCACAACAGAAGAGAACGCCACATGACCGACATCTCCGGCATCAATCCCAACGTGCCGCACCAGGCCAGGGTGTGGGACTACCTGGGCGGCGGCAAGAACAACTACGAGGCCGACAGGATCGCCGCGGAGTACATCCTCCAGAGCTATCCGCAGATCGGAAGCGTCGTGCGGCAGGCGCGCGCCTTCCAGGGCCGCGCCGTCAGGTTCCTCGTGCAGGAGGCCGGGGTCAGGCAGTTCCTCGACGTCGGCACCGGGCTTCCCACCCTCGACCACACCCACGACGTCGCGCAGCGGGCGGACCCGACGTGCCGGATCGTCTACGTGGACAACGACCCTCTGGTGCTCGCGCACGCCCAGGCGCTGCTCTCCAGCAGCCCGGAGGGGAAGTGCGACTACATCGAGGCCGACGCCCGCGATCCGGAGACGATCCTGCGGGCCGCGGCCGGCACGCTGGACTTCACCGAGCCGATCGCGTTGATGCTGTTCGGGGTGATGGGCACCATCTACGACAACGACGAGGCGCGGGCCCTCGTCCGCCGGTTCCTGGACGCGCTGCCCTCGGGAAGTTACCTGGTGTTCGAGGACGGCACGAACGTGGTGATCCCGGACGCGGCCAAGGAGGTGGAGCAGCTCGTGGAGGAGGGCCGCACCTACGACTACCGGCTGCGGACCCCCGAGCAGATCGCCTGGTTCTTCGAGGGCCTGGAGGTGCTGGACCCCGGCGTGGTGTCGGTCTCGCGGTGGCGTCCCGAGCACAGCACGTGGGGGGCGCCGGACGAGGTGGACGCGTTCGGCGGGGTCGGCCGCAAGCCCTGACCGGCCGGGGCCGGCCGGGGCCGGCCGGGACCGGTCGCGGAGCCCGGCCTGTCGGAGCCGGCCGTCGTGGTCCTGCGGGGGCTCATCCCCGTTCTCGTCCCCAACTGGTCACGCTGACCTTCCGCACCATGTTGTACCTTGCGCAGTCATGTACGAACACGTCGACGACAACTGGATCTGCGGCCGGTACGGCGAGGACGAGCCCTGGATGCTCGGCGCGGTCAACCCGCCGGTCTTCGAGAGCTCCCTGTTCGCCTTTCCCACGGCGGGCGCGCTGGCCGGGAGTCTCGCGGCCGAGGACGAGAACTACGTCTACTCGCGCGGCACCAATCCCACGGTGGACCTGCTCCAGCGCAAGCTCGCCGCGCTGGAACGGGCGGAGCGGGCCAAGTGCTTCGGTTCCGGCATGGGCGCCATCGCCGCGACGATCTCCTCGCTGGTCTCCGCGGGCGACCACGTGATCGTGCTCGGGGCGGTCTACGGCCCGACCACGCAGTTCCTCCGCTATCTGGAGAAGTTCGGGGTGTCGCACACGACGGTGCACACCGGCGATCCTGCCGCCCTTGACAGCGCCGTCAGGAAGAACAGCCGGATGCTCTACTTGGAGTCGCCCTCGTACATGCGCTACGGCGTCGTCGACATCCGCGCCTTCGCCGAGTGGGCGCGCGGCCGCGGTCTGACCACCGTGATGGACAACACCTGGGCGACGCCGATCTTCCAGAAGCCCCTCACGATGGGGGTCGACCTGGTCGTGCACTCGCTGTCGAAGTACATCGGCGGCCACAGCGACCTCGTCGGCGGCGTCGTGGCGGGCCCCGCGCGCCTGGTCAGGCCGCTGGCGCTGACCGAGTACCAGCTGTACGGCGCCGCCCTGTCGGCCCACGAGGCGAGCAAGGCGATCAAGGGGCTGCGGACCCTGCCGATCCGCATGGCGGCACACCAGGAACGCGGCCTGCGGGTGGCGGAGTTCCTGGTCGAGCACCCCGCGGTCCGGGCGGTCAACCACCCGGGCCTGCCGGGTCACCCGGGGCACGAGCTCGCGAGCGCCCAGATGACGGGCTTCTCCAGCGTCTTCAGCGTCGAGCTGGACACCGAGGACGTCGCCGAGGTGGGCCGGTTCGTGGACGCGCTGCGGCACTTCCGCATCGGGGTGTCGTGGGGCGGTTACGAGAGCCTGGTGAACGCCCCGGCGCTCACCACCCTGGACTCCGTGCGCGCGACCATGGAGATCCCGGTGGGACTGGTCCGTCTCTCGGTGGGGCTGGAGGAGCCCGCCACGCTGATCGCCGATCTCGCGAACGCCCTGGAGAAGCCCTGACGGACCACTGGGGGTTCTGCGGCACCCCCGCCGTCCATAGAGCTGTGACAACGCTGTCGAAAACGTCGCCCCCCGTTGAGCGAACGCCCGCCCGCCCCGCTCGTTCGCCCGGCACGTCACGCGGGCCGGGAGGGCGTGAGGGTCAGAGCTTGCGGCCCACTCCGACGTAGCCGATCGAGGTGTTCCGGTCGGTGAACAGGGGCGGTTCGACGGCACGCCAGTCCTTGGGGAACGCCAGGCCGGGCTCGGCCAGCTCGTAGCCGTCGAAGAAGCGGGCGATCTCGTCGTGCGTGCGCAGGCTCAGCGCCTCGGTGGCCCGCTTGTAGATCTCCAGCGCCTCGGGAGTGCTGTCGGGGCTGGCGTCGATCGCGTGGCTGAGAACGAGGTAACTGCCCGGCGCGCTCACCTCGCGCAGTCGTTCGATGATCTGGTAGGCGCCCGCGCCGTCGGGGTTCTCGTCCGGGACGAAGTGCAGGATGGCGAGCAGCAGGAACGCCACGGGCTGGTCGAAGTCGACGTGCTCGCGCAGCCCGGCCAGCAGCGTCTCGGGGTCACGCACGTCGGCCTGCACGACGGTGACGTTGTCGCCCTTCCCCAGGATCGCCCGGCTGTGCGCGCACACGACGGGGTCGTAGTCCACGTAGACGACGCTGGTGCCGGGCGCGATCTCGTGTGCGATCTCGTGGGTGTTGCCCCTCGTGGGCAGCCCGGAACCCAGGTCCACGATCTGCCGGACACCTGATTCGACCAGGTGGCGCACGGCGCGTGCGAGGAACGCCCGGTTCTCCCGCGCGGAGTCGCGGGTGTCGGGGAAGAGCTTCAGGATCTGCTCGGCCGCGGCCCGGTCGGAGGCGAAGTTGTCCTTGCCGTCCAGGTAGTAGTCGTACATCCGGGCGACATTGGGCACGTTCGGGTCGACCCCGGCCGGCGAAGCCTGATCATCCACGGTTTCTCCAGACTCTCCAGCGTTTGTCTGGGTTTGATCTTAGAGAAGCTTTCACGTTTTGGCAGCGAGATGTAGTGATCGTCTATCCCGCGCACCGTCACTCGGCGGGGGGCACGGGGGTTCGCCGAACCGGTCGCGCCCGGCGTCCCTCCAAGGTGACCGTCCCGCTCCGCTCTCTGATCATCCTTACGAAATACGGGACAGCGATGATGAAATGGGCTTCCCGTGCTTTTCATCAGAGGAGGACCATGGAGACCCAGGGCTGGGAATCGATCGACTCCGCGGAGGAGCTGTGTGAGCTGCTCGGCACCCCCACGCCGGCCGCGCTCGCGAAGGAGCGGAAGACCCTGCACGAGCTGGACCGGGCCTGGCTGGCCGCCTCGCCGTTCTGCCTCGTCGCGACCTCGGACGCCGACGGCCGCTGTGACGTCTCACCCAAGGGTGACCCGCCCGGGTTCACGCTGGTCCTGGACGACTCGACGATCGCGATCCCCGAACGGCCCGGCAACCGCAGGGCGGACGGATTCCACAACATCCTGCGCAACCCGTACGTCGGCCTGATCTACCTCGTCCCCGGTCGCGGCGACACCCTGCGCGTCAACGGCCGGGCGCGCCTGGTGCGCGAGGCTCCCTTCTTCGACCGGATGGTGGTCAAGGGGCACCGTCCGCAGCTCGCGATCGTGGTCGAGATCGAGCAGATCTTCCACCACTGCGCCAAGGCGTTCCTCCGCTCGGAACTGTGGCGCCCGGAGAGCTGGAACCCGCAGGCCGTGCCCTCGCGGGCGCGCATCGCCCAGGCGCTGGAGCGGCAGGGGGAGCCGATCGAGGAGCTGGAGCGTTACTACGGTCCCTCCTACGCGGAGGGCATGTACGGCTGACCGTGCGGGTCGCCGGTGGGGTGTGGGGCTGACCGGTTGAGCCGGTGGGGAACGCCGGGTTCCGCGAGAGGGGCAACCGGCCTCTCCGGCAACGAGTCACCTGCGGTATGGCCGATCATCGCAGCGGCCATTGATTCGCTGTCGGCTTGAACGTCTCACGGAAGGCGCCGCTGAGGCTTTCGGCGCGGGCGTCGGTGAGGCGACGGCCAAGTGCAGTCCGGGGACTTTTTACTGACCACCAGCGGCGACACGCACTTGGCCATTGACAAGGAGATGGATCGTGAACGCGGTGACCTCCCCCTCCTCCGCCCCCCGGTGTGAGGGGCGGTGAGGGTGATGAGCCGACCGGTGTGGTTACTCGACGTCGACGGGGTGATCAACGTCTCGCGGCCCGGCTGGGGCGCCGCCCCCCGCAGCGGCTATGCCTCCTCCGCCGGAGGAGTACCGGATGCGCTGGGCACCGGCTCTCATCGACCGCATCCGCGCGCTGCATCACGCGGGCACCGTCGAGATCCGCTGGTGTTCGACCTGGTGCCCTGACGCCGACCAGGTGAAGCGATTGTTCGCCTTGCCCGCGCTGGAGCGCGCCTGGTCCGATCACCTCGCCGCCACTGCCGCGACGGCGGCGAAACTCGCCGCCGCCCGCCAGGTCCTCACCCACGGACGACGCCTCATCTGGACCGATGACGTCGAAGTGCCCACCCATGGAAGCGTGTACGACGAACTGACCCACACCGGCCAAGCTCTGCTGATCGCCCCCTCACCACGCCGTGGGCTGCAGCCTGAGCACCTGGATGCCATCGAGGCATTCATCTCCTAGTGCCAGGGCCATCGCTGAAGGGAAAAGCGTTGGTGGCCAATTTCGGGCGCCAGCCGGGTCGCCGCTCTCCCCGCTCCGGCGGGCAAGGCCGACGCGGGCGTTCAAGGTGAAAGAGCCGGCCAGACGTCGGCGACGGAAGGCGGCCAAGGGTTCGGGGAGTATCGCTACTCGCACCGCCAGCCGTCATACGATTTCTGCACGAAACATCCCCAATCAATGCGACATATCTCCACCAACACCGACACCCTCCGCGATCTTGCTCTGCGAGAATGACCTCGTTCCTCATACGGGTGAGGGCATCCTCGGGAGCATTCACGTGAAGCGTTTCATCGCCGGGCTCGTCGGCGCCGCGACCGCCGTCGTAGCCCTGCCCGCCTCCTCCGCCATCGCACCCGCCCAGGCGGCCACAGTCTCCTTCGCCGTGGTCGATCCGGTGAACGCGCTCAAACAGCAGTTCCGCGCCGGGCGTGGCGTACGGCTCACCGAGACCGTCCGTCTCGACTGGAAGAAAAACACGACGACCGTACGCCGCAAGGGCACGCTGCAGTTCGGCCCCTCCGGCGTCGTCGCCGCGGACGTCGTGCGGCGCGCCACCTCCAGTCGGCCCGTCGGTAAGGACATCCCCGTCTACGTACAGCACATGATCAACGTCGATGGGAAGCACTATCACTGCGACGTCATCCCGGCCGACACTCACCTTCCCGCCGGCAAGTCGTGGGTGCGCGCCAGTGTCGACAGACCCTTGCAGAAATGGGGCACCGTCTTTGGTGATCAGGAGATCAACGTGTTCGAACCGGCCACCTTGGCGCTCTTGCTGCGCGCTTCGACCCACCGTTTGCCCGACCAGGGCGGCACCCAGTACCGGGGTACGATCACCCCGGCCGAGCTCCGCACGGCCTCCCGCTCCTTCCGTGAGACGACCTCCTTCGGTTTGGACGGCAAGGAGAAGCCGGGGAAAATCACCTGGCGGCTCTGGGTGAACAACAAAGGGCTGGTGACCCGTCTGGTGACCCGCGACGCGTTCACCGACCTGATCGACGACTACGCGAGCGACACCCGCTACACCGACTGGGGATCCAAAGTCACAGTCACTGCCCCACCCGCCGACCAAGTCATCGACGAAGACGACGTGGACTACTCCACCACGAGGCAGACCCCACCCAACGCAGTGATCGAACAGCCCCCGGGCAGCTGATTCTCGTTTCTTTCGTTCGAGCATTCGAGCGCACTAGCCCCATCGTCCACGACTCGTGACCTCGACTTCCGGCCGCAGATATCGATCCTGGCCAGCGCTATCGATGGCGGGCGCGTTTCTTGGCGGCCCCTCGACTCCGGGCGACAACGTAGGAGCGCGTCGCGGCGCTGAGGCGGGCTGGCTGGTCATGTACGGGGTGGGCGGGCGCCGGTTCTACGCCATCGCACTGGGAGGCGAGCCGCTGGTCGTACAGGCGGGTACGGCCGAGGAACTGTGCACTCTGATGCGCGAGACCGAGGAAGCGGAAGCGGCGACGCCGTCCGGCGTGCGGCCGATGCCGGACTCCCACGGGTAGACGGAATCCCACCGGCACGGGCAAGGAGATCCGATGATCGCAGGCACCCCTTACGGACTCCGGACCGTCTGCTGGGACATTCCCCGTGACCCGGCGACCGTCGGCGAAGCCCGCCGGATGACGCGCGACACCTTCACCGGCTGGGGCCTGCCGTCCGGGTTCGTCGACGACGCGGTCCTGGTGGTCGGCGAGCTGGTGGCGAACGCCACGGTGTACGGGGAGGAGCCGATCCGGTTGTCGCCGTGGGGCATGGCGCAGGGAGTCTGCGTGCGGGTGACCGATCACGGCTCCGGGTGGCCTCGTCCGCTCGACCTCGGCCAGGACGCCTCTCACGGCAGGGGGCTCGCGATCGTCGAGGCGCCGGCCGACCGGTGGGGTGTCGTTCCCGTCAAAGCCGGGGGAGGAGGCAAGACGGTGTGGGCCGCGTGGGAGGTCCCCTGTTCCGGGGCCGCCGTCGGTTGTGCGGACCTGACCCCGGTTTCCCGGCTCCACGAGAGGGTCGACCGGCCGGTCTGACAACGAGTCACATGCGGTACGGCCGATTATCACAGTGCCCATTGATTCGCTGTTGGCCGGAACGTATGTTCCTCTCACCATCCGAGTAAGACTCATGTTTAGGGGACTCTCCCAATGCATGCACGTCTCCGGCGGGTGATCACAGCGGCCTCCGGGTTGTCACTGGTCCTCGCGCTGGCATCCCCCGTCGTGCCCGCATCCGCCACCACGTCCGAAACCGTGTCCGAAACCGCAGCGGCGGCCGTTCTCCCTCCCGACGACTACTGCCTCGCCGAGTGCTCCGACATCCTGCCCCCGGGGCAGAACGGCAACGCCACCCTGGCCGGGATCCTCGCCCACCAGACCCTGGGCACCAAGCCGAAGCACAGCGACGACCAGCTCGGCAGGTACGCGAACCTCCTCTCCGGCTACACCGGCCTGACCAACGACCAGATCGCCGACTTCTTCAACGACGCCTCGTTCGGCGTCCCCGCGGGGCAGGTGGAGAGCACCACGAGCCCGCGGTCGGACGTGACGATCGTCCGTGACAAGGCGACCGGCACCCCGCACATCACCGGGACGACCCGCGAGGGCACGATGTTCGGCGCCGGGTACGCGGGCGCGCAGGACCGCCTGTGGGTGATGGACCTGATGCGGCACGTGGGCCGCGGCGAGCTGACCCCGTTCGCCGGGGGCGCGCCGGGCAACCGGGCGCTGGAGCAGAGCGCGTGGCGAAACTCCCCCTACACCGAGGCGGACCTCCAGGCGCAGATCAACAGGGTGAGGGACTCCGGCCCCCGGGGCGCCCAGCTCTACACCGACGTGCAGAACTACATCGCCGGCGTCAACGCCTACATCGACCGCTGCATGGCGGACCGCAACTGCCCCGGCGAGTACGTCCTGACCGGCCACCTCGACGCGATCACCAACGCGGGCGGCCCGGTGGACTTCACCATGACCGACCTGGTCTCGATCTCCGGCGTGATCGGCGGCCTGTTCGGCGGCGGTGGCGGCGCGGAGATGCAGTCCGCGCTGGTGCGGGTCGCGGCCCGAGCCAAGTACGGCACCGCGGTCGGCGACCAGGTCTGGTCGGCGTTCCGGGCGCAGAACGACCCGGAGACGACGCTCACCCTGCACAACAACCAGAGCTTCCCGTTCGGCAACGCGCCCGCCGGAGCCACCGGCGTCGTCCTCCCCGACCCGTCGACGGCGCCGGTGGACATCACCGCGAACGAGACCGGCTCGGCCACCTCCCCGGCTTCGGCCTCGGCGCAGAAGGGCGTGCTCGACGGACTGCTCGTCGACAACTCCAAGCCCGGCATGTCCAACGCCGTGGTGGTGTCGGCGGCCAAGTCGTCGACCGGGAACCCGGTCGCGGTGTTCGGCCCGCAGACGGGCTACTTCGCCCCCCAGCTGCTCATGCTGCAGGAGCTCTCAGGACCCGGCATCCGGGCGCGCGGCGCCGCCTTCGCCGGGCTCAACCTCTACGTGCTGCTCGGCCGGGGCACCGACTACGCCTGGAGCGCGACCTCCAGCGGCCAGGACATCACCGACACGTACGCCCTCCAGCTCTGCGCGCCCGGTGGCGGCGCGGTCACCACCGCGTCCAACCACTACCTCTACCGGGGCGTCTGCACGGAGATGGAGACGCTGCGCAAGACCAACTCCTGGAAGCCCACCGTCGCCGACTCCACCGCGGCCGGCTCGTACGACCTCGTCATCCAGCGCACCAAGTACGGCCTGGTGAGCTGGCGCGGAACCGTCGGCGGGCAGCCCACGGCCTTCACCACGCTGCGGTCGACCTACCACCACGAGGTCGACTCGGCGATCGGCTTCCAGATGTTCAACGACCCGGCGGCGATGGGCGACGCGGCGGCGTTCACGAACTCGGCCTCCACCATCGGCTTCGCGTTCAACTGGTTCTACGTCAACTCCAGGGACTCGGCGTACTTCATGTCGGGCAACACCCCGGTCAGGTCCGCGGTGTCCGACCCGAACCTGCCGATGACGGCCGACGCGGCCCATGAGTGGGCGGGCTACGACCCGGCCGCCAACACCGCGACCTACACCGCTCCCGCCACTCACCCGCAGGCGGTCAACCAGGACTACTTCGTCAGCTGGAACAACAAGCAGGCCAAGGACTACGGCGCCGCGGACGGCAACTTCAGCTTCGGCCCCGTGCACCGGGCCGACCTGCTGGACGCCCCGATCAAGGCGGCCCTGTCGGGAAGCGGCAAGCTCGACCGGGCGGGCACCACGAAGATCATGGCCGATGCCGCGGTGACCGACCTGCGTGGCAAGAAGGTCCTGCCCGACCTGCTCCGGGTGATCAACAGCTCGGCGGTGACCGACCCGGCCCTCGCCTCGGCGGTCTCCAAGCTGTCGGCCTGGACGTCGGCGGGCTCCCGGAGGCTGGAGACCTCGCCGGGCAGCAAGGCGTACGCCCACGCCGAGGCGATCCGCGCGTTCGACGCGTGGTGGCCCAAGCTCGTCCGCGCGCAGTTCAAGCCGGGGCTGGGTGACGGCCTCTACCAGTCGGTGGTCAACGCCATCCAGATCAACGAGTCACCCTCCGGCCACCAGCAGGGCGACCTGTCCACTTTGCCCACCTCCGCGAACGAGGCCCAGGCGCACAAGGGGTCGGCGTTCCAGTACGGCTGGTGGGGCTACGTGAGCAAGGACGTCAGGAGCGTCCTCGGCGACCCGGTCTCCGGGCCGCTGCCCGCCAAGTACTGCGGGAACGGCACGGTGGCCGGCTGCCGTACCGTCCTGCTGGAGAGCCTGGCGGCGGCGCTCGCCGAGCCCGCGGCCACGACCTATCCGGCGGACGACGTGTGCTCGGCGGGCGACCAGTGGTGCTCCGACGCCGTCGAGCAGTCGCCGCTCGGCGGGATCACGCACTCGCTGATCTCCTGGCAGAACCGGCCGACCTACCAGCAGGTCGTGTCGTTCCCCGCCCACCGGGGTGACGCGATCGCCAACGTGGCGGAGGGGAAGAGCGCCAAGGCGTCGAGCACCCAGCTCTTCTACCCCGCGAGCAGGGCCGTCGACGGCGACCCGACCACCCGGTGGTCGAGCTCGTCCAGCGACAACCAGTATCTCCAGGTCGATCTCGGGGCGCCCACCACCGTGGCGAGGGCCCTGCTGCGCTGGGAGGCGGCCTACGGGGCCGCGTACTCGATCCAGACCTCGACCGACGGCTCCACCTGGACCACCGTCTACTCCACCACCACCGGGAACGGGGGTGTGGACAACGTGAGGTTCAGCCCGACCAGTGCCCGCTACGTCCGCATGCAGGGCGTCACACGCGGGACGTCGTACGGCTACTCCCTCTACGAGCTGGAGGTCTATCCCCGGTGACGGACCCCCTTACGTAGGGCGTCACCACCCGGGAGACGGCGGCGACAATCACCGCCGTCTCCCGCCGTCTTCTGCCGTCGGGCCTGAACCCGCCGGCGGACCAGAGGCCGGACCCTGTGGAAACGCCCGGGGGAAACGCCCGTCGCTCAGGCCGTGGCCAGCGGGTTGGCGACCGTCACGTACCCCGCCGAGCGGTCCGCCGAGCGCGCCCACCGGACCGAGAGGTTGGCCTTGGCCGGCAGCGGCGCTCCCGACAGCAGTTCCGACAGCGGCCGGGGCCACCCGCGCGACGCCGCGTACTCCGTCAGGACCTCCCCGGCCACCGCCCACAGCTCCCGCGTGGAACCGGTCCCCGCGAGGGAGGCGGCGATCTCGGCGAGGTGGTTGACCATCAGGCAGTAGACCACCCGGTTCCAGCCGGAGGCCGCGTCGTAGGTGAGCGCCTCGGCGACCCGGCCGGGCAGCCCGGACAGGTCGTGCCGCCCGGCGACGAGCTTCGTGCCCTCCAGGTCGCGGAAGACGGCCTCCACGGGCAGCCCTTCCGCGTCCACGCCGATCAGGACGTTCTGCAGGTGGGGTTCCAGCACCACGCCGTGGCCGAGGTAGGCGTCGAGCACCGGCGGCGCCACGCGCTCCACGTACGCCCGCCACCAGCGCACCGGATCGGCCACCGGCCACCCGCCCGGCTCCGCCACGCCGCCCGGCACCGCTCCGGCAATCGGCCAGGCCACCCCTGGCACGCCGCCCGGCACCGCTTCGGCCACCGGCCAGGCCACGCCCGGCACGCCGCCCGGAACCGCTCCGGCCCCCTGTGGCCCGGCGGCGAGCGCGCCGCTCAGCAGGGGGGTCACCCCCGGCCTGCAGACCGACCACGGGCTCATCCGGACGATCACGCCGAGCCCCTCCAGCAGCCGGGTGCCCAGCTCCGCGGAGCGGTAGCCCGGCTCGGGCAGCCAGCGGGTGCCCGGGAAGGAGGCCGCCAGGTCGAGGAACACCGGTTCGAGGCGACGGCTCAGCTCGACCGCGCCCGCCAGCTCGTACCAGGAGTTCTTCCGCACGCAGTTGGTGATCCGCACGTCCAGGCTGAACTTCAGGCACCGGTCGATCAGCGGCTCGTAGAGCGTGCGGACCGACGACGTGGGAACCGCCGGCCGGGAGCCCTCGCCCAGGTCGACCAGGCGGCCGTCGGCCAGCGGCGCGGCCAGGTCCGCCGCGAGCAGTTCCAACTGCCACGGGTGCGCGGGCAGCAGCGAGTAACCGGGAGGCGCCTGGCCGAGCTCGTCGAGCGCGCCGGTGTCACCCCCCTCGGCCAGCACGTCGTCCCTGACCCCGAGCAGCCGCAGCGGGAAACTCGCGTGCGCCTCGGGCGCGTAGCGCAGCCAGCCCTCACCACCGCGTGCCTTCGGGCTGGGATGGAACGGGTGCCCGAAGACCAGCGCCTGCTCCGAGGCCAGCCACGGGTCGGCGGGCGGCGGCACCTCCCGCCGGGCCGCGATCAGCGTCGCCAGGGCGTCCCTGCTCGCGGCCACCTGACCGGCGAACTCCTCGTTGCCCCCGCCGGCTCCCATGCTCTCGCTCTCGTCCGCTCTCGCTCCCGCTCCCTCGCCCCCGCCGAGCTCGGCCTCCACCAGCCGGACGAGCAGGTCCGCCGAGAGCGGCTGCCAGGAGCCGTTCTCCAGCCACTCGGGCCGCCCCTCGAAGCGCAACGCGAGCCCGCCGTGCGCCCGCGCCCGCAGGCGGGTGCCCGCGACGCGCAGCAGCACGTACGGCTCCTCATGTCTGACCTGCCCGCGAGGCCCCGCGATCTCCCTCACGCAGCAACGCAGCAGCGCCGACACGGAGGCCTCCTCGGCGAGGGCGACGGCGACGGCGGGTGAGTCGAGGGCGAGGCTCGTCATGTCGTCCTTTGCGTGATCTGAGAGGGGTGGCGGAGATAGTTCGGCCCGCTCGTGCCGTAGAACTTGTTCACGTCCCGCGCGCCGGTGCGTGCCTTGTCCACCAGGGTCCCGGCGGTGATCATCGATTTCCCGACGAGCCGGGCGGCGTCGAGGGTCCTGGCCCGCAGCAGCCTGGCCATCGGATCCTCCCCGTACTCGTCGAGCGCCTCGGTGAGCGCGCCCCGGACCAGCTCGAAGGCCGTCGGCGGCGGCAGCGCGCCGAACGTCACGGCGGCGGCGGCCAGGTGCAGGGTGATGGTCACGAACACGTCGGCGAGCGCGTGCGGGTCGTCGGTGAACATCCGCGCGTCGGCGAAGCCCGGCACCGCGAGCCCCGCGTCTCTCAGCCTGTCGGGCGAGGTCAGCAGGCCGTCGTTGTCCTTGACGAGCAGCCGTACGACACCCTCGCCCGTGCTGTCCCCGCCTGTGCTGTCCCCGTCGGTGGCCTCCTCCGCGCCGAACACCAGCGAGAGGTTCTGCTGGTGGGCCTCGAGCGCCGTGCCGTACCTGACGAAGAGCCGCACGTGGAAGCGGAACAGCACCCGCAGGTACCGGCCGAGCAGCCGGGCGACGTCCCCGCCGAACCACCTCTCGGCGAGCTCCTCCACGACCAGCCCGCCCCCCGGCAGCGGTGCCGGCAGCGCCGCGACCGGGACGACCTCCCCCGCGGGATGCCTGCGAAGGAGCCAGCCCAGGTACTCGTGCCCGGCGTGCCCGTACGTCTGCTCGTCGGCCAGGAGCACCTCCGGGTCGGGCATGGCCCGCAGGAGCAGCTCGGCCCGCGCCCCGTCGGCGAGCGTGTCCGGTTTGAGGGACCTCCGGTTGCGCAGCCCGAGGGTGCTGGTGGTCAGCGGCAGCTTCAGGTGCGTGCCCGGCGCGATCTCGACCGTGCGCATCGACAACGTGGGTCTCACTTCCAGGTGCGCCAGCGGGGCCACGACCGTCCACGGGATCTCCTCGACCGCGGGGACCGTCAGCGGGTGCACGGGGAACAGCGTGTGGGTCTCCGCGAGATTCGGGGCCAGGCCGACGTCGGCGAATCCGGGCGCCCCCGGCAACTCCGCCCCGATGAGCCGCTCCCGCGGCACCGCGGCCCAGCGCAGCTCGAAGGCGGGCGCGAACTCCGGCGCGTACGCGGTCAGATCCTCGTCGGACAGGCCGATCCGGCACCGGGCCGTCGGGTAGACGGGGTGATCGACGAACGCGGCCAGCGTCTCGTACCACATGCCGTCGCGTCCGCCCCTGACGCCCACCGCGCGCGCGATCCCGTTTCCGGCCGCCCGCCCGCTCTCGCCCGTTCCCGTCGGCCGCCCGCTGTCGTGCGTTCCTGCCGTCAGTCCGCTGTCGTTCGTTCCCGCTGTCCGTCCGCTCTCGCCTGTCGTGCGTTCTGACCCGCTGCCCGCGGCGGGTCCGACTCCGTTCTCGTCTTCCGTCGTACACACGCCTTCGTGGTCCGGCGTCCCCGTGAAGCCGGGACGAGTGGCGGAACCGGTGGCGGGGTGCCCGGCGGCGACGGTCGCGTCCAGCCTGGCGAGCACCTCCTCGCGGTGGACGTCGTGAAGGTCGAGGGCGCGCAACGCCTCGCGGCACTCCGTGACGAACGACTCGACCCCGGCGGCGTCGGCGGGAGCGGAGATCTCCCGCAGGGCGCTCAGCACCTCCTCCAGGCGGAGCGCCTCCTCGGGGGCCGCCACGAAGTCCTGGAACAGCGAGCCGGGGGTGAGCCGGACCCGTCTGCCCCCGGGCAGGACCAGCGCGACACCGTCCTTGCCGTGGGTCACCCGCCCGGCCAGGCCGCCGTAGTCCTCGCGCAGGAGCGCGTTCAGCACCCGGGTGGCGAGATACCGTTCCCGCCCGCGCACGGACCCCCCGCCGATCACACGATCACTCACCGATCCCCGGTTCCTTCGGTCGCTTGTGGGTTCTCCGCGTGTACGGTCGGTGCGGTCGTTCGTGGGTTCCCCTCGCGTACGGCCGCCCGTGGATCCGCGGCTCACGTGGTCGCGGGGTTCCCGGCTCCTGCGGTCCTCCGTGAACCTCCGGCTCACGCGATCACCCACGGGTCCTGCGCGGTGAAGGCCGCGACGGCCGCGTCCACGCGTGCCCGGTCGGGCCCGATCGCGCGGACGATGCCCATGTAGTCGCGGTTGGTGTTGCTCAGGTCGATCCGGTCACCCACGGCGCGCAGCGGACGGTGCCAGATCCGGACCGGATCGCCGGGCGCGGGAACGACCGTCCCGGGAGATCTCACCACGGTCCCCGGACGGTCGGCGACCAGGCTCAGCGCGGTCGCGTGCCCCTCCGGCCGGTCGGGAAGCCTGGGCTCCGCCCCGAGATGCACCCTGAGCACGAGTTCGAACAGGGGCGCGTCCAGCATGCTCGCCAGCAGGAAGTCGCAGTGGTCGCCGATCACCCGGTAGTTGACCTCGACGATCCGGGGCCCGGCCGGGGTCATCACGTACTCGGTGTGGCAGGCCCCGAACCCCACCCGCAGCGCCTCCAGGGCCCGCAGCACGTGGTCGCGGCCGGGGGGCGGCTCCCAGTCGAGCCGTTCCTCCACGAAGTACGGCAGCGGCCCGAGGGTGGTGCGGAAACCGCCGAGCACCCTGGTCCGTTCGCCGTCGCCGAGCGTCTCCATCGTGTGCAGCGGCCCGTCGAGGTACTCCTCCACGACCAGCGCCTCTCCCGGCCGCCTGTCCCGGATGGCCGCGACGGCCGTCACGAGCTCGCCCGCGTCGCGGACCAGCACCACGTCCTCGCTGGCCACGCCCTCGCGAGGCTTCACGACCGCGGGGAACGGCATGTCGGCGGGCGGCGGGTCGGCCGGTGCCAGCCGCGCGGAACGGACGGTCTCGACCCCGGCGGCGGCCAGCCGCCGCCGGGTGAGCGCCTTGTTCTTGGTGTCGACGCAGGCCCGCCAGTCCTTGCCGGGGAGGCCGAAGTAGGCGGCGGCGAGCGCGGTCTCCGCCTGGATGTGGTCGGAGTTGGAGAAGATCGCGTCCGGGACGCGGTGGTGCGCGACGGTGTCGATCACGGCCCGCGCGTCGCGTACGTCGCAGCGGAGCACCTCCACCCCGGAGTCGCGATACTGCTCGGGGCGGTCGGTGAGGATCGTGACCTCACAGCCGAGCGCGCGTGCCGCCGGGAGGAAGCCGTCGCTGACCGAGTCGGTCGGTTTGAGCGCGGTGAGGTACAGCCGCAATGCAGGGACCCCCGATATCAGGCAAGGCTAACCTAACTCGGTGATCCTAGCCTGAGGCCGATCGGCACGCGGAGGTGATCGGCCTATTGACAGTACATGTCCGTGTCGCCCGATATCGCCCCCGGTCACGATTGTCCGCGGCCACCTCGAACTCACGGCGACGAGCCGAACGGCGGGGAGGACGGAGAGGGCCCCGTCCGGCGACGTAGGATGTGCACTCGGTTGGGGAGGCGGAACAGCGTGGAGATCACGGCACAAGAAGGACTGTTGGGACCGCTGCTGCTCGCGCGCAGTGCCATCGACCGATCGGCGACGCTTCGCGGCGACGCCGAATGGCTCGAGAAGACCTGGGCGGACGCCGCGACCAGGGTCGTGGTCGTCGACGACGGGCAGGCGCTGGTCCGGCGCAGCGGCGGAGAGGTCAAGCTGGTCCTGCTGCCCACGGCCGACGCGCCGGAGGGGGAGCGCTACCTGCTCGGCGTCGACGCCGAGGGCGTCGCCTACTTCGCCGTGGCGGCTCCGCTGGCCGGCAGCACTCACAACGGTTCCCTCAACCGGATCCTCTCCCCGCTGGCACCCTCGGAGCTGGCGGAGGACCAGACCCTCGCCGCGGGGCTCCGCCAGGTGGGGTCGTTGCTGGGTGACCTGGACGCCGGGCTGCTGGTGTACGCGGTCGCCCTGGACGCCTGGCACTCCACCCACGAGTTCTGCCCCCGGTGCGGGAGCGGCACCGAGGTGCGCGCGGGCGGGCACGTGCGCGTCTGTCCCAAGGACGGCAGCCAGCACTTCCCCCGGGTCGACCCCGCGGTGATCATGCTGATCCACGACGACGACGACAGGTGCCTGCTGGCCAGGGGGCCGCAGTGGCCCGAGGGGCGGCTGTCGGTGCTGGCCGGGTTCGTCGAGCCGGGCGAGTCCCTGGAGCACGCCGTGGCGCGCGAGGTGGCCGAGGAGGTCGGTGTGCGCGTCGCCGAGCCGCGCTACATGGGCAGCCAGCCCTGGCCGTTCCCGCGCAGCCTGATGCTCGGCTTCTTCGCGCGGGCCACGTCCACGGAGTTCGTCCTCGACCCCGAGGAGATCGCCGAGGCCCACTGGTTCAGCCGCGCGGAGCTGCTGGCCGCCACGGAGAGCGGCGAGGTGCGCCTGCCGTCCGAGGTGTCGATCGCCCGCAGGCTCATCGAGACCTGGTACGGCGAACCGCTGACCGGCGGCTGGTGACCCCGGCTGGTGACTGGCGGCTGGTGATCCCGGCGCCTCATCGCCCCCCGGCGGACGGGAGCCCCGGTCTCCTGGTGAAGGAGGGCCGGGGCCCGGATGCCGACGGCGCGGCTACACGCTCGCGCCCGCCAGGATGCGCTTGACCTCGATCACTGAGGGGTTCGTCCTGACGACCCGGCCGGTGGGGGAGTCGACCACGACGGTGGGGACGACCTGGTTGCCGTTGTTGACGCTCATGACGAACGTGGCGGCGTCCGGGTCGCTCTCGATGTCGATCTCGTTGTAGGAGATCCCTTCGCGGCTCAGCTGGCTCTTCAGTCGCTTGCAGGGGCCGCACCAGGTCGTGGTGTACACAGTCAGCGCCATGTCGTGAGAAATCCCCTCATGTGATGTCCGGCGCCATTGGCAACAAAGCGAGGGCCGTTCATCTTCCCGATGAGCCGTTCATCTTCCCGATGAGAGCAGCTTCATGAGAGCAGCTTCTGCGCGACCCACTGCTGGACCCGCTCCGCCACGCCGGGCAGCCGGTAAAGAGGCGCGCTGTGCTCGACGCCGGGCTCGGTGACGATCGTCACAGGTACGCCGACCTGGCGCAGGTGCTCCTTGAGCTGCTTGCCGTGCTCCGCCGACACGAACTCGTCCTCCGAGTGCACGACCAGCATGGGCGCGTCACCGCGGCTCGCGTGCCACGGGACCTCCATGCTCGCCCAGACCCTCGCGCACTTCCCGGTCGGCTCACAGCCCCCGGCGAGCTTGATGGCCGACTCGCGCAGCTTGCGCTTCTCCAGGTCGAAGGTGTCGGTTCCCTCGGTGTACGCCGTGAGCGGGGAGATCACCGGAGAGATGCCGACCACGCCGCGCAGGCCGGGCAGGCCGTTCTTGTAGGTGCCCGCGGCACCGGCCAGGTGACCTCCGGCGGAGAAGCCGACGACGACGTAGTTGTTCGGGTCGAAGGACCACAGCGCCGCGTGCCGCCGCGCGGTGGCGATGGCGTCGAGGGTGTCGGTGCGCTGGGCCGGCCAGGAGGCGTCGGTGGAGAGGCGGTAGTTGATGTTGAAGACGACGTAGCCCTGCTCGGCGTAGCTCCGGCTGATCTCGGTCATGTACTTCTTGTCACCCGACGACCACCAGCCGCCGTGGATCAGGAAGACGCCGGGCCGCTTCAGCTCGTCGGTCTGGTACCAGACGTCCATGCGCTGGCGGACGTGCGGGCCGTACGAGACGGTGTTGACGACGGTGCCCTGGGTCAGCGGATCGGGACCCGCGGTCGGGGGAGGCGTCGGGTCGCCCCCGCCGGACCTTCCCGTACCGCTCTTCGGGGCACCGGCCTTCCCGGTGCCGGTCTTCCGCGCCGCGGTAGTCCCCGCGCCGGTTGCCCCGGTGCCGGTCTTCACTCCGGCCCTGGTCCTGGCAGTGCCCGTGCCGTCTGTGCTGTCTGTGCTCTCCGTACCGGCTGTGCCGGCCGTGCCGATGTCGACCACCCTCGTGCTGGCCCTCGCCAGGCCGTACGTACCGGTGTCCGACTTGTCCGCTCCGGATTTCGCCGTGCCGGCGGTCCCCCGGGTGCCGGCCTTCGCCGGGCCGGGTGTGCCGTCGGGCTGGGCCGAAGCCGAGATCGCGTGGGCGTGTGCGGTCGTGTACACCACCGCGGGTCCGACCATCACCGCCGCCAGGGCGAGCGCACCCACGGTTACCCCAGTTCGCACGGGCCTCTTCCTTCTTCCCCGGAATCGTTCGGCCCCCATTGTGGAGTAAAAAGCCAGCTTTGTGCATCTCGGCGAACCACATAGGTTGACGGCGGCGAGTTGCCAGAATGACTGATGCTTGGCGTGTGACTGGGAGGATGTTGCCGCCTGGTCCGTTCGACCGCGTGTGTTCGACTGCGTGTAAGGAGGCTCCGTGGGGCCCGACAACGTTCTGGCGGCACTGGATCCCGAGCAGCGTGAGGTGGCCGAAGCCGTCCGGGGGCCGGTCTGCGTCCTCGCCGGAGCCGGGACGGGCAAGACCCGCGCCATCACCCACCGCATCGCGCACGCGGTCCACAGCGGGGTGGTCGACGCCCAGGGCGTGCTGGCGGTGACGTTCACCACACGCGCGGCCGGTGAGCTCAGGCAGCGGCTGCGGCAGCTCGGCACGCCGGGGGTGCAGGCGCGCACCTTCCACGCCGCCGCGCTGCGCCAGCTCACCTACTTCTGGCCGCGCGTCATCGGTGGCGACCCGCCCAGGGTGATCGAGTCGAAGCTGCCGCTGCTGATCGACGCCTGTCGCTCCCTGCGCAGGAACCAGGACCGTTCCGAACTACGCGACATCGCCTCCGAGATCGAATGGGCCAAGGTCACCCAGATCGCCCCCGAGGACTACGCGGAGGCCGCCAAGAAGGCGGGCCGCACCTCGCCCGTGGCCCCCGAGGAGGTCTTCCGGCTCTACGAGGCCTACGAGAACCTCCGCCGCGAGCGGCACCTGGTCGACTTCGAGACCATCCTGGAGCTCACCGCGGCCGTGATGACCGAGCACCGCGAGGTCGCCTCCCAGATCCGCCAGCAGTACCGCTACTTCGTGGTCGACGAGTACCAGGACGTCAACCCGCTGCAGAAGCTGCTGCTCGACACCTGGCTCGGCGGGCGCGACGACCTGTGCGTGGTCGGCGACCCCAACCAGACGATCTACTCCTTCACCGGCGCCACCCCTCGATACCTGACCGGCTTCTCGGTCGAGCACCCCAACGCCACCGTGATCAAGCTGGTCCGCGACTACCGCTCCACCCCCCAGGTCGTCTCCCTGGCCAACCGGGTGCTCGACAGGGCGCGGACCCCGCACAAGCTCGCCCTGATCGCCCAGCGTCCCGACGGCCCCGAACCGGTCTTCACCGAGTACGACGACGAGACCGCCGAGGCGGAGGGCGTGGCACGGGCGGTGAGGAAGCTCGTCGGCGGCGGCGTGCCGACCCGCGAGATCGCCGTGCTGTTCCGGGTCAACGCCCAGTCCGAGGCGTACGAGCAGGCCTTCGCCAAGGCCGGCCTGCCGTACGTGCTGCGCGGCGCCGACCGCTTCTTCGAGCGCCCCGAGGTCCGACAGGCGGTCGTGCTGCTGCGCGGCGCCGCCCGCTCGGCCGAACCCGGCGACACGCTCGCCTCGACCGTGCACCACATCCTGTCCGGCATCGGGCTCACCCCCGAGGCGCCCGGCGGCGGCAAGGCCCGCGAGAAGTGGGAGTCGCTGAAGGCCCTGGCCGACCTCGCCGAGGACCTCGCCGCCACCGGCGCCGACCTGCCCGCCTTCGTCGCCGAGCTGGAGCGCCGGGCCGGGGAGCAGCACGCGCCGCCGGTCGAGGGCGTCACCCTGGCCTCGCTGCACGCCGCCAAGGGCCTGGAGTGGGACGCGGTCTTCCTCGTCGGCGTCACCGAGGGCATGCTGCCGATCATCTACGCGGAGACGCTCGACCAGATCGAGGAGGAGCGCCGTCTCCTGTACGTCGGCGTCACCCGCGCCCGCGCCCACCTGGGGCTGTCGTGGGCGCTGGCGCGCTCGCCCGGCGGGCGGCGGTCCCGCAAACCGTCCCGCTTCCTGGACGGGCTCACCGGCCGCTCCGCGCAGAAGAGCCGCGCCGCCGCCCCGGCCTCGTCGGCCTCGTCGGCCGATCGCCGCCAGGTCGCCGCTCCGATCAGCTGCCGGGTCTGCGGCAAGACCCTCGCCGCCGCCGCCGAGCAGAAGCTCGGCAGGTGCGCCGGCTGCCCCGCCGACTACGACGAGGCGCTGCTCGACGCGCTCAAGTCCTGGCGTACGGGAGTGGCGAAGCACGAGAAGATCCCCCAGTGGGCGATCTTCACCGACGTCACCCTCCAGGCCATCGCCGAACGGGCGCCGCTCTCCGAACAGGACCTGCTGGCGATCACCGGAATCGGACGCGTCAAACTGGATCGTTATGGCGAGGCGGTGGTCGAACTATGCCGTATCGCCGCGAACCGGACGGAGGGCGCGTGAACGAGGCGTTAAAGGAGCTCCTGGACCTGCTCGACCTGGAGCAGATCGAGCTCGACATCTTCAGAGGGCGTAGCCCGGAGGAGCGCATCCAGCGTGTCTTCGGTGGCCAGGTCGCCGCCCAGGCACTGGTCGCCGCGGGACGGACGGTGCCCGACGACCGCGACGTCCACTCGCTGCACGCCTACTTCATCCGGCCCGGCGACCCGGCGATTCCGATCGTCTACAACGTCGAGCGGGTCCGCGACGGCCGGTCCTTCACCACCCGGCGGGTGGTGGCCGTCCAGCACGGCAAGGCGATATTCACGATGTCGGCCTCCTTCCACGTGACGGAGACCGGTGTCGAGCACCAGGCGGTCACGATGCCCCAGGTGGTCGATCCCGAGGGACTGCCGCTCTTCCAGGACCGGATGCTCCAGGCCGTGGGGACGGAGTCGCCGCTGCGCGAGTGGTTGTCCAGGCCGAGGCCGGTGGACGCCCGTTACGTGACCCCCCTCACCTGGGAGGCCTACCGCGACCCGGAGCTGCGCGGGTCGAACACCAACGTGTGGTTCCGCTACGACGCGGAACTGCCCGACGATCCGCTGCTGCACGTGGTGCTCGCCGCCTACGCCTCCGATTTCACCCTGGTCGACACGGTCCTGCTCACCCACGGCCTGGCCTGGGGCGCGTCCAACCTCTCCGGTGCCTCGCTGGACCACGCGATGTGGTTCCACCGCCCCTTCCGCGTGGACGAGTGGATGCTCTACGCCCAGGAGTCGCCCTGGTCGGGGGCGGCGAGAGGGCTCGCCAGGGGCGAGATGTTCACCCGGTCCGGAGAACTGGCCGTGTCGGTAGTGCAGGAGGCGATGATCCGCGTGAGATAGTCGCAAAGTCGCAGGTAGAAAATATGTTGCCCCCTCCCGGGGCCGGGGTTTAGGGTCATGCTCAAGCAAGTCGGACGGTCCTGTCCGACGATCCACGAATGGAGGTGAGTCCGCTGTGAGGAACATTCCGATGACGTCCCAGCCGGGGCTCACTTCCGCGCGCCGTAACACCGTTCTGTCTTGCGACAGTCAGATCGTCCTCGCCGGCGGCGCGGCAGTTCTGGCTCAGCAGGCCAACCCTGCCCATCTCCAGGTCGAAACCGGCCGTTGGTTCGCTCCGATCGCTTTTCCGGCGACGGACGTCCCGGCTGCCCGTAACCGGGTGGGCGAGCGCTACGCAGCAACGACCAAGCACATCGGAAACGGTGGACTGCGCGGTCCGCAACCCTGGGGGCATCCTCCGGTCATAACCTGACCGAGGAAAAAGCCTTCAGGCCGCGGATCCGCACCCAGGATCCGCGGCCTTCTTGTTTGTCCGCGTCATTCCTGACCCCCACCCCAAGAGGTAATCGAAGATCAACACCTAGCTGAGAGGTGAAGCAGATGGGGGCCCAGACGGTCATGGACCTGATCGACGAAGCCACAATCCCCTGTCGTACCGACCCCGACCTGTGGTTCGCCGAGTCTCCGGAGGACGTGGAGTTCGCCAAGGCGCTCTGCGGAGGCTGCCCGATCCGGGAGGCCTGCCTGGCCCGCGCGCTGGAGCGCGAGGAGCCATGGGGCGTCTGGGGTGGCGAGCTCGTCCTGCGGGGGGCGATCGTCCCCCGGAAGCGTCCGCGCGGGCGTCCCCGCAAGAACCCGGTCGCTGCCTGAACAACCCGGTCGCCGGCCCGAAGCGCCGAGAACCAGCACCACCTAGATTCCGAATCACCACGAGCCGCACGTTTCCGAAAGGACCATTCCGATGAGCTACTTCACCTCCAGAGGCCTCGACCTGCCGTCTATGCAAGAAGAACTGGTCCGTGACCGAATACGGACCCTCCACCGCGAGGCGGAGGAGCATCGCAGGGCCGTCGGCCTCCAGCGCCTCCAGCGCCTCCAGCGCGCGCAGCGCGACGCGGAGCGCGCCTCGGCACGCCTGCGGAGCGCGATCCTGCGCCTCGTCTGATCCGTCTTGTCTGTTCGATAAGAACCGGCGGCGACGTGTAGAAAACGCACGAAAGACGCCCGAAGCCGCCCGGGAGACGGATCGAAGAACGAGACGGACGAGAGAAGCGAGACGAACGAACGAGGGGTGACCCGCTCCGGCGGGCCACCCCTCGAACGTCTCACCGGACCCACCACATCTCACATCGCGAGACGTCGCGGAACGTCGCGAAACGTCGCGGAGTGCCCGGGGCGCTGCGGAACGCCCGAGGCGTCGTGAGACACCCCCGGACGTCGTCGGACATCACGGCACATCGTTAGAGGATCACGGAAAACCGCAGGACATTACGAAACACCGCGGGACATCAAGGAACACCGTGGGACGGCATGGGGTGGCGCGGGAGGGCGCGGGAAGAAAACGTCCCTCAGGCGCTGGTGAGGGTGGGTTCTCCCGAATCCTCGTCGGTGAACCCCGGAACCCAGCGGATGACCTCCTCGCGGAAGCGGGCGGTGGCGCCGAGCTGGCAGAGGACGCCGACCCCCGCCGCGTGCACACGGTGGATGAGGACGTACGACGCGGGCAGGTTGAGCTGGCGCACCACGTTGCCGGGACGCAGATCGGTGGCCGTGGCGGCCTGCCGCTGGAGCCACTCCCTGCTGAAGGAGAACTCCTCCACGGCGGTCGGCTCGACGTAGGGAGCCAGGAACGCCCGCAGGGCCTCGGGGTCGATCTCGATGTGCGGCTGGATGAAGCCCTCGTCACGCAGGCCCTGCACCACGGTCGACATGTCGCCGTTGTTGAAGATGCGGGTCAGCTTTCCGAAGACCGGTGGGTATCCGTCGGGCATCCGGTTGACCGCGCCGAAGTCGAGCACGCACATCCGGCCGTCCTCGACGATCCGGAAGTTACCCGGATGGGGGTCGGCGTGGAGCATGCCCAACCGCGCGGGCGAGGAGAACAGGAAACGGACGAGCTGGAGCCCGGCCCGGTCGCGCTCCTCCTGGGTGCCGTCGGTGATGATCCGCGACAGCGGGGTGCCGTCGACCCATTCGGAGACGAGCACCTGCTCGTTGGCGGCGATCACGTCCGGGATCAGGAAGTCGGGGTCGTCCTTGTACTCCAGGGCGAAGGCGTGCTGGGCCTCGGCCTCGTGGAGATAGTCGAGCTCCTCGACCACCCGCTCGCGCAACTCGCTCAGGACGGCCTTGATGTCGAGGCCGGGCAGCAGCACCCCGAAGAGCTTGCCGAGCCGGGACAGCTGTGTGAAGTCGGAGAGAAGGGCCTTTCCCGCCCCCGGATACTGGATCTTGACTGCGACCGTCCGGCCGTCGTGCCATACCGCCTTGTGCACCTGCCCGATCGACGCGGCGGCGGTGGGTTTGTCGTCGAACGACAGGAAGTTTTCCCGCCAGTCGTCACCCAGCTGCTCGACGAGGACCTTGTGCACGGTCGCCGCCGGAAGCGGCGGAGCCGCGTCCTGGAGTTTGGTCAGGGTGGCGCGGTAGGGGCCGGCGATCTCGGAGGGCAGCGCCGCCTCGAAGATGGACAGCGCCTGGCCGAGCTTCATCGCCCCGCCCTTGAGTTCTCCGAGGACCTTGAAGATCTGCTCGGCGGTGCGTTCCTGGATTTCCTGGGCGACGATCTCGGCGGACTTGCCCCCAATTCGTTTTCCGAGACCGAGAGCGGTGCGGCCGGCGAACCCGATCGGCAGGGCCGCCAGCTTGGCGGAGCGCGCAACGGCGCGGCGCGGAAGGTCACTCACCTTGGTTGGCGGCGTATCCGCTGGCACAGCGAGACGCCGCTCCCTCCCTTCGCTGTGTGTCCGTCAGCGGCAGGTAGCCGACGCGACCATTGTTAGCGAACCCAACTCGTTTCGGAAGCAACGACATTGAGGATGAACACTCCAGGATCGCCTCTTCCAGCTCAAATCTGGCAATAATTCCATTGTGCTGTTTGTCACAGCGGGTTCACGGCCGTCGACCACCGCGAGTGCGTGACCTGCGGCCGATGCCGCCACCAGCGTCGACAGCGCCGTACCACACGCGATTTCTCCCGCGGGGAAGCCGCCCAGCCGGGCACTGACGACGGGCCATCCGGGGTCGCGGTCTCGTCGGGTCAAATCCAAGCAGTGCAGGCATGTGCTCCGTCCGGGCAGCACCAGGGGACCGACCGACCCGGCGCCCTCGAACGCGGTGACCAGCAGATGCGGGATCTCCCACTCGACGAGCTCCCTGACCAGGAGGCCGTCCAGCGGCACCACCGGCGCGAGCACCGCCAGGTCCGGGGGCCGGGCTCCGTCGGCCAGTTGGGCCGCCCCGTCGCCCGTCCATGCCGTGAGACCGGGCGCCAGCCTCCTGGCCACCGCGACCGCGCCGTCCTGCCTGCTCATTCCGACCTCCGTCCAGCCGAGGCCACCGGGGACGACATCCCGTCGCCGTGCCGTACCGGGATCGATGACGCAGATCCGGCCGACCCCGGAAGCGGCGAGCAGGCAGACGACCTGCGCGCCCACCCGGCCCGCTCCGTAGACCCGCACCTGGGCCGCTCGCCGGCGCTCCAGCGCGGCGAGCCCGCCGTCGATCGTGCCCGGAGTGAGGGAGAGCACGTCGAGGTCCGGCTGGAGCCGGTCACGCTCGGCCATCGCGAGCGAGCGCAGCGGACCTGGACCCGCACTCGCGTCGTCCACCACGCCGCGGCTGACCAGCAGGTCGAGCAGGGTCCGGCCGTGCTCCTCGCCGAGACCCGCCTCGGCGGCGCCGGCCAGCACGCCCGCGAGATCCCGTACGCCGTCGAGGCTCTCCACCCAGCGGCGGACCTCGGGCTCGAGATCGGTCAGCACCACCGCGTGGCGTGGATGCAGCCCGAACTGCAGGGTGCGCCCGTCGCGGGCGACACGGCGCAGAGCGGGCTTCAGGCGTGGTCGCATCGGAGAGCCTTTCTTCGGGGCGGCCTGCGGGCAGGCCGGTGAGCAGGGGAGGTGAGCAGGGAAGGGCGGGGATCAGGGGATGAGCAGGCCCGGGACTGGGGGTGGCTGGGGGGCCAGCGTGGCATGGCCCCACAAGGTCCCGGATGCCTTTCCCGCCGCCTGTGGATAACTCGTCCCGCGGGCAACTCCCTGTGGATAACCCGCCGTGGGGCAGCTCGGGATGGACTTTCCGCCTCACCCGCCCCTGAGAAGACGCCCCGGGGAGCCCATCGGGGATCGGGGGCCACCCCCTCGGAGCTCGGGAGATGCGCCCGTCCCGAGCGGTATGCCCGGACTTTCAACCCTCCAGGATGAGGAATGTCCCTTCCACCCACGAAGGCAGGGAATCCGTCTCGCCTCCCGGGACGGGAACTCCGAAGAGAGACGGTTCCATGGGAGACGGATCCGGGAGAGACGGGCCGAGAGACAGCGATTCGAGAGACAGCGAGTCGGGAGGCGGCGAGGGTAGGCAGGGCCGGAAGACGGCGAGCCGGGAGGCGGCGGGGCAGACAGGGGCAGGCGGGGCCGGGAGGTGGCGGGCGGGAGAGGGTGGGTTACGCTCCCCGGCATGGACGAGCTCTTGGTCGACCGGCGCGACGACGGTGTCGCGGTGCTCACTCTGAACCGCCCCGATCGGCGCAACGCGATGACCGACGGAATGACCACCCGGTGGCGGCTGGCCATCGCCGATCTCGCGGCGGATCGCGACCTCCGGTGCGTCGTCGTCACCGGAGCGGGAAACGCGTTCTCCTCCGGAGGAGACCTGTCCTGGCTCGCCGAGCGGGCCGCCGAGGGAGTGCCCGCTCTGCGCGATCGGATGCTCGGCTTCTACCGGACCTGGCTGGCGATCGCCGACCTGGAGGTGCCGACCATCGCCGCCGTCAACGGCGCGGCCGTCGGAGCGGGGCTGTGTCTCGCCCTCGCCTGCGACCTGGTCTACGCCGCCGAGGAGGCCAAGCTGCTCGTTCCCTTCACCTCACTCGGCCTGCATCCCGGCATGGCGGCCACCTATCTGCTGTCCAGGGTGGCGGGGGTGGGCGTGGCGAGGGAGATGTTGCTCACAGGCCGGACGCTGACGGGCGCGGAGGCGGCGCCCGCGGGGTTGGTGACCAGGGCGTTCCCTCGTGAGTCGCTGATGGACGAGGTGATGGGGATCGCGTCGCGTACGGCGGCCAACGCGCCGGTCGCCACCAGGCTCACCAAAATCGCCCTGGCGGGCGGCGGACACGCCGACCTCGACGCCGCGCTGCGCTGGGAATCCCTCGCCCAGCCGGTCACGATGATCTCCGCCGACATGCTTGAAGGGCTGGCGGCCCAGAGAGAACGGCGGCTCCCGCGATTCGGCAACGCATGAGACGGCTGATATCCAGGTTAATTAGATAAGTCACGGTCATAGTTGATCACCCGTGTTGAACAATCAACGAACGGGGATTGACCAGCGGGAACGTGTTCTACCCCCTGGTGTGAATTCGTCATTCTCGGCTACCGTTCATATGTGCCCCCCGAGACAGTCGAGGTCCGCCGCAGTTCTCGCCGCCGGCGGACGGTTTCTGCGTACCGCGACGGCGAGAAAACGATCGTGCTCCTCCCAGCCGGTCTGAGTAGCACCGATGAGGAACAATGGGTGCGCCGTATGCTCGATCGCCTCGCGGCCAAGGAGCAGCGCAGACGTCCCTCCGACGACGATCTCCTCGATCGGGCCGTCGATCTGTCGGCTCGCTATCTGGACGGGGAGGCGAAGCCGTCGAGCGTGCGCTGGGTGGAGAACCAGCAGCACCGCTGGGGTTCGTGCACCCCTGACCACGGCACCATCAGGATCTCCACGCGGCTGCGGGGCATGCCGTCGTGGGTGGTCGACTACGTGATCATGCATGAGCTCGTCCACCTGCTGGTGCCGAGTCACGGCTCGCGCTTCTGGGCGCTCGTGGAACGTTATCCCAAGGCTGAGCGGGCGAGGGGCTTCCTGGAGGGGTTCTCCACGGCGGCTCACGGTTCCGCGGAGGAATGTTGACGGAAGATCGAGTGGTGGCCGTTCTCGTCACGCCCTCCGTGGCTGACGCGGCCCCCCCGGGAGTCGACGCCACCGACTTTCTCACGGCCGTCGCCGAGGACGCCTACGAGCTCGTCGCGGCCCTGGACTTCGTCTCTCCCGTCGTGGTGACGAGCGTCCCGGGCATGGAGGAGATCGTCTGGCCGGGCACCCCGGTCGTCGAGATCCCCGACCTTTCCGGCGGTGCCCTGGTCGAGGCCGCCTTCGGGGCCCTGCCGTACGGCGAGCAGGCGGTCCTGCTGAGCGCCGCCGCGCCCGACCTGCCCCCGCTGCTCATCGGCAAGCTCTTCCGCGAGCTCGGCAGGGCGAGGATCGCCGTCTGCCCGGACGCGGGGGGCGGGACGGTCGCGTTCGCCGCCCACCTGCCCTATCCGGACTGGGCCGCGGTGGGCTTCGACGACCTCGATCCGATCAAGGCGCTCCGCGCCTCCGCGCCCGGCAGCCGCATGGTCGCGAGGGGCCCCGGCTGGCACCGCCTGCGCACTCCCGGCGACATCCGGCTCCTCGACCCGGGCCTGGAAGGCTGGGACAACACCCGGGCGCTGCTCTCACACTGAGCCCTGAGCCCTGAGCCCCTGAGCCCCTGCGTCCCTGAGCTCTGAGCCCCTGAGCCCTGAGCCCCTGCGGCCCTGATTTCCGGCACCCCCGGGTTTCTTGGGCTCCCGGACGATCGAATGGCCTGATCCCCCGATTCGAGCCCTCCCGATCCCGTGATCGGTCAGCTGTCCGGGCGATCGAGTGCCCGAACCGTTCGAGTACCCGGGCAGTCCACGAGACCGAGCGCCCGGCCCGTCATCAGGGGGGAGGCAGGCGCAGGTCGGCGAAGACGGCCCGGTGGTCGGTGCCCGGAACGGTGTGTACGCTCACCGCGTTCACTCCCACCCTCTGGTCCGCCACGACGTGGTCGATCGTGATCAGCGGGGGAACGCGCTTGTTCACCGGCCAGGTGGGGGTGAGGCCCTCCCCGGCGCTGTCGGCCGCGTCCAGGTAGCCGCGGCTCAGGAAACGGCGCATGGCCGCGTGGTCGAGGCTGGCGTTGAAGTCACCCGCGAGGATGCGGATCGTGTCGGGCGCGGCGGAGGGCAACGCGTCCAGCGCGGCCGTCCAGTCGTACACCTGCCTGCCCAGCGGCGGGAAGGGATGTACGTCGACGATCTCGACGGGCTTGGCGCCGGGCACCGTCATCAGCGCGGCGGGCATGTTGTGCCCGATCGCCTCGAAGAGGTCCTTCCTCGGGGTCAGCGGATACCGCGCGTACAGGCCGCTGCCTCCGGCGCTCCACTCCGGCTCCAGCACCTGGTACGGCATGATCTTCTCCAGCCCGGCCGCCTCCAGCTTCTCGACCATCCCCGGTGTCAGCTCCTGGGTGCTGAGCACATCCGGGTTCAGCCGCCGGACCAGGTCCATCACGGCGTCGGGTTCGGCGTGCCCGAACAACGTGTTGAGCGTCAGCACCCGCAGGGGCGTTCCCGTCACGGGATCCCCGGAGCGGAAGGCCCTGGGAAGCACGCTGAGGCCGAGCGCCGCGGTGGTGATCAGCGCCACGACCGTCGCAGCCCGGTTGCGGGTCAGCGCGGACAGCAGCACCGGTACGAGCGAGGCCGCGGCGACGTACGGGGTGCCGGTCATGAGCTGGGTGGTCAGCGAGTCGCGTTCCAACCCGGCCACCCGGGCCACCGCCCAGGCGGCGAAGGGGGTCACCGCGGCCCAGGCGAGGGTCCTGGGAATCCTCCAGCGGCGACGGCGCGCCGGTGGCACGACCGTGCCTCCGATGTCTCCGGCGCTCCTGCCAGCCACGATGTCCACGCTCACAGTGCCCCGATCCGCTCCGTACAGCCCGATGAGCCCGGTGAGCTCAATGAGAACGAAGATATCCGGGGAAAGATGAGACAAGCGTAAAACGGTCCAACGCCCTCGGGGCATGCCCCAGGCAGGCCGGAACCGGTCTCCGAGCCATCGTGCGAAACCGGACGTCCGATCACTTGGAGCGCAGGACCTCGCGGGCGCGGCGGGCCAGGCGACGGGTCGCCTCGTCGGAGAGGTCGGGGATCTCCTCCACCGGGAACCAGCGCAGGTCGAGCGACTCGGCGCTGATCACGGCCTCGACGCCGGCGGGGGCGACGGCGCCGTACTCGACGTCCAGGTGCCTGCTGTGCGGCGGGTGGCACCAGACCAGGTGCCGGTCGAGCGCCAGCGGGCCCGGCAGCAGCCGCAGGCCCGGGATGCCGGACTCCTCGGTGGCCTCACGCAGTGCCACCGCCTCCAGGGAGGTGTCGCCGCGCTCGCAGTGTCCTCCCATGGGCAGCCACATCCCGGCCTTGGGGTGCAGCGTCAGCAGCACCCGTTCGCCGTCGTGGGAGAGCACCGCGGTCGTGGCCGTCAGGTGGCCGGGGACGCACTCACGCCACATCGCGTCGTCGTTGGCGTGGAGGTGCTCCAGGAACTCCTTACGGAGGATCTCCTCGTCGGCCGTCGGTGCGGTCCACCCCGTGAGCACGTCCTCCGCGTCGGCGCGCAGGCTCACGCGCCGCCGTCCTCGCCGCCGTCGTCCTTGCGGCCCTTCTCGTCGCCGTCGCCGTCCTCACCCGAGGCGGCCGGAGCGCCCGGAGTGCCTGAAGTGCCTGGAGCGGCCGGGGTTCCGGGAGAGTCCCGGAGCGTCCCCTCCAGCGAAGACAGGTCGAGCTCGGGCTCGCCCCGTACGAACCTCTCGGGGGCGTCGAGGTCGTCGGCGGTGGGCATCAGGTCGGGGTGGTCCCAGACCGCGTCGCGGCCGTCGACACCCCGGTCGGCCTCCAGGGCCTGCCACAGGGCGGCGGCCTCGCGCAGGCGGCGGGGCCTGAGTTCGAGGCCGACGAGCGTGGCGAAGGTCTGCTCGGCGGGGCCGCCGGTCGCCCTGCGGCGTCGTACGGTCTCCGACAGCGCGGTCGCCGAGGGGAGCTTGCCGTCCGCGGCGCCGTCCACGACGGTGCCGACCCAGCCCTCGACCAGGGCGAGCATGGTCTCCAGCCGGGACAGGGCGGCCTTCTGCCGCTCGGTCTCCTCGGGCTTGAGCAGGTTGCCGCCGCTCAGCGCCTGCTGGAGCTGCTCGGGGTTGTTGATGTCGAGCCCGCGGAGCTGCTCTTCCAGCGCGGACGCGTCCACCGTGATGCCCCTGGCGTACTCCTCCACGGCTCCGAGCAGGTGCGCGCGCAGCCACGGCACGTGCTGGAACAGCCGGTGGTGGGCCGCCTCGCGCAGGGCGAGATAGAGGCGGATCTCCTCGGCGGGGGTCTCCAGACCCTGGCTGAACGCCGCGACGCCGCCGGGCAGCAGGGCGGCGTTGTCCGACAGGGGCAGGCCGATGTCGGTGGAGCCGATCACTTCGAGGGCGAGCGAGCCGACGGCCTGGCCGATCTGCTGGCCGACCATCATGCCGCCCATCTGCTTCATCATCCCCATCAGCGGCCCGGCCATGGCCTGTGCCTCAGGGGGCAGACCGGTGGCGCCGAGCGTGCCGCTCATGGTCTCGACCATGCGGGCGGCGATCGGGTCGCAGAGTTTCTGCCAGACCGGAACGGTCTTCTCGATCCACTCGGAACGGCTCCACGCCTGGGGATTGTTCACCCCGCTCGGCAAGGAGGTGGCCTCGTTGAGCCACAGATCGGCCAGATTCAGGGCGTCGACGATCTGGCGCCGCTCGCCCTCCATGACACTGGGATCGCCCTCGGCGACCACGACGTGCCGTGCGATGTTCTTCGCCATGTCCCAGTTGACGGGACCAGAGGTCGGCGGAGCGGAGAGCATGTCGGCGAACTGGCGCATTGCCGCTGCGATCTGCTCCGGGTCGCCGAACATGGCGAACGGATTCTCGTTGGGGTCGTTTTCCCGACCTGGCAAGTCAGTCACCGCTCTACCTCGTGCAGGATGGAGGAGTCCACATCCGCCACGTTATCCGTCGCATGGCGGGTCAGTGCAAAGTGAGGACCTGGTGCCTACCTCGAAACGCTCCCGGCCCCCCGTCGTCGCCGTCACCGGCGCCGCCTCGGGCATAGGCCGTGCCTTCCTCGCGAAGGTCGCCTCGTCTGCGGATTTCCGCAGGGTCGTGGCCATCGACGAGCAGCGTGGTGATGTTCCCGACGTCACCTGGCGGGTCCTCGATGTCCGAGATCCGCTCTTGGCGAACCGCATATCTGATATTGACGTACTCGTGCACCTGGCGGTCGACTACGCGCTCGACGTCAACCCAGCGGAGCGACGCGCCTACAATCTGCGAGCCGCCCAGACGGTGCTCACCGCCAGCGCCGCCGCACGGGTGCGGCGGGTCGTGCTGCTCACCAGCGCCATGGTGTACGGCGCCGTTCCCGAGAATCCCGTCCCGCTGCCGGAGGACTCCGCGGTCGCGGCCGAGCCCGACACGGGCATGGTCGGCGACCACCTGGAGATCGAGGCGCTCGCCCGGCGCTCCCTGCGCAGCCATCCCGGCCTCGGCGTGACCGTGGTCCGGCCCGCCGCGGTGGTCGGTCCCGGCGTCGACAGCGTGGTGACCCGGCACTTCGAGGCGCCCAGGCTGCTCACCGTCAAGGGATGCAGCCCCCGCTGGCAGTTCTGCCACGTGGACGATCTCGTCTCGGCCCTTGAGCTGGCCGCGCTGGGAACGGTCTCGGGAGTGGTCGCCGTCGGCGGCGAGGGCTGGCTGGAGCAGGAGCAGGTGGAGGAGATCTCCGGGCTGCGCCGCCTGGAGCTGCCCGCCGGACTGACCTTCGGGACCGCCCAGCGCCTGCACCGCCTCGGCGTCACCCCGGCCCCGGCCACCGACCTGCACTACGTCGTCTACCCCTGGGTGGTCGACTGCGCCGCGCTGCGCGAGGCCGGATGGAAGCCCCAGTGGAGCAACGAGGCCGCGTTCGAGCAGCTCCTGGAGTTGCGTGAGGGCAAGCACGCCGTCGTGGGCCGCCGCCTGTCCGGCAAGGAGGCCACACTCACCGCGGCCGGCGCCACCGTCGCCGTCCTCGGCACCGCGGCGATCGTCCGCGCCGCCCGCAAGAAGCGCCGCACCTGACGTCCGCGCGGGACGACTGCCGTTCGCTACGGGGCACCTGGCGTTCGCGCGGGCGACTGACCTTCGTGCGGGACGAACGGCCCGCGGGTGGCGCATGATCCCGTACGGGTGAATCCGTGCGGGCCCGCGCAACCGGCGAGGGACGCTGAGGACGGTCCCCCGGGAGGGTGCGCGGCCGAAGGCCGTTTTTCCCGGGCGGTACGCTTTGCGGCGTGGATGTCATCAGGTTGCTCGATATTCGCGACAGCGCGCTCTCCGTCGACGAGGTGCTCGCAGCCGTCGGCGACCACGCCGCGGGCGGCACGACCGTCTTCGTCGGCACGGTGCGTGAGCAGGACCACGGAAAGCCGGTCGCGAGCCTGTCCTATTCGGCGCACCCGAGCGCCGTGGACGAGCTCCGCCGGGTGGCCGAGAAGATCGCCGCGGACTTCCCCGTGACCGCCCTGGCCGCCGTCCATCGGGTCGGCGATCTGGAGCTCGGCGACGTCGCGGTCGTCGTGGCGGTCGCCGCGCCACACCGGGGCGAGGCCTTCGAGGCCTCCCGCAGGCTGATCGACGATCTCAAGAGCCAGGTCCCCATCTGGAAGAACCAGCTGTTCACCGACGGCTCCTCCGAGTGGGTCGGGGCCTGCGAGTGAGCCCGTCCGGCGGGGACGCGGCCGTCGGCGCGGCGGCGTCCGGGTGCGGTTTCATGACCTGTCGTACGGCATAGGCTTTGTCCATGTCCCGACGAGCGCTGACCCTCATGGTGGCGGGCTTCCTCACGCTCATGCTCGCGCTGGTCGGCGCCGTGCTGCCGGTGCCGTACGTCGTGCTGAGTCCCGGGCCGACCGAGAACACGATCGGCGACGTCGACGGCAAGCCGGTGATCAGCGTCGAGGGACGCCAGACCTATCCGACGGAGGGCAAGCTCAGCCTCGTCACCGTCGCCTACCAGGGCGGGCCCGGCACCAGGATCGACCTCTTCAGCGCGCTCAGGGGGTGGATCGATCCCACCATCGCGGTCGTGCCCGAGGAGACGATCTTCCCCCCGACGACCACCGCCAAAGAGGTCGAGCAGCAGAACACCCAGGAGATGACCAACTCCCAGGACGACGCGACCGCGGCCGCGCTGACGGAGTTGAAGATCCCCTACAGCTCGGTCGTGACCGTGGCCTCCACCGAGAAGGGCCTGCCGGCCGACGGGAAGTTCAAGGTCGGCGACGAGATCGTCTCGGTGGACGGCACGCCCGTCTCCGACCGTGAGAACGTCTCCGCCTCCGTCCGCAGGCACAAGCCGGGCGAGCAGGTCAGTTTCGTCGTCAACCGGGGCGCCCAGAGCATGACCGTCGCCGTCCCGACCGTCGCGGGCAGGGACGGCAACCCCATCGTGGGCATCACCATGCGGGTCGGCTACAAGTTCCCCTTCAAGGTGAAGATCAACGTCGGTGACGTCGGCGGGCCGAGCGCGGGGATGATGTTCTCCCTGGGCATCGTCGACAAGCTCACCCCGGGGGCGATGACCGGCGGCAGGTCCATCGCCGGGACCGGGACGATCACCGCGGAGGGCGGGGTCGGCCCGATCGGCGGTATCCAGCAGAAGATGGTCGGCGCCAGGAAGGCGGGGGCGACGGTCTTCCTGACCCCCGCGGAGAACTGCGCCGAGGCGGTCAAGGCGATCCCGGCCGGCCTCAGGCTGATCAAGGTCTCGACCCTGCACGAGGCCGTCCAGGCGGTCGACGCGCTCCGCACCGGCTCGGGTTCCGTGCCGAGCTGCCCGGCAGGCTGACCGTGGAACCGGACGGGACCCCCTGATTCCAGGGCCGGACCCCTGATTCCAGGACCGGATCCGCTGATCCCGGGACCGGACGGGGCCGGAAGGGGCCGGCCGCCCCGGAAGCGGGCGGGAAGAGGAGCCCGGAAGGCGGGACGCCACGCCCGATCCACGAAAAGATCAGGTTTTCCGGTCCCTGACCTCGTCGCGGGGCACTCATCGGGCTTCTCGTACGTTGGACCTGTGGACCCGAGACCAGCGGGCGTTGTGGCCGGACCGTGCCCGAAAGGCCGAACGCGACCCAACTCCCGCCGGTGTAGGTTGCCAGACACGGACCGTGCTCTTACGACAAGGGGTTGGCCTTGAGCTTCCGGACCCCCGGAGCCGGCAGGGCAATGCGCTTGCCCCGCCGGCCACGACTGCTAGTTCCCGTCGCGATCGCGCTGGTCGCGATAGTCGCGTTGTTCTTTCTCTTCGCCAGTATTTTCACTGATTACCTCTGGTACGACTCGGTCGACTACACGGCCGTCTTCTCCGGGGTGGTCGTCACGCAGATCCTTTTGTTCGTCGTCGGCGCCCTGCTGATGGTCGGCATCGTCGGCGGCAACATGCTGTTGGCGTACCGGATGCGGCCGATGTTCGGCCCGGGGATGTTCGGCGGTGCCAGCGGCGCCGACCGGTATCGGATGGCCCTCGACCCGCACCGCAAGCTGATCTTCCTGGTCGGCGTGGCGGTGCTCGGCCTGTTCTCGGGATCGTCCTTCTCCGGCCAGTGGAAGACCTGGCTGGAGTTCGTCAACGCGACGCCGTTCGGTGAGGTCGACCCGCAGTTCAAGATCGACATCTCCTTCTTCATGTTCACCTATCCGTTCATCCGGATGGTGCTGAACTTCCTGTTCGTCGCGGTGGTGCTCTCCGCCCTGCTGGCGGCGATCGTGCACTACCTGTACGGCGGGTTCCGCCTCCAGTCGCCCGGTGTGCACGCCTCGCGCGGCGCCAGGGCGCACCTGTCGGTGCTGCTCGGCGTCTTCGTGCTGCTGAAGGCGATCGCCTACTGGGTCGACCGGTACGGGCTGGTCTTCTCCGACCGCGGATTCCGGCACGGCGCCTCGTACACCGACGTCAACGCGGTGCTTCCCGCCAAGAGCATCCTCGCGGTCATCGCCCTGATCTGCGCGGTTCTGTTCTTCGCGGGGGTCGTGCGATCCGGCGGGATGCTGCCCGGCGTCGGCTTCGGGCTCCTGGTGCTCTCGGCCATCCTGATCGGCGGGGTCTACCCGGCCCTGGTCGAGCAGTTCCAGGTCAAGCCGAACCAGCAGGGCAAGGAGCAGGAGTACATCAAGCGCAACATCGACGCGACCCGAAAAGCCTACGACGTCAACGACGCCGAGGTGATCGACTACACGGCTCAGGGTGACCCGAGCAAGGTCAACGTCACCGCCGACAGCTCCATCTCCGGCGTGCGCCTGCTCGACCCGAGCCTGGTCGCCAAGACCTACCAGCAGAAGCAGCGCATCCGCGGTTACTACGACTTCCACGAGCCGCTCGACGTCGACCGCTACCCCGACGCGAACGGCACGATGCGCGACACCGTCGTGGCCGTGCGAGAGCTCACCGGACCGCCGGCGGAGCAGAACAACTGGATCAACCGGCACCTCGTCTACACCCACGGCAACGGTTTCGTGGCCGCGCCCGGCAACGAGGTCGACTCCGAGGGCCTGCCCAACTTCGACGCCAAGGACATGCCGGTCACCGGTGCCCTGGCGGAGCGGACGAAGCTCAAGGAGTCGCGGATCTACTTCGGCGAGGCTCCCGGCTCGACCGAGTACGTCGTCGTAGGCGGCACCGGCCAGCAGAAGCAGGAGCTCGACTACCCCGAGAGCGGCGGTACCGGCCAGAAGAACACCACCTACGACGGCAAGGGCGGCGTCCCGGTCGGGTCCTTCCTCAACCGGATGCTCTACGCCGCCAAGTACGGCGAGATCAACCTCCTGCTGTCGGGTGACGTCAACGCGAACTCCAAGATCCTCTACGAGCGCAACCCGCAGGCGCGGATCGCCAAGGTGGCGCCGTTCCTGAGCCTGGACGACAACCCCTACCCGGCCATCGTCGGCGGCAGGGTGGTCTGGATCGCCGACGCGTACACCACGTCCAACGCCTACCCGTACTCCCAGAGCAAGAGCCTGGAGGCGATGACGCGCGACACCGTCACCGACCCGCGCCTGGTGGTCCCGCAGCCGCGTGACCAGATCAACTACATGCGCAACTCGGTGAAGGCCATGGTGGACGCCTACGACGGCACCGTCAGCCTGTACGCCTGGGACGAGAAGGACCCCATCCTGCAGACCTGGCGCAAGGCCTTCCCCGGCGTGATCAAGCCGCAGACGGAGATGTCGGCCGAGCTCAAGCAGCACCTCCGCTACCCGGAGGCGCTGTTCAAGGTCCAGCGTGACGTGCTCTCCCAGTACCACATCTCCGACCCGAACGCCTTCTACAGCGGCCAGGACTTCTGGAACGTCCCGAACGACCCGTCGTCGGGCGACCGTGACATCAAGCAGCCGCCGTACTACCTGTCGGTCAAGATGCCGAAGACCGCGGCGCCGTCGTTCTCGCTGACCACCACGTTCGTGCCGCGCCAGGGACCCAACCTGGCCGCGTTCATGGCCGTGGACGCCACCCCGGGAGACGACTACGGAAAGCTGCGCATCCTGCGCATGCCGTCCAACACCACGATCCCCGGGCCCGGCCAGGTACAGAACAACTTCCAGAACAAGTTCTCCGGCGAGCTCAACCTGCTCGGACTCGGCCAGGCGAAGGTCCGCTACGGCAACCTGCTGACCCTGCCGTTCGCCGACGGCCTGGTCTACGTCGAACCGGTCTACGTGGAGATCGCGGCCGCCTCCGGCCAGGAGCCGTACCCGATCCTCCGCCGCGTCCTGGTGGCCTACGGCAGCAAGGTCGGCTCGGCCGACACGCTCAAGGGCGCGCTGGAGCAGGTCTTCGGCGGTGGCACCCAGGCGGCACCGCAGGAGGAGGCCAAGCCGGGCGAGGCCAAGCCCGAGGAGGCCAAGCCGGCCTCCGCGCTGGCCCAGGCCATCGACGAGGCACAGGCGGCGTACGACAAGGCACAGAAGGCCCTCCAGGCCAACCCGCCGAACTGGACCGACTACGGCAACGCCCAGAAGGAGCTCCAGGCGGCGCTGTCGAAGCTGAAGGGCACCGAGACGACGTCGGGCGCCACCCCCACCCCGTCACCCTCGGCGTCGGGAACCCCGGCGCCGTCGGCGACACCGTCCGCCACTCCGGCTCCGTCCGCCACCCCGTCGCCCGCGGCGAGTCCCTAGGAGACACCTGAGGGCCCAGCGCCAATCGATTCGCGTCCACCACCAAAGCCGGGTATGGTTAAGACATACACCGACGCGGGGTGGAGCAGCTCGGTAGCTCGCTGGGCTCATAACCCAGAGGTCGCAGGTTCAAATCCTGTCCCCGCTACAAAAGAAGGCCCCGGTCGCCGGAAACGGCGACCGGGGCCTTTGTGTTCCTCCTCCTTTGCGAAGACCAGCTTTCCTCCCGAAAAGCCCTCTTCCGACACTCACCCCCTCGAAGACCGGGGGGCTCTCGCGAAACGCGCCCGCAGCTGGCGGATACGTGGGTCCATGACACCGACCGCGATCGGGGTCGTCCCGGCCCCGCAGACGCCTGTCGTCGCCCCGGCGGGGGCGTGCCCGCCGGTGGTTCCTCGGCGGCGCCAGGGGAGCCCTGAGCCCGCACAGCCGGTGTGCTCCGCCGGCCCATGCGTTCGGGCCCATCCACCTGGTGACTGTGGCCACGCCGATCCACGTGATCACCCTGTGGTCCGCCCTTCGCGGGCTGGTCGGTGTGGGGCGCGCCACCCCGCGTTCCCTTACTGATTTGCAGTCGGAGGGGGATTCCGGATATTGTTCAAACACACACCGACGCGGGGTGGAGCAGTTCGGTAGCTCGCTGGGCTCATAACCCAGAGGTCGCAGGTTCAAATCCTGTCCCCGCTACCAATCGAAAGGCCCTGATCTTCCAGAAGATCAGGGCCTTTCGCATTTCCTGCAAGCCGTTAATCCGTCTTCCCGTGTCGCGGCACCACATCGCCGTAAGCGCGGGGAAGGCGAGCCACATGCGCGCCAGGCGGACGAGATTCGAGGTGCCTTTAGAGGTGCTTCGGAAGATGCCGAGCCGAAGAGGTAGCGTGCCGCTGTGACCGAAACGTCCGAACCCGTCCTGCGTTGGCGCGTGCGCCGCGACCTCCTCGTCATGAAGATCGTCGCCGCGCTCGCCTTCGCGGTGCTCACGGTGTTGACCCTCGGCGACCCCCGAGGCGCGATCCTGGCGGGTGCCACGTCCGTGGTCCTGGCGGTGCTGGCGGTACGCGACGTCCTCGCTCCGGTACGGCTGACCGCCGACGGCGAGGGCCTCGTCGTGGTGAAGGGCTTCGCCGGATCCGAACGGCTGCCCTGGAGATCCGTCGAGCGCATCCGGGTGGACACGCGGACCCGTTTCACCTCGCGTACGGAACTGCTGGAGATCGACACGGGGGAGAGCATCCACCTCTTCAGCCGGTTCGACCTGGGAGTGCCGTGCCGGCAGGTGGCCGATGAGCTCCGCTCGTTCCGGACGGGTTCATAGCCTCTCCGGTGACCGGGAGCCGGGCCCGGCTCCCGGTCGGTGGCTGCCGGGCCTCGGCCCGCGGTGGAGTTCGTCAGGCTCTGGCCCTCACCCGGCGATGTCTCGGGACGAAACCGGGCTTGGTGCGGCGTACCAGCAGAGTCACCTTGTAGAGAGCCCAGCAGGTGAGGAAGGCCCCGAAGCAGACCTGTCCGATCCACGTCCACGCCGGGGTCTCGACGGCCGCGAACATCACTACACCGGTCCAGACAAAGCCGAAGACGCCCACGAGGGTCGCCGCAGCCCAATTCAGCCCTCGCTGCAACATGCCTGGAGTCTTACAGATCTTGGTTCAAGACCAGGTCAATGACGCGGAACGCCTCATCGTGGGAGGCTCCGACTTGTGCCGGCACACCTCCGCGCGCGAGACCCGCCGGTGCTCATCGGGGTCGTTCCGAGCGGATTCTCCTCGAGGCAGGCCAGCAACGCCGCCGCGGTATGGGCGTCGGCGAGGATCCGGTTCACCTCGTCCTCGGATGTCGGGAGCTGGCCGCGCTTGGCGAGCTCGTCGGTGAGGAAGGTCAACGGCTCCGGATAGCCGGCCGCCTCCGCGGCGACCGTCGCCCGAGCCGCGGTAAGGAGACGCAGATAGTAGGCGCGGAGGGTCGCCTCTCTCATACGTGCGTCTTCAAGGTCGTTCAGCAGAGACCTGGCGACCCTCAGTAGGTCACCTGGATGGTCGGCCTCCGCGTCGATGTGCGCGCGGATGTCGTCGAACTCCGAGCGGGTCATGGTGCTCACCTCCACGGCGGAGTCAGGATCCTGACCCTCGCGCCTACTTCGTATCCAGAGTCGATTGCGAATGGCTTGACGTCTGGTTGCGCGCTTCGACTTCCTATGACTGTTTGGGACGCGCGAGCCTCCGGGATGGTTGGCAAGTTGTCTCTGTGACGTGAGAGTCCTGGTAGTGTTCTTTCCGCAGGGCAACGAACTCCCAGGTTTAAACCTCCTGAGGCGGACGAACTGCCCGGCGAAACCCTCTCTGATCCTGGCAAGTCGGGCGTGTCCGTACGGTTGGACATCGACCGGATGTTGGAGTAAGTTAGAGGGGTTGCCCTGGAAACAGGGTGGTCGCAATCCTAGCGGGTTCGACGGGATCGAGTCGAGAGTCGGAAATCCGACAGTTTGACACGAAACCGGCACATTCGATAAGATGGTGACAACGAAATGGAACGCCCCGGAGTTCTGCTCGGCTGGTTGGCCGGGTTTGGGTGATGGTGTACGCGTCCGTTTCTTGAGAACTCAACAGTGTGTTAAAAGCCAGTGCATGAAGCACAACCCCGTCCAACCCATCTTCGGGTGGGG
>NZ_JBHMBS010000001.1:760878-955701 GCF_042428775.1 Streptosporangium vulgare | reverse complement strand
GCCTGCGACAGGAACCGGAACGCCTCCGGCGCCCGCCGCACATCCCACGACCGCACCGGCAACGGCCGCACCACCCCCCGCCCGAACAAATCGAGCACCTCGGAGAACATGTCGCGCAGGCCGTCGAACCCGGCCTCCATCAGCGAGTACGGGAGGTAGTCGACCCCGGTGTGCGCGGCGGCGACCTCCTCGGGGGTACGCAGGTCGGTCTTGCCGATCTCCAGGAACCGGCCGCCCCGGGGCAGCAGGCGCAGGGAGGCGTCCACGAACTCGCGGGCGAGCGAGTTCAGCACGACGTCCACGCCGCGGCCGCCGGTCGCCCGCAGGAAGTGTTCCTCGAAGTCCAGGTCGCGGGAGGAGGAGATGTGCTCGTCGTCCAGGCCCAGTGAGCGCAGCACCTCCCACTTGGCCGGGCTCGCCGTCGCGAACACCTCCGCGCCGAGGTGGCGGGCCAGCTGGATCGCGGCCATGCCCACCCCGCCGGCACCGGCGTGCACCAGCACCGACTCGCCGGGCTGGAGGCGGGCCACGTGCTTCAGGCCGTGGTAGGCGGTGAGGAACACGCCGGGCACCGAGGCGGCCTGCTCGAAGGTCCAGCCCGCGGGGATAGGCGCCAGCAGCCGCCGGTCGGTCACCCCGACCGGCCCGAACGCCCCGTCCAGCAGGCCGAACACCCGGTCACCCGGCGCCAGGTCCGCCACCCCTTCCCCGACCTCCAGCACCACGCCGGCGATCTCCCCGCCGATGGGCTCGTCGTTCTCGGGCACCATGCCCAGGGTGACGACCAGGTCCCGGAAGTTGAGCCCGGCGGCGCGGACGGAGACCCGCACCTCGCCGGGCTCCAGCGCCCGGCCCATCTCGGGGGCCGGGACCAGCGTCAGGTCCGTCAGGCTTCCCTTGACCGGCGCGTCCAGCCGCCACTCGGCCACCCCCGCCGGAGGCACCAGCCCCCCGCCGGACGCGGCCCGCGCCAGACGGGCGGCCAGCACCCGGCCCGACCGGACGGCCAGCTGGGGCTCGCCGGAGCCCGCGGCGGCGAGCAGGGTGCCGTCCCGCACCTCCTCCTCGTCGAGGTCCACCAGCACGACCCGGTCGGGGTTCTCCGACTGGGCCGAGCGGAGCAGGCCCCACACCGGGGCGTTCGCCATGTCGCGGACGTCCTCGCCCCGCCCGGCCGCGACCGCGCCCCGGGTCACCACGACGAGCCGCGCCGACCCGAACCGCTCCTCGGCCAGCCACTCCCGCACCACCGCCAGCGCCCGGCGCGTCGCCGACCGCACCCCCTCCACGACGTCCCCGTCATCGGAAGACCCGAAGGAGACGAACACCAGGTCGGGAACCACCCCCGACCCCGCCAGCGCCGCCAGGTCCTCGAACCCCTCGGCCACCACACCGGCCGCGCGCAGGCCGTGCGCGTCGGGGCCGACCAGGACGGCCCGGCTCTCCCCCGATGTCTCCACCACGGGCAGTACGGCCCAGTCGAGGCGGAACAGCGAGTCGTGGTGGGAGGTGGCCGCGGCGGCGAGCTGCCCGGAGGAGACCGGGCGCGAGACCAGCGACCGCACCGACGCGACGGCGGCCCCGGAGGGGTCGGCCAGCCGCAGCGACACGCTGCCGGGGCCGTCCGACCACAGCCGCACCCGCGCGGCGGCGGCGCCCGTGGCGTACAGGGAGACCCCGCTCCAGGCGAAGGGCAGGCTCACCCCGTCGGCGGCGCCGTCCAGCAGCGACTCGGCGTGCAGGGCCGCGTCCAGCAGTGCCGGGTGGACGCCGAAGCGCTCGGCCTGCGCGCCCATCCCCTCGGGCAGGGCGACCTCGGCGAAGATCTCGTCGCCCCGCCGCCACGCCGCACGCAACCCCTGGAACACCGGGCCGTACCCGTAGCCCTGGCCCGCCAGCCGCTCGTACAGGCCGTCCAGGTCCACCGCCGTCGCGCCCGCCGGGGGCCACTCGATGAGGTCGAACACCTCGGGGGACACGGGTGCGGCCACGAAGCCGGTCGCGTGCCGGGTCCAGGGGGTGTCGAGCGGGGCGTCCTCCAGCCGGGAGTGGACGGCGACCGGGCGCCTGCCCGTCTCGTCCGGAGCGCCCACCGACACCTGCACCTGGACCCCGCCGCCACCTGTCAGCACCAGCGGCGCCTCCAGCGTCAGCTCGTCCACCACCCCGCACCCCACCTGGTCACCGGCGCGCACCGCCAGCTCCACGAACGCCGTACCCGGCAGCAGCACCGTGCCGGAGGCGGCGTGGTCGGCGAGCCACGGGTGGCTCTGGAGCGAGAGCCTGCCCGCGAACAGCACCCCGTCGGAGTCGGCGAGCATCACGGCCGCGCCCAGGAGGGGGTGGTCGGCGGCGGTGAGCCCGGCCGAGGTGACGTCGCCCCCGGGGGTCGCGGCGTCCAGCCAGAAGCGCCGGTGCTGGAAGGCGTACGTGGGCAGGTCGACCCGGCGCGGCCCGTACGGGGCGAACGCCGCGTCCCAGGTGACCTGGAGGCCGCGGACGTGGGCCTCGGCGAGCGAGGCGAGGAAGCGGCGCGGGCCGCCCTCGTCGCGGCGCAGGGAGCCGAAGGCGAAGGCGTCGGCCCCGGCCTCGTCGATCGCGTCCTGGACGCTCATCGCGAGCACCGGGTGCGGGCTGGACTCCAGGAACACGCGGTGCCCGTCGGCCAGCAGCGTCCGGACGACCTGGTGGAACTCGACGGGGTAGCGGGCGTTGCAGAACCAGTACTCGGCGTTCAGCCCGGCGGTGTCGAGCAGGCCGCCGGTCACCGTCGAGTAGAAGGGGATGTCGCCCGTCTTCGGGGAGACCGGGGCGAGCATCTCCAGCAGGCGCTCGCGCAGCGGGTCGACCTGGGCGCAGTGCGAGGCGACCGAGGAGGCCACGACGCGGGCGCGCACGCCGACGGCCTCGCACTGGGCGACCAGCTCGGCCAGCGCGTCGGAGTCGCCGACCACCGTCGAGGAGAAGGGGCCGTTCTTGCCGCCGACGGACAGCTTGCCGTGCCAGTGGGCGAGCCGGCGCTCCAGCTCGGTGGCGGGCAGCGCGACGGCGGCGACCCCGCCCCTGCCCACCAGGGTCTCGGCGAACAGGCGGCTGCGCAGCACGATCACGCGGACCGCGTCGGCCAGCGACAGGGCTCCCGCCACGTACGCGGCGGCGACCTCGCCCTGCGAGTGGCCGACGACGGCGGCCGGCCTGACGCCGTGGGACTTCCAGAGCTCGGCGAGCGAGACCATCACCGCGAACAGCGCCGGCTGGACGACCTCCAGCGGCTCCAGGGTGGGCGCGCCGGGGACGCCGCGCAGCACGTCGAGCAGCTTCCAGTCCACGTGGGTCTCGATCTCCGCCGCGCACTCCTCCATGCTGCGCGCGAAGACCGGGGAGGAGTCGAGCAGTTCCACGGCCATGCCGGCCCACTGGGACCCCTGGCCGGGGAAGACGAAGATCGGGCGTACGTCGGCGGGGGCGACGCCCTCGAACACGCCGGGGGCGGACTCGCCCTCGGCGAGCGCGGCCAGTCCCGCGAGCAGCTCGTCGTGGCCGGACGCGACGACCACCCCGCGGTGGTCCCACGTGGACCGGGTGGTCAGCAGCGAGTGCCCGAGGTCGACCAGGCCGGCGAGGTCGAGGTCCTCGCGGTCCCGCAGGTGGGCGGCGAGGCGCGCGGCCTGGGCCCGCAGCGCCGGCTCGCTCCTGGCCGACAGCGCCACCGGCACCGCGACGGGCGCCGCGACGGACGCCTCGGTCCCGGTCATGTCCCCGGTGTCCCCCGCGTCCCCGGTCCCGGGGAGAGGGGCGGCGGCCGGGGCCTCCTCCAGGATGACGTGCGCGTTGGTGCCGCTGACGCCGAAGGAGGACACCGCGGCCCGGCGCGGGGCGCCGTCCTTGTGCCAGGGAAGCTCCTCGGTCAGCAGCTCGACCGCGCCGAGGGACCAGTTGACGTACGGGGAGGGCGCGTCCACGTGCAGGGTGCGGGGCAGCACGCCGTGCCGCATCGCCATCACCATCTTGATCACGCCGGCGGAGCCCGCCGCCGCCTGGGTGTGGCCGATGTTCGACTTGATCGAGCCCAGCCGCAGCGGCGGGGCGTCGCCCCGGCCGCGCCCGTAGGTGGCCATCAGGGCGTGCGCCTCGATCGGGTCGCCCAGCTTGGTGCCGGTGCCGTGCGCCTCGACCACGTCGACGTCACCGCTGGAGAGGCCGGCGTTGGCCATCGCCTGGCGGATGACCCGCTCCTGGGAGGGCCCGTTCGGCGCGGTCAGCCCGCTGCTCGCGCCGTCCTGGTTGATCGCCGAACCGCGGATGACCGCCAGCACGGGGTGGCCCTGGCGGAGCGCGTCCGACAGCCGCTCGACCACGATGACGCCGACGCCCTCGGAGAAGCCCGTGCCGTCGGCGGAGGAGGAGAACGCCTTGCAGCGGCCGTCGGCGGCGATCACGCGCTGCTTGCTGAACGCGGTGTAGGTGCCGGGGGTGGACATCACGGTCACGCCGCCCGCCAGGGCCAGGGGGGTCTCGCCCGTCCGCAGCGACTGGCAGGCCAGGTGGATCGCGACCAGGGAGGCGGAGCAGGCGGTGTCGACGGTGAGCGTCGGCCCCTCCAGGCCGAGGGAGTAGGCGATACGGCCCGACACGACGCTGGTGGCGTTGCCGGTGACCAGATACCCCTCGATCTCGCCGGGGGCCTTGTCCAGCCGGGGGCCGTAGTCCTGCGGCTCGGCGCCGATGAACACGCCGGTCTGGCTGCCCTTCAGCGAGCGCGGGTCGATGCCCGCCCGCTCGAAGGCCTCCCACGCGGTCTCCAGCAGCAGCCGCTGCTGCGGGTCCATCGCGACGGCCTCGCGCGGGTTGATCCCGAAGAAGTCGGGGTCGAACTCGGCGGCGTCGTGCAGGAAGTGCCCGACGCGGGCGTAGGTGGTGTTGGCCTTCTCCGGGTCGTCGTCGAAGAGCCGCTCCAGGTCCCAGCCCCGGTCGGTGGGGAATCCGGTGGTCGTCTCGGTGCCCTCGCTGACGATGCGCCACAGCTCCTCGGGGGTGGCGACGCCTCCCGGGTAGCGGCAGCCGATGCCGATGATGGCGATCGGCTCGTCGGAGCCGACGGTCGCGCGGACCTCGGAGGTCTCCTCGGCGGCCATGTCGAAGACCTCGGTGAACAGGTACACGGCGATGGCGGCGGGGGTGGGGTGGTCGAAGGCGAGCGTCATCGGCAGCTCCGCGCCGATCGTCTCGGCCAGCCGGTCGTGCAGCTCGACGGCGGCCAGCGAGTCGAAGCCCATCTCCCGGAACGCCTGGTGGGGGTCGACGACGTCCGGCGCGTACGGCAGCACGGTGCGCAGGATCTCGACCGTCAGGTCGTGCACGAGCTCGACCAGGAAGCCGAGCTGCCGCTCCGCGGGGAGGTCCGCCCGGGGGAACTCGAACGCCGAGGGTTCTCCCCGCCCGCCGCCCGCCGCGCCGGAGGTGCCAGAAACGAACTGCTCGGACTCGCTCATCCGTCCACTCCACGTCGTGTGAAAAAGCCGTATTGATCTTCGAAATCCGCCTGGGCCGCCCGCCTTGGCGCGGGACGGCCCCGCCGGGCCGCGCGGCCGGGATCCGGCCGCGCGCCCGGGTGGGTCAGCTGTACTTCCGGACGAACTCGACGCGGGAGGCGGACACGACCTCGCCGCCGCGCGTGATGACCTCGGCGGGCGCCGGGCGCCCGAGGAACATCAGCAGGCTCGCGGTCATCCCGTACGCCCCGGCGTTGGGGATGCTCACCACGTCGCCGGCCTTGAGCACCGGCAGCCGCACGTTCTTGCCGAGGAGGTCGCCCGGGGTGCACAGGGGGCCCGCGAGGGTCGCGACCTCCAGCTCGCCGGGGTCGGCCCCCTCGGGCAGGGCGTCGTCGTCCAGCCGCACCGACACCGGCAGCAGCCGTCCGAGGCCGGACATGCCGCCGAGGGTGTTGATGCCGGCGTCGAGGATGACGAACTTGCGGCCCCGGCTCTCCTTGACGTTGACCACGGTGCACAGCAGCTCGCCGGAGTCCCCGACCAGGTGGCGGCCGGACTCGCAGGCGATCTCCGGGACGCCCTCGCGCCAGCCCGGGAAGTGCTCGTCGAGGATGACCTCCAGCTCCGCGCGGAGGTTCGGGTACGCGGGCCGCTCCCCCGGCGACAGGTACGGGGCGGCGAAGCCCCCGCCGATGTCCAGGAGGCGGATGGGCAGGCCCGTCTCCCGCTGGATCCCCGCGGCGACCGAGATGGTGTGGCGGAACTCCCCGACGAGGCTCTCCTCGTCCTTGGCGTTGCTCAGCGAGAACAGGTGCGCCCCGGCCAGCCGGGTGCCGGGCACCGCGCTCAGCTCGGGCATCAGCTCCGGCAGCGTCTCGCTGTCGATGCCGAACTGGGAGGGCGTGCCGGTCATCCTGATGCTGGTGGCCGCGCTCGACGTGGCGCTGTTGACGCGCAGCAGGCAGTCGACCTCCACGCCGTGCTCGGTCGCCACCTCGCCCACGTGCCGCAGGTCGGTCGGCGACTCCACGGAGAACGAGGCCACCCCGGCGCGGATCGCGGTCCGCAGCTCCTCGTAGGTCTTGCCGGGACCGGTGTAGAGGATCTGGGAGCCGTGGAAACCGGCCTCCAGCGCGGCGGTGAGCTCCCCGGTCGAGCTGATCTCGGCCAGGCAGCCGCGCTCCCCGTCGCCGCGCAGCGCGCGGGCGATCTCCGGGTGGGGGTTGGCCTTGAAGGAGAAGAACAGTTTGAAGTTCTCCGGCAGCGAGGACAGCAGGGCGTCACGGGCGGCCGTGACGCGGTCGAGGTCGTAGACGTACAGCGGGGAGCCGTACCGCGCGACGAGATCCGCGTTCCTGCTCATCGCGCGTCCTCCAGCAGCAGCGTCAGCCGCTTGCGCTCGTTCTTGCCGTTGAGGGTGAGGGGGAACTTCTCCAGCACGTGGCAGGCGGCGGGCACCTTGGGAGGTTCCAGCCGCAGGGCGAGCTCGCGCAGCACCGCGTGGGGGGCCAGGTCGCTCTCGACGAACACCACGAGGTCGCGGTTCTCGTCGGGGGGCAGGGCCACCGCCGCCCGGACGCCGGGGATGTCCATCGCGGCGGCCTCGATCTCCACGGTGCTCATCCGGGTGCCCTTGCGCTTGAACATGTCGTCGCGGCGTCCCTGGAAGTAGAGGTAGCCGTCCTCGTCGAGCCGGCCGTAGTCGCCGGTGTGCAGGCGCGCCTCGCCGGTCTCGGGGTCGGGGCGGTAGGCGCGCGCGGTCAGCGCCGGGTCGCGCCAGTAGCCGGCCATCACGTTCGGCCCGGCGACGACGATCTCCCCGACCTCGCCGGCGGGCAGCGGGCGGCCCTCGCCGTCCAGGATCAGCACCCGGGTGCCCGGCAGCGCCCGGCCGGACGCGCCGGGGCGCTCCCGGTCCAGCTCCGGTTCCATGATCGTGACGCGCTTGCACTCGGTGATGCCGTACATCCGCACCACCCGAGCCCCGGGGAAGGACTCGTGCAGGCTGTCGATGGTCGCGGCGGGCAGCGCCGCCCCGGTGTTGGTGAACATCCGCACGGCGGGCGCGGAGCCGGGGGCGCGCCTGGCCAGCGTCGCGATCATCGAGCCCAGGGAGGGCACGACCGGGACGACGGTGGCGCCGCAGTCGCGGATCTGCGCGAGCAGCACCAGGTCGGGGCCGTCCCCGGCCAGCACCAGCTCCGCGTGGCCGAGGGCCGACAGGAAGATCTGGTACAGGCCGTAGTCGAAGGACATCGGCGGGCGGCAGAAGACCACGTCGTCCGGCCGGTAGCCGAGCACCGCGTTGATGGCGGAGGCGGCGTAGGTGACCCGCGCGTGCGGGCACACGACCGCCTTGGGCGCGGCCGTGCTGCCCGAGGTGTAGATGAGGATCGCGACGTCCTCCGGCACGACCTTGACCGGCTCGTGCCCGGCGGGCCGGCCGGCCAGCTCCTCGACCTCGGCCCAGATGTCGTCGATGTCGTGCACGGGCACGGTGGCGAGGTCCCGTACGGTCTCGCCGGACTCCCCGGATCCGATGACCAGGGCGGGCCCGGAGTCCTCCAGGACCGACCGCAGGTGGAAGGGCTTCATGCCGGGGTTCAGCGGTACGAGGACGGCGCCGCGCCTGGAGACGCCGTAGACGATGGGGACCATCTCCCGCCGGTTGGGAAGCTGGACGATGACCCGGTCGCCGTGGCCGACCCCCCGGTCCGCCAGCCAGCCGTCGAAGGCGTGGCTGAGCTCCTCGACCCGCCGGTAGTCCCAGCCGCCCCGCGAGTCGCGGACCGCGGCGTCGACGGGCCTCGCGGCCGCGGCGTCGTCCAGCAGATTGTGTATGAGATCCGACCGCAGGGGCGGCGCCCCGGGAATCAAGCCGTCCAACGTGACTCTCCCGTCCCTGGAAAAGAAAAAGGGAATTATTTCCGGCGGCCCATTCATTTGCTTCACGATTGGACCAGACAAATCCACGGAAACGGTACCTCGGGTTTCCTCGCGACCCCCACCCCCTACGCCCCCCTAAGAGTCCGGGGGGTGTGTTCCGGCACTGGGGTTCCTTTCTGGGGTCCCTTTCCGTGGCCGCTTTCACGGGGGCGCCTTTGCGGGGGTGCCTTTGCGGAAACCCCGGCGTCGCGGGCCGCGCGGATTCGGGGCCGCGACCGGCGTCGGAGCCGGAGCGGGAACCGGTGCCGGCGGGAACGCCGTCACCGGCCCCGGGCCGCGTCATGCGGGCCGCGTCACGCGGGCCGCGGCCTTCCCCCGTTGACGAGCAGGCCGGCGGCCCGGTCGCGCAGGCCGGCGCGGTCGACCTTGCGGTTGGGGTTCAGCGGCAGCTCGTCCAGGTGCCAGTAGTGGCGGGGGATGATGCCCGGCGGCAGGATGTCGCGGAGCCGGGTGGCGAGGTCCGCCGGGCGCACGGGCGTCCCGGTGTAGAACACGACCAGCTCGGTGACGCCGTTGATGGTGCCGCTCACGGTCACCGCGTCCTCGACCCCCCCGTACAGGCGGAGGGCGTGGTCGATCTCGGCGAGCTCCACCCGCCAGCCCTGGACCTGCACCTGGGCGTCGGCCCTTCCCAGGTAGACCAGCTCGCCGTTGGGCGCGCGGCGGATCCGGTCGCCGGTGTTGTACCAGGTGCGCCCGTCGCGCTCGACGAACCGGTCCTTGTCGTCGGTGGGGTCGAGGTAGCCGCGGGTGGCCTGCGGCCCGGTGATCCACAGCTCGCCCTCGTCGGGGTCTGGCCTGCCCCGGTCGTCCAGGAGCAGGTGGTCGTGCCCGTCGTTGACGGTGCCGATCGGCGACATGCCGTTGACGCCCAGGCCGGGCGAGGTCTCCGGGTCCCAGCGGTGGCCGGTGATGGTGATGGTCAGCTCGGTCGGCCCGTAGAGGTTCTCCAGCGTGGAGGAGGAGGCGGCCCGCTGCCAGTCGGCGGCGTCGGCGCACTTCAGGGCCTCTCCGGCGAAGAGGCTCCAGCGCAGGCCGGGCAGCGCGTCCGGTTGCAGGCCGCTGGTCCTGCGGACCATCGAGATGGCGCTCGGCGTGGAGAACCACACCGTGACGCCCTGCTCCGCGAGGAACCCCGGCAGGTCCCGGTAGGCGTGCGGCGGCACGGCGACCACGCTCGCCCCCGCGCCCCAGGCGCAGAACAGGTCGAACATCGCGCAGTCGAAGGTCAGGTCGAAGGTCTGCGAGAAGACGTCCCCGGGGGTGAAGTCGTAGCGCCGGTCGAGGAGGCCGAAGTAGTGGGCGGTGTTGGCGTGGGTGATCGGCACCCCCTTGGGACGGCCGGTGGACCCCGAGGTGAACAGCACGTACGCCACGTCGGAGGGGTCGACGGGACGGGGGCTCGCGAGCGCGTGCGCGGGGTCGGGGGCGGTGGCCCCCGGGTCCAGGACCGCGACGTCCAGCCCCCCTGCCCGCAGTTCGGCGGCCCGCGCCGCGCCCCGGTCGTCGACGACCAGCGCGGAGACCCCGGCGGCCTCGATCATCTGCCGGGTGCGGGCGGCGGGGAAGTCCGGCTGCAGCGGCACGACGGTCACCCCGGCGAACAGGCCGGCGAGGATGCCGACGTAGGAGGTGGCGCCCTTGACGGCGAGCACCCCTACGGCCCCCGGCGGGGCGGGGGTGGAGCGCAGCAGCGCCCCCGCCCACAGCAGCGCGGAGCGGTGGGCCTCGGCGTAGGTGACGGCGGTGCCGCCGACGCGGAAGGCGACCCCCTCGGGGGACGCCTCCAGGCCGCGCAGAAAACGCGAGTAGAGCGCGTGGGAGGTTTCTGTGTTCATTTCCGTCCTCGGATCTCGATGAGCGCCCATAATTATTCGGATACACCTCACGGAAAGCACCGGATTAATTCAGTGAATTCCGGCGGGAATGGTGGACACCCGCGCGGGCGCGCGCTACATTCGGCGGAAGAGGGGCTGAATCCGCAGTAGTGCCCGATACGGGCGCCGCCCCAGGGGCGAGTTCCGAGAAACGCGACCCCGGTCGCCGTTGTTCTTCGCGCGCCCCCTCATCGCGACCACCGTTGAGAAGGGAAATCGATTGCCATGTGGGACGATCGTTTCGAGGAGATCCTGCGCCGGCAGCTCCCCTTTCTGCCCCCCGAGGAGAAGCTCGGCGAGGACGGCAACCTGGCGGGCTTCGGGCTCGACTCGCTCGCCATCGTCGAACTCCTGGCCACGCTGGAGGAGGAGTACGGCGTGCGGTTCCAGGACGACGCGCTGACCATGGAGACCTTCGAGACCCCCGGAACGCTCTGGAAGACCCTGTCCGGGATGCTCAGGCCCGTCGCCTGATCCGCCGGGGCCCGCGGGCACGTCCCCCCCGGACCCGCGGGCCCCTCTCGGACGGGCCCCCTCGGACGAGTACGGTGAGCCGCTCGTCTCGCGCACGTCCCCCCTCACCCGCGGGCCCCCTCAGGCACCGGAGGGCCGCGCCGGCTGCGGCGCCATCGCCACCCGCGGGTTCACCGGGACGACGGTGAAGTTCCTCGTCGTCACCGGCACCCGCCCGAACAGGCTGTCCTGACCGGCGACGCAGACCCTGGCCACGCCGAGCCCCCGCAGGGCGGCCACCACGTCCGGCCAGCGCAGTGCCCGCACGAAGCCGTCGAGCAGCATCGTCCGCACCTGCTCCCCCGTCGTCAGCACCGTCCCGTCGTGGTCGTCGACGACCGGCAGGCGGGGGTCGGCGAAGCTCAGGCCGTCGAGCACCTCCTCGGCCGCCCTGCGCCGCAGCGGCTCGAACGCGGCCGAGTGCATCGGGGGCCGCATCGTGTAGAGCGAGAGGCCGCCGACCGAGCGGACCCGCTCCTGCAGCCACTCCACCCGCCCCTCGCGCAGCGACAGCATGTGGAAGTCGTGGTCGATGTGGCAGGACAGGTCGTGCCACTCGCCGTACCCGTCCAGCTCCGCCAGCAGCTCCCGCAACCTGGGCTCGGGGACGCGCACGAAGGAGTGGGTGACGATGTCGGTGTGCTCGCGGGCGAAGTACTCCTCGGTGCGGCGGGCCAGCCCGGCGGTCATGCGCACGGCGTCCTCGAAGGACAGCGCCCCCGAGTAGGCCGCGGCGGCCTTGCCGCCGAAGCTGGGGCCCGCGCACACCTCCGGCTCGATGCCCAGCTCCCGGCCGGCCCAGTCGGCCAGGGCCAGGCAGTTGACCATGAACGCGACCTGCGCCGCCTCGGTGTAGTCGTTGCCCGAGTCGCGGAAGCGGCCGGTCAGCGAGTAGCCGAGCGCGTCGTCGGCGAGCGCGACCAGCCTCCGCGCGGAGGGGTTGTCGAGCATGAACGCGGCGACGTCGGTGAACTTCGTGGGGCCCATACCGGGAAAGACGATCGCGGTGGCGGCCTTGGCGCCGGTCTCCATATGGCTATTCCAAACTCTTGAGGAACTCGGTCATGACCGCGGTGAAGCGCTCCGGCTCCTCCAGGTGCGGCGTGTGGCTGGAGTTCTCGAAGATCTCCCAGCGCGCACCGGGGATGAGGTCGGCGTACGGCCGCACCGTGACGGGGGTGGCCTCGTCGTGCCGGCCGGAGATCACCAGGGTGGGCACCGCGATGTCGGGCAGGAGGTCGACCACCCCCCAGTCGCGCAGCGAGCCGATCACGTGGAACTCGCTCGGCCCGTTCATCGCGTAGTAGACGGCGGGGTTGTTGTAGATCTCCATGAAGGTCGCGAGGAACTCGCGCGGCCACGGGTCCAGCGTGCAGACGTGGCGGTTGTAGAAGACCATCATGGCGTCGAAGTACTCCTTGGAGTCCGTCGTGCCGGCGGCCTCGTGCCGGCGCAGCGTGTCGTCGACGCCGGGCGGCAGCCGGTCGCGCAGGACCCGCATCTCGCTCAGCCACAGCGGGTACGAGGCGGGCGCGTTGGCGACCACCAGGCCGCGCAGCCCCTCCGGCCTGGCGGAGGCGTGCGCCGCCGCCAGCAGGCCGCCCCACGACTGGCCGAACAGCACGTAGTCGTCGTCCACGCCCAGGCCGCGCAGCAGGTTGTCCAGCTCGTCGAGGAAGAGCCGCGGCGTCCAGAAGCCCGCGTCCGCGCCGGGCAGGTGGGTCGAGCCGCCGTTGCCCAGCTGGTCGTAGTGGACGACGGGCCAGCCGGCCTCGGAGAGCACGGCCAGGCCCACCAGGTAGTCGTGCGTGCTGCCCGGCCCGCCGTGCAGGGCGACCAGCGCCGGCTTCCCGGACCCGGGGGTACCGGTCACCCGGTACCAGGTCTTGTGCTCGCCGAACGCGAGGGTTCCCTTGACGCTGGGGGCGATGGACATGTGAACCTCCCTCACCGGGCCGGCGTACCGGTGCCGATGTCGGTGTCGGTGCCGGTACCGGAGTCGGCGTTGACGCCGGTGCCGGAGTCGATGTGGGCACCGGAGTCGGTACCGGTACCGGAGTCGGTACCGATGTCGGTGTCGGTGTCGACGTCAATGCCGGTGCCGGAGTCGATGTCGGCACCGGCATTGATGCCGATGTCGGTGTTGCCGGTGTTGCCGGAAACGGCCGCCCGGCGCGGGGTCCGCCGGGAACGGCGGCCCGGGCAAGGCCGCGGCTCCCGGAGGTCGCGGGGGGCCGGGCGCCCTCGCGCGCCCGGCCCCGCGGGCGGAAGGGCCGTCACCAGCCCTTCCTGATCGTGGTGACCACGTGCTCGCGCTGCTCGTCGGTGACCCACGAGCCGACGGGCACGCAGACGATCCGCGGGGCGACGCGTTCGAGGTTGGGCAGCAGGGCCGAGTAGTCGCGCACGCAGGTGTGCAGGTCGTTGCGCTCGTGCACATTGCTGACCATGATCCCCGCGTCGTCCATGCGCTTCATGAACGACTCCCGGTCCTCCACCTTCATGGGGTAGATCCAGAAGGACGACTCCCGGTCACCGGCCCGCTCGGTCAGCTCCAGACCGGGGATCCCGGCGAGTTCGCGGTCGTAGAAGGCGGCGTTGTCGCGGTGCCTGGCCAGGACCCCGTCGACGGCCGCCAGGTTGGCCAGCCCGATCGAGGCGTTGATGTCGTTCATGTGGATCTTGTAGCCCCACTCGGCGACGTCGGGCGGGTTGCGCAGCCGGTCGGCCGTGCGGTCGATGCCGAACCAGCGCAGCAGCCCGGCCCGCCGGTGCAGCTCGTCGTCGGGCAGCACGAGCGCGCCGCCGTCGCCGGAGGTCAGGTGCTTGATGGCCTGGAAGCTGAAGACGCAGATGTTGCCGTGGGTGCCGATCGGGCTGCCGTGGTAGGTGGCCCCCCAGGCGTGCGCCGAGTCCTCGATCACCGCCGGCCGGAAGCCGAACCTGGCCTCGGCCTCGTCGAGGATCTGGCCGAGCCGGTCGAGGTCGACCGGGTAGCCGGCGAAGTGCACGACCATGATGGCGCGCGTCCGGGGCGAGATCTTGCGGGCCAGGTCGTCCAGGTCGACGTTGAGGGTGGCCGGGTCGACGTCGACCCAGCGGATGCGCAGCCGGTTGGCCAGGATGGCCCAGTTGGTGGCCTCCATGGTCAGCGGCGTGGACAGCACCTCGCCCTCGGGGTCGCCCTTCTCGCTGCGGTCGCCGGCGACCAGGTGCAGGGCGAGCTGCAGCCCGGCGGTGGCGCTGTTGAGCGTGGTCACCCGGGGGTTGCCGATCCTGTCGGCCAGTGCCCTCTCGAACTCCTCGACCTTGGCGCCCTGGCCGATCCTTCCGCTGCCCAGGACCTGGGCGGCCGCGGCGGGGGCCTCGGGGGACATCGACACGCTGAACAATGGGATCATCACTGGCTCCAGGGTTTCCGCGGGGTCGTCATCCGGTGAAGGCGTAGTCGTCGAGCTCGGCGTACCTGGCCCTGCAGTCGGCGTACGAGGGCAGCAGCCCCAGCTCGGCGGTCTCCCGCAGCGACGGGGCGGCGCGGTCCTTGTCCGACAGCAGCAGCTCGTCCTGCCGCGGCCAGGGCAGCGCCAGCTCCGGGTCCAGCGGGTTGATCTGGATCTCCCCCTGGGGCGACCAGGTGCTGGAGCACAGGTAGACGACCGTGGCGTGCGCGGTCAGCGGGGCGAAGCCGTGCGCCAGGCCCTCGGCCAGGTAGAGGGCGTGCCGGTTCTCCGCGGTCAGCTGGACCGCGACGTGCTTGCCGTACGTGGGCGAGCCGACCCGGATGTCGACGAGGATGTCGACGATGGCGCCCTGCGCGCAGGTCACGTAGCGGGCCTGGCCGGGCAGGGCGGCGGCGTGCAGGCCGCGGATCGTCCCGGCGCGCGACACCGAGCAGTTGACCTGGGCGACCGAGAGGGGATGGCCGATCGCCTTGTGGAACGCGGGCTGGTTGAAGATCTCCAGGAACAGTCCCCGATCGTCCGAGAAGATCTGGGGGGTGACCAGGAACGAGCCGTCCACTTCGAGCTGGTGGATCTGCATGTCCGAAACCTTTCTGGGAGCTGCCGGGTATCGGTGACGGGTGCCGCGGGCCCGCCGGCCGGAGGCCCGGGGAACCGCGCGCACCGCGCACGCCGCACGTGCCGCCCGGCGCGTCGGCGGCGTGTCACCGGACACGCCACCGGCCGTCGCGCCGCCGTCGGCACGCCGCCCTCACGACACGCGAAAAAACCGCGCGCCACCTTTCCCCGCACGTCGGGAACGCGCACGAAAAACTCACGAGAAACCACGAGAAACCACGAGAAACATGGCGCGCATAATCCGGAGCCGCGGTCGACGAGTATTCGTGAAACGCGGCCACCGGCGATCGAACTCCCCTTGCCCGCCTTTTCCGGACCTGCCCGCGGGTAGGGGGAGGACGTGTTTCACCGAGGTTCGGCGGGCCGGGTTCCGCGTCCGGTGCCTTTCTCGCCGACACCGTTCATGGTCGTCAGCCGCGCGGCGGCGAACAACCCCCTAGCCCCCCTTAACGAGGAGGGGTGGAGCGGCCGCGCCCGCCCGCCGGAACAGCGGTGAGCTGGGCGAGGGCGCCATCGGTCACACCTCGCCGGTGTCCGGTCCGGTACCGGCGCCGGCGTGCGGGGCGGCGCTGTCCCCGCCCGCCCCCGGCTCTCCCCTATCTCTCCCCGCCGCGAAAACGCGCGGGGAAACCCTCGTGGCCCGTGCCGGGCCTGGTGGCCGCAGGGGCGGAAGAGGGCCACCAGGATGGACAAATCCGTTAGGGGTGCGATAAGGGTTACCCGCGGCTGACATATAGCATTTCACCCAATAGCGTTTCACCCATGGCCGGGTAGAACAGGGCTGATTTCCATTCCTGTCACCGCTGAAACCCCCGGCCGTCAACGGCCGGTCGCGGTCGTACCCATTCTCGATGGGGGTTCTCACGTGCCAGGAAACAGACCCTTCACCGTACCGACTTCACCTGGGAACAGATGATGGCGTCGACCGTCGGCCATCCGGGCGCCCGGCGGGAGCGCGAGCTCGGCCGGCGCGCGCCGGCCGTCCGCCCGGCGCGGCCGCTCGCCCCGGGCCCGCCGTCCGCGCCGCACGACGAGGACGGGAGCGGCGTCTCCGCGGTGCGGGGCCGCGCCGCGGGGGTCGGCGCGACCGCCTGCCGCGCGGACGCCACCGTCGCGCGCGGCGCGACGGGCGCCGCGGACAGCCTCAGGATCGTGGACGCCACGAGCGGGGCGGGGTGACCAGGCCCGGGACGAGCGCCGAGGCCGCCGTCGGCGTGCCGCGCCGAGGCCGGCCGGTCGACGGCGACAACGGCGACGACGACAGCGACAGCGACAGCGACGAGCGCGAGGCGCCGCGGCTCCGGCCCGTCGGCGAGCGCGTCCGCACCGCGGGAGGAGCCGGCCGCGCCCTCTCCCCGGGCGTCGCCGGCGAGGTGGCCGGCACGGCGCGCACCCGGCGCGGGATCGCCGGGGCCCTCGCCGTCGCACCCGCCGCACACGGCGGCCACGGGGACATCCCCCTCTGAGCCGCCTTCCCCGCCTTCCCCATCACGACTTCTCCGGTCACCTCCGGAGACCGCTTCACGACCATGGACGGGCCCGTCCTCCGACGGCTGTCACCGCAGGCAAGCCCACCACACCGAAAGGAGCCGGTGGATTCCGATGAACGCCGCTTCCCCCGACACGCCCTTCCCCCGCCTGGCGAACCCGGCGGCCCCCTCCGCGGACCCGATGGCCGAGGCCCTGCTGGGCGGGGCCTCCCCCGACCAGCTGGCGCGGACCGCGCTTCCCGAGGAGTATCTCGCGGCCCATCTGCGGGTCGAGGACGTCGACATGTTCACCGACATCGACGACAAGGACGTGCGCAAGTCGCTGCGCGTCGGGCGGGTGGCGATGCCCGAGCTGGCGCCCGACGAGGTCCTGGTCGCGGTGATGGCCAGCTCGATCAACTACAACACCGTCTGGTCGGCGATCTTCGAGCCGGTGCCGACGTTCAGCTTCCTGAAGCGGTTCGGCGCCACGGGCGGGTTCGCCGCCCGGCACGACCTGCCGTACCACGTCCTGGGGTCCGACGCCGCCGGGGTGATCGTCCGGGTCGGCAGCGGGGTGCGCCGCTGGCGGGTGGGCGACCACGTCGTGATCAGCCCGGTCCAGGTCGACGACCAGGAGCCGGGTACGCACGGCGACGGCATGCTCGGCGCCGAGCAGCGCGTCTGGGGCTTCGAGACGAACTTCGGCGGCCTGGCCCACTACACGGTGGCGCGCGCCAGCCAGCTCGTCCCCAAGCCCGCCCACCTGACCTGGGAGGAGGCCGCCTCCATCACGCTGTGCGCGGGGACGGCCTACCGCATGCTCGTCAGCCGCCAGGGCGCGAGCATGAAGCAGGGTGACATCGTCCTCATCTGGGGCGCCACCGGCGGCCTCGGGGCGTACGCCGTGCAGATGGTGAAGAACGGCGGCGGCATCCCGGTGGGGGTGGTCGGCTCCGCGGCGAAGGCCGAGGCCCTGGAGCGGCTGGGCTGCGACGTCGTCATCAACCGCAACGAGATCGGGATGGGCGACGACGTCCCGAACACCCCGGCGCGGACGATCGAGCTGGGCAGGCGCCTCGGGAAGATCATCCGCGAGAGGGCGGGCGGGGACCCGCACATCGTCTTCGACTACATCGGCCGCGCGACGTTCGGCATCTCGGTGTTCGTGGCCCGGCGCGGGGGTGTGGTCGTCACGTGCGGATCGAGCACGGGCTACGACCACCACTTCGACAACCGCTACCTCTGGATGAACCTCAAGCGCATCATCGGCAGCCACGCGGCGAACCTCCAGGAGCTGTGGGAGTGCCTGCGGCTGTTCGACCTCGGCAAGCTGATGCCGACGCTGTCGTCGGTGTACCCGCTTGAGGAGGTCGCCGAGGCCGCGCGGCTGGTGCAGACCAACGGGCACCTCGGCAAGGTGGGCGTGCTGTGCATGGCCCCCGAACCGGGTCTCGGCGTCACCGACCCCGTGACGCGCGCCAGGATCGGCGAGGCCAGGCTGAACCCGCTGCGGGAACCGTCCGGCACCGCGTCCGCGCTCCCGTTCGACGCCCCCCTCGTCGCGGGGAGGGCGTAGGTGGCCGCGGCCAGGCGAACCGCCGGGATTCTGGCGACCGGGTCGTACCTTCCGAAGGAAGAGATCGACAACGAGCAGCTGACGGAGCGCGCCGACACCACCGCGGAGTGGATCCACCGCAAGACCCGGATCTCCTTCCGCCGGTACGCCGCGCGGGACGAGGCGACCTCGGACCTCGCGGCACGGGCCGCGGCGAGCGCGCTCGAACAGGCCCGCCTCGACCCCGAACGGGTCGGCTACATCATCGTCGCCACCTCGACGGGCGACTCCCCGCAGCCGCCCACCTCCTACCTGGTGCAGAACGCGCTCGGCGCCTACAACGCCGCCTGCTTCGACATCAACGTCGTGTGCAGCGGGTTCGTGTACGGGCTCGCCCTCGCGCGGGCCCTGCTGGCGGTCCAGCCCGACGCGTACGCGCTGGTGGTGGGCGCCGACATCTACTCGCGCATCCTCGACTTCACCGACCGGCGCACCGCGGTGCTGTTCGGGGACGGCGCCGGCGCCGCCCTCGTCGGCCCGGTGCCCGAGCCGTACGGGATCCTCGCCTGCGACCTGTCGAGCCGCGGCGAGGCGCACGGGCTCATCCACGTCAAGGCCGGCGGCAGCAGGCTCCCGGCCTCGCACGAGACCGTCGCCTCCGGCGACCACTACTTCAGGATGAACGGCCGCGGGGTGCGGGACTTCGTGATGGAGAACGTCCCGCCCGTGCTGAAGAAGCTGGTGAACGGCACCGGCCACCGGCTCGACCAGGTCGACGCCTTCGTCCCGCACCAGGCCAACGGGGTCCTGCTGGACGAGCTGATCGAGCGGTCGGGACTCACCGGCGCGCGCACCCCGCGCACGCTGGAACGGTACGGGAACGTCGGGAGCGCCTCGGTGCCCGTGGCACTCGACGAGGCCAACCGGACGGGCATGCTCGGCGACGGCGACCTGGTGCTGCTCGCCGGTTTCGGCGGTGGCATGGCGACGGGCGCGAGCCTGCTCCGCTGGTCGGCCACCACTCCCCTGGAGGCGAGATGAACGACATCCACAGGGTCGGCGTCGTCGGGTGCGGGGTCATGGGCTCCGGCATCGCCGACGTGTGCGCCCGCGCGGGACTCGACGTGCTCGTCGCGGTCTCCAGCGGGGCCTCGGTGGCCCGCGGCCGTCAGCGGCTGCGGGACTCCCTCGACCACGGCCTGCGCAAGTCGGTGATCACCGAGGCGGAGCGGAGCGACGCGCTGGAGCGCGTCACCTTCACCACCGACCTCGGCGACCTCGGCGACCGGCAGATCGTCTTCGAGACGGCGCCGGAGAACGAGCTGACCAAACTCGACCTGTTCGGCGCGCTGGACAAGATCGTGGAGGACCCGGACGCGATCCTGGCGTCGAACACGTCGTCCATCCCGATCATCAGGATGGCGAAGGCCACCGGCCGCCCCGGCCAGGTGATCGGCGTGCACTTCTTCAACCCGGTCCCCGCCCTGCCGCTGGTGGAGGTGATCGAGTCGCTGCTCACCGACGACGAGACCCGCGCCCGCGCCGAGGCGTTCGTGGTCGGGACGCTCGGCAAGCAGGTGATCCGCTCCCCCGACCGGGCGGGCTTCGTGATCAACGCCCTGCTCATCCCGTACCTGCTGTCGGCCATCCGGATGGTGGAGACGGGCTTCGCCACCGCCGACGTGATCGACAAGGGGATGGTGCTGGGCTGCTCGCACCCGATGGGACCGCTGAAGCTCGCCGACCTGATCGGCCTGGACACCGTGGCCTCAATCGCCGGCGCGCTGTACGAGGAGTTCAAGGACCAGCAGTACTCGCCCCCGCCGCTGCTGCTGCGCATGGTCGAGGGCGGCCTCCTCGGCAAGAAGACCGGCCGGGGGTTCCACATCTATTCGTAGGCTCTCCCCCGATATTCGTAGGCTCTCCCCCGATCCCGATCCCGATCCCCGAGAACGGCGCCCGGACCTGGTCCGGGCGCCGTTCTCGCGTTCTCACGCGTCTGGGTGAACGCGCGACCGGACGTACCGCCGTGAACGCGAGCGGACGCGGAACCGGCGCCCGGACGAGGGCCCGGAACGGGCGGCGGCGGGCGGGAGGGGGACACGTCAGCGAGACACGTCAGCGGGATACGGCACGCCCCGGGAACCGGGAAGGACGTCCGGCAGCAGTGGCGCGGAAACATTTCGACGCGGACGCCGGAGCGGTTCCGACGCGGTGACCGTCATTTCGACACGGGTGGACAAGTGTACGGAATGAGAAAAAACGTTTTTCGACACGAAGACCGCGAAGAGCACGGAGACAGCGCGCCGCCAGGCGGACGCGAGCTCGTGAGCCACACGCCGCCCCCACGGCCACGAGAACGGCCGTGACGGGCGGGCTCACGGACACGGGACGGGAAAGACACACCCCACCCGCGGGCACGGTGACGGCCATGAGAGGCGGCCCGACGCGCGCGAAACCGGGGATCGCACGCGGCCTCACGGACACGAGACCGATGGCGGCACGCGGCCCGGTGCGCGCAGGATCGCCGTGCCCCCCGGGCGCGAAGCCCCCGGCACCCCCGTGGCGCGCCGGGATGTCCCACGTCGTTCCACAAGGCCACAAGGCCACAAGGCCACAAGGCCACAAGGCCGGGCTACAAGGCCGCAGGGCGAGACAGGGCGACAGAACGACAGGGAGACAGGGAGACAGGGCGTTCCGCGAGGTGGCCGGGCGTTCCGCGGAGCGCCGCGGGCGCCTCCGAGCGCTCGCGCGGCGGCCTCAGCGGCTCGGGTTCCCCGCCGCCAGGGCCGACGAGACGCGGGAGGCGACGATGCCGACGATCTCCTCGACATGGTCGGTGAGATAGAAGTGGCCGCCAGGGAAGAGCCGCATCTCGAACCCCGCCTCCGTGTGGTCGCGCCACACCTCCACGTCGTTGGGCCGCGCCTTCGGGTCGTCGGTGCCCGACAGGGCCACGACCGGGCACGACAGCCCCGGACCAGGCCGGTAGCGGTAGGTCTCGACGGCCCGGTAGTCGCTTCTCACCATGGGAAGCACCGCCCGCATGAACTCGTCGTCGCCGAGCACCTTCGCGGCGGTCCCGCCCAGCCCGCGCAGCTCGGCCAGGAACCCGTCGTCCGGCCGCAGGTGCGCCCGCTCGTCACGGTGGACCGACGGGGCACGCCGCCCGGAGGCGAACAGCACCAGCGGCACGGTGCCACGCTCCTGCAACCTGCGGGCCACCTCGAAGGCGACGAGAGCCCCCATGCTGTGACCGAAAAGGGCCAGGGGGCGGCCGGTCCACACCTGGAGCGCGTCGGCGATCCGGTCGGCCAGCTCGCCGATGTCGTCCAGGCACCTCTCGGCCCGCCGGTCCTGCCTGCCCGGGTACTGCACCGCGAGCACCTCGATGCCGGGCGGCGCCAGGCGGGCCACCGGGAGATAGAAGCTGGCCGCGCCCCCGGCGTGCGGAAAGCACACCAGCGCGGCCGGCGCACCGGCCGCCTCGGCCCCGGCGGGCCCGAAGGGGAGACGCCGGATCCACGTGTCGTCACCGTTCTTGACGTCGTCCATGACACCGTCCCACTCTGAGTTTCGCCTCCCGGCACGCGGCCGGTCCGCCGGCCCCGCACCGATCTCCGGGCCACCGATTTCGGCCGTCACGAACCCCGGGAATCACAACCCGTTTCACAATTGCGCACGAAGAAGAGTGAGCCAGGTCACCGTCATTCGCACGGATTCATTCACCACTGAACGTGATCCGCCAATCACAAATCGGTAATACATGGCCGCCTACATGCGCCACGATATCCAAAGCCACCTGCAAGGATCCAGCGGAACCGGACCAAGCGACCCCCTAAATCGGCTTCCCGCATAAGGGTTGATAGGGGGTTTGCATTTTTCGCAGGAGAAGTACATGATCTCGCTGGGTGCGTACGGGGCACCCCGACATCATATACACGATGCCGTGATGAAACTAGCGGTAGGGGGAATGATGAAATCACGCTTACCCATGTGATGAAATCCATCGAGTCGCCTTCCCTCCCGTTTCGGGGCATCGGCGAGGGGGAAACTTGACAGCATCCGTGACAAAAGGTAGGTTCCCGCCGGGTCCTGCCTTTATGCAGCAGATGTCGTCGTTCCACCATCTGCTTTCATCTAGGGACACCGGGGCGAACGGGGAGCCCGATGATATTAATCGAGCGCGACAGTGAAATCACGTTTCTTACCGATCTATTAACGGACTGTACGCACAGCCGTGGCCGCGTCGCGACGATCACCGGACCCACCGCGACGGGCAAGACCGAACTGGTGTACGCCTTCAGCCGGCACGCCGTCGACTCGGGGGTCATCTGGCTGAGCGCCACCTGCTCGCAGAACGACCGGAACGTGCCGCTCGGCGTGGTGAGCCAGATCTTCCACAACGCGGCGCTGCCGATCGCCCACGCCTCGCGGGCGGCGCGGCTCATAGAGGACGCGGCACCCGGGGCGAGGCCGCCGGGCGAGCGTCCCGACGAATCCGACTGGCTCCGTGTCACCCAGGGTTTGTGGGCCATCATCCTCGAACTCTCCAAGTCGAACACCGTCCTCATCACCGTGGACGACGTCGAATACGCGGACTCCATGTCGTGGCAGCTTCTGCTGAATTTCGTGCACCGGTTGAAAAGCGCCAACGTATTCATTGTCCTGACGGCCACGGAAGGCCTTCAGGGAATGAACCCCCATATTGAGATAGACCTCATGCGTCACCCCCACTACGAACGCATCAGGTTGGCGCCTTTCTCCTTGCAGAGTGTCGTGAAGATAATATCCGAGTCCATGGGGGACGCCGCGGCGGTCAAACTGGGGCCGGCGTTCCACAAGGTCAGCGGAGGTAACCCCCTGCTGGTCAAGGCATTGGTGGAGGATGCCGCGAACAGCGGCGGCGCCCTGGGGGAACTCGTCGTCTCCGACGTTTTCTCACGGTCCGTCCGCGCTCTTCTGCACCGCAGCGACCCCACCATGCTGATGGTCGCCCGCGGCCTCGCGATCCTCGGAGAATACGCTCTGCCGACTCTTCTGGCCGAGCTGCTCGACCTCACGACGACGATAGTGAACCAGGCGCTGAATTGCCTCGGGGTCATCGGCATCCTCGACTCCCTGCGTTTTCGACACGCCAGGGCCCGCGAGGCCGTGCTCGACGACCTGGACCCGCACAGGCGTGAGGAAATGCACCGGCGCGCCGCGCAGCTCCTGCACGCCGAGGGGGCCGCCGCCACGGTGGTCGCCGAGCACCTGATCGGCGCGTCCCACTTCTTCCAGGAGCCCTGGGCGCTGGGCGAGCTCCGCGAGGCCGCCGAGCAGGCGCTCACGAACGACCGGCACGAGTTCGCGGTGCGGTGCCTGAAGCTCGCCCTCGAACTGTGCGACGACGACCGGCAGCGCACGCTGACGACGACGATGCTCGCGCGCGCCGAGTGGCGCCTCAACCCCGCCTCCGCCAACCGGCACGTCAACCGGCTCATTGCGACCGCCCGCCAGAAGGGACTGGACTTCCAGGAGCTGGACGCGCTGCTGAGGTACCTGCTCTGGAACGGGCGGCACGACGAGGCGGTGGAGGTCCTCGAACAGATGGATGTGCTCGCCACCGAACCGGACGCCGACGAGGAGGCGGCGTGGCTCGACGTCCTCCAGCACCGCCTGTCCTGTTCCCACCCTCTGGTCCTCTCCCGCACCCGCGCCGTCACGGGCGCGGGCATGGGCGCCGTCACGAGCGTCGTCCCCCCGGCGAGGACGGCGTGGACGGCCACCGGGAGCGGCCCGCACGCGCAGGCCGCGTCGCTGCTGGCGTCGGTCCTGCGCGACGGCCCCGACGACAGGACGCTCGGGATCGCCGAACGTGTCCTGCACTCCACCTCCCTGGACGACGCGAACCTGGAGACCGTCGAGTCCGCGCTCTTCGCCCTGATCTACTCCGACCGCCCGGACCTGGCGGCGCCCTGGTGCGACGTCATGTACTCGGAGGCGGTGATGCACCGCGCGCCCACCTGGCGCGCGATGCTCGCCTCCCTGCGGGCGAGCATCGCCATCCGCCAGGGGGACCTGGTCCTCGCCGAGGAGTACGCGCGCCTGGCCCTGGACATCGTGCCGCCCCGGAGCCTGGGGGTCCTCGTCGGGCTGCCGCTCGCGGTGCTGATCCGCGCCAACACCGAGATGGGCAAGTACGACGTGGCCGCGCACCACCTCAGGCGGCCCGTACCCGACGCGATCTTCCAGACCCGGTTCGGGCTCTACTACCTGCAGGCCCGCGCCCACTACTATCTGGCGACCAACCACTCGCACGCCGCGCTCGACGACTTCTCCACCTGCGGGCGGCTGATGCGCGCGTGGGGGCTGGACACGCCCACCCTGGTGCCGTGGCGTCACGGCGCCGCGGCCGCCCTGCTCCAGACGGACCAGCGCGAACAGGCCAGGGCCCTCCTGCACGAACCCTACGACCTGCCCAGCGGCGACTCGCTCCGGGCGAGGGGCATCTCACAGCGCCTCCTCGCGGCGGCCAGCGACCTCAGGCAGCGTCCGTCCATGCTCCGGGAGGCGATCGACATGCTCCAGGCCGCGGGCGACCGCCTGGAGATGGCCTACGCCTTGGTCGACCTCACCCACACCCTCACCGAGCTCGGCGAGCCCAACAAGGCGCGGATGGTCGGCCACCGGGCCGTCAGCGTGGCCGGCGAGTGCCAGGCCGAGCCGCTGCGGCAGGCCGTGCGGCACAACACCGACGGTTACGACAGCGCCGGAGGGCTGGAGGGGATGAACGTGCTCAGCGACGCCGAGCAGCGTGTCGCCTCCCTCGCCGCGCTGGGCTACACCAACCGCGAGATATCCAGGAAGATCTACATCACCGTCAGCACGGTCGAGCAGCACCTGACCCGCATCTACCGCAAGCTCAACGTGAAGGGGCGCAGAGACCTGCCCGCGCAGTTCTCCTGACCCGCTCACGCCAGGGCGCGGTTCTCCCGGATCCCGGGGAACCGCGCTTTTCCGATTGATCCGCCGTCCCCTCGGCCCGTCCCCCGACGTTCCCCGATCGAACCTGCCCGCCGCCCGCGCGCCGGTGGGGGCAGCCGGGGGCGCGGGCGGCGGGCGGTTCACTCGGTATGGCTGTCCACCTGTACCGAGCGGAGAAAGATCGTGGCGAGGATCGCCGTCAGTGCCATGATGACGGCGCCCAGGATGGCGGCCACCTGCATGCCGCTGGTGAAGGCCGAGCGGGCGACGTCGAGCAGAGCCGCCGCGGCGTGTTCGGGCAGCCGCGCGGCCACCCCGAGCGCGCCGCCGAGGGTCTCGTGCGCCGCCAGGGCGTCCTCCCCGACCAGCCCCGCGGGATTCGCCTCGGCGAACTCCTCGCTGTAGACGGCGAGGCCGATGCTGCCCAGGATCGCGATGCCGAGCGCGCCCCCCAGCTCGGTGGAGGCCTCCATGACCGCCGACGCCGAGCCCGCGCGTTCCGGCGGGGCCACCGCGACGATCATGTCGGAGGCCAGCGCCTGCACCGCTCCGACCCCGGACCCCAGCAGGAGCAGGCCGGTGATGAGGAGCCACCGCTCGGAGTCGACCTCGATCCAGCTCATCACCAGGAAGCCCGCGGCGGCGAACATCATGCCGGCGCCGATGATGTATCCGGGGCGCACCCACCGCGCGACCACGGCGGCCATCATCGAGCCGACGAGGGCGGTGCCCGCGGCGGGCAGGGTGAGCAGTCCCGCGACGAACGGCCGCAGGCCGAGCACCATCTGCAGATACTGCGCGATGAAGTAGAACAGTCCCACGAGGGCGAAGATGGAGAGCGTGCTCGTGATCAGGGACATGCTGAAGCCCCTGCTGGAGAAGAGCCTCAGGTCGAGCATGGGGTCGGGCAGGGACCGCTGCCTGCGCAGGAACACCACACCGAACGCCAGCCCGACGATGACGCTGAGCAGCGCCTGGGGGCTGAAGTCGTCGGCGGCGAACTGTTTGATCCCGTAGACCGTCGGCAGCACGGCCGCGAGCGACAGCACCGCGCTGATCAGGTCGAACCGCCCTGGATTCGGATCGCGGTACTCGGGCAGCAGCATCGGCCCCAGGACCAGCAGCAGGGTCATGACCGGAACATTGATCATGAACACCGAGCCCCACCAGAAGCGCTCCAGCAGCCAGCCGCCCACGATCGGCCCCAGCACGCTGCCCCCGGCGAAGCTGGCGGCCCAGATGGCGACGGCCATCCGGCGCTGCTGCGGGTCGTGGAACATGTTGCGGATCAGCGCGAGGGTGGGCGGCATCAGGCTCGCCGCCGCCGCGCCCTGCAGGGCGCGGGCCACGATGAGCAACTCGGCGTTGGGAGCGTACGTCGCGACGACCGACGTGATGCCGAACGCGGTGGCGCCGAGCAGCAGGAGCTTGCGCCGGCCGATCCTGTCACCCAGGGTGCCCATCGGGATCAGCAGGCCCGCCAGCAGGAAGGCGTAGATGTCGACGATCCACAACAGCTGGGAGCCGGTCGGCGTGAGGTCGGCGCTGAGGAAGGGCAGCGCGAAGTACAGCACGGTGACGGTGATGGAGATGAGCAAGACGGGCAGGACCAGCACCGCCAGACCGAGCCACTCCCTCCGCCCGGCCGTGGCTACGCCCTGTGTCATGAGCACAACTCCTCAGGTACATCGTACGTTGTTGGGTGCATACATCGTACGCACAATTCTTGGGCCCATGCAACGATTCACAGGGAACTGTGATCATAAGCAATAATTGGCAGTTGAAAGACCGATTGGACGGGCAGAACAGCATCGGGGAAACACACTTCCACCGTTGAATATCGTCACACGGAGGCATTCATTACGTCACAAAAAACATGTGTTAAGATTTCGTCACACAACTGGTTAGGCCGGAATCGGACGAGGACCACATGTTGACGTGCGCACAGTGCGGCAAGCCTTTGAACGCCGCGCCACGGGGGCGGCGCCCGCGATACTGCTCCCGTGCCTGTCAAGCGCGGGCCTACCGGGTTCGCACCGCCGAGCGGGCCGCCCCGCCCGCTCCTTCCACCACCGCGACCGCTCCGTCCGGCAACGGCTCCGGGGGTCGCGCCGTCTCCGGCCAGGCCGGGAGCGCCGGGGGGCTCGCGGAGCATTACGTACCTCCGAGCGGTCTGAGCACGGAACGCATCGTGCGCACCGCCGTTCACATCGCCGACACCGAGGGGCTCGACGCGCTGTCGATGCGCCGCGTCGCGGCCGAGCTGGGCGCGGGCACGATGTCGCTGTACCGCTACGTGTCGGGCAAGGACGCGCTCGTCGAGCTGATGGTCGAGTCCGTCTTCGGCGAGAGCTCGTATCCCTCTCCCGTCCCCGGAGGCTGGCGCACCAGGCTGGAGGTCGCCGCCAGGCGGGAGTGGGGAATGTACTCCAAGCACCCCTGGGCGCTGCGGGTCATCGCCACGCCCCAGCCGCCGATCGGCCCCAACGTGCTGGCCGACGTCGAGTGGGCGATGCGCGCGATGGACGGCCTCGGCCTCGACCCGACGACCATGCACTGGGTGGCCATCATGGTGAGCGCCCAGGTGCAGGGCGCGGCCCTGCTGCTGGTGAACGAGGTGGAGGCCGAACGCCGCACCGGCGTCACGACGAGGCAGTGGCGCGCCTCCAAGACACCGATGCTGCTGGAGATCCTGGAGTCCGGGCAGTTCCCGATGCTGTCCAGGCTCTACGCGGAGCAGGGCGACGCGATCGACATCGACAAGTGGTTCGAGTTCAGCCTGCGACGGCTTCTCGACGGTCTCGCCGTCCTGATCGAGGATCGCGACAAGGGGTCGGCGTACGGCGTGCAGCAGGGGTCGATGCGCGACCTGGCGAGGTAGGGGCGGCCCGGCGGGGTTCCGGGGCGCGAGCCGCTCCGGACCGTCCGGGGGCGCCTTCGGCGGAAGGCGGCCCCACCGGGGGTCGGCACCGGGCCGGGTCGGCGTCTCGGCTACTCGGCGATTTTCGTGCGGGTCGTCCACCGGAAAACCAGCGCGTCGTCTTCGGAGATCGCGTCGCCGGAGGCCGGCGGCGTGAGGGGGCGCTCGAAGTGCTCGTAGCCGTTCTTCCTGGGGATCTTTATCTTCCCGTACGCGAACACCGCCGCGTCGACCCGGAGGGTCCTCGGGATGTCCACGGGGCCGCCTTCGAGGACGACCTCCACATACGCCGGGTCGAGCGGTGGCGGAACGGCTCCGGGAAGGGCGCGCTCCCGCACCGCGCCCTCCTGGCCGCCCTGGTCGATGGAACCGATGGAACCGATGGAAACGCTCATCTGGAATACCTCCGGTCGGTGTGTTCAGCCGATGTGGCCCGCCGGGGCCTGCGACCGGCCGGGGCCGCTCCCGTGCCGCCCGTCCGCGGGACCGCTCAGCGGAACTCCGCGGCGACGGCGCGCACGTAGCGGCCGTAGCTGGAGGTGGAGAGCAGTGCCCCCAGCCGGTCGCAGGCCTCGGCGTCGATGAAGCCCATGCGCAGCGCGATCTCCTCGACGCAGGCGATCCGCACCCCCTGCCGGTTCTCCAGCACCTGTACGTACTGGCTGGCCTGGAGGATCGAGTCGGGCGTACCGGCGTCCATCCACGCGAACCCCCGGCCCAGGTCGCGCAGGCGCGCCTTGCCCTGTTCGAGGTAGGTGAGGTTGACGTCGGTGATCTCCAGCTCGCCGCGGGCGGAGGGCCGGAGGTTCTTGGCGATGTCGATCACGTTGTTGTCGTAGAGGTACAGGCCGACGATCGCCCGGTTGGAGCGGGGGTTGGCCGGCTTCTCCTCGATCGAGACGAGCACGCCGTTCTCGTCGGTCTCCCCGACGCCGTAGCGCTCGGGGTCGCTGACCGGGTAGCCGAACAGCACGCAGCCGTCCACGTCGGCGACGCTCTCCTGGAGGAGGTCGTAGAAGGAGTTGCCGTGGAAGATGTTGTCGCCCAGTGCCAGGGCCACCGTGTCGCCGCCGATGTGGTCGGCGCCGATGATGAAGGCGTCGGCCAGCCCCTTCGGCTCGTCCTGCTGGGCGTAGGTGATGTCGAGGCCCAGGTGCGAGCCGTCCCGCAGCAGGCGGGCGATCTGCGGCAGGTCGGTCGGCGTGGAGATGATCAGAATCTCCCTGATACCCGCGAGCATGAGCGCCGACAGCGGATAGTAGATCATCGGCTTGTCGTTCACGGGCAGGAGCTGTTTGGAGACCGCGAGCGTCAGCGGATATAGCCTCGTACCGTGACCACCTGCGAGAATGATACCTTTCACGGAAAAGCCCTTCATGACGAAGCCGGCGTGTGAGGGTCAATCGGGCGGCAAGCCGGCAGGTAACGGAAAGACTCGCAGGGGGCATAAAGGCCATCAACCCCCTATCGCCGCCCCTGTCCCCCTACTTGTCGCCAAATATTTGACCGGCTCAATCAGGGTTTCTCGCATCGGATCCCGCCCCTACAGTCGGAGCCGCGGGCCGGAATTCCGCCATGACGAATCGCGGCCGAAAACCGGGCCACGGTGCGCGTACCGGAATACGGCGCGCGTGCGGAATTCCATGGCCCGCGCATTCACGGAAGGGCGCCGCCCCTGCGACGCCCCCGGCCACAGGGCCGGATCTCCCCCGCCCAGCGACCACAGCGAGGTGAATCTCAGATGAGGATTCTCGTCACGGGAGGTGCCGGTTTCATCGGCTCCCACTACGTACGCACCCTGCTCGGCCCTGACGGTCCCGGCGGCCTCGACACGGTCACCGTCCTGGACAAGCTCACCTACGCGGGCAACCCGGCCAACCTCGACGGGGTCCGCGACGACGCCCGCTTCGAGTTCGTCCACGGCGACATCCGCGACGCGGAACTCGTCGGCAAGCTCGTCGCCGAGCACGACCAGGTGGTGCACTTCGCCGCGGAGTCCCACGTCGACAGGTCGATCCTCGGTGCCGCCGAGTTCGTGCTGACCAACGTGGTGGGCACCCAGACGCTCCTGGACGCGGCGCTCCACAGCGGGCCGACGACCTTCGTGTACGTCTCCACCGACGAGGTCTACGGCTCGATCGCCGAGGGTTCCTGGCCGGAGACCGACCCGCTGAGCCCCAACTCCCCCTACGCCGCCTCCAAGGCCGCCGGCGACCTGCTGGCGCTCTCCTACCACCGCACCCACGGCCTGGACGTGCGGGTGACCCGCTGCTCCAACAACTACGGGACCCACCACTTCCCCGAGAAGGTCATCCCGCTGTTCATCACCAACCTGCTCGACGGGCTGAAGGTCCCCCTGTACGGCGACGGCCTCAACGTCCGCGACTGGCTGCACGTCGACGACCACGTCAGGGGCATCGAGCTGGTCCGCGCGGGGGGCCGCTCTGGCGAGGTCTACAACATCGGCGGCGGCACCGAGCTGAACAACCGGGAGCTCACCGGCCTCCTCCTGGAAGCCTTCGGCGCCGACGAGAGCAGCATCGCCTACGTGGAGGACCGCAAGGGTCACGACCGCCGCTACTCGGTCGACTGGACCAAGATCAAGGAAGAGCTGGGATACCACCCGCGCAAGGACTTCGCGACGGGCCTGGCCGAGACCGTGGCCTGGTACCGCGACAACCGCGCCTGGTGGGAACCCCTCAAGGCGGGCGCGCGCGTCGGCTGAACCCCGCCCTCGCGGTCCTCGCGATCCTCTGGGTCCTCGCGATCCTCTGGGTCCTCGCGATCCTCTGGGTCCTCGCGATCCTCTGGGTCCTCGCGCGAGATCCCCCGGCCCGGGGCGGGGGATCTCGCGGGACGGGCCGTGCCGGCGCTCAGGCGCGGAGCTTGGCGTAGAAGCCGAGGCACTCCTCGTACGTGGGGAGCATGCCCGCGCGCCGCGCCTGCGCGAGGGTCGGCGCCGCCGCGTCCTTCTCCGACAGCAGGGGTTCCACCCCGGCGGGCCACTCGATCCCCAGCTCGGGGTCGAGCGGGTTGATCCCGTGCTCGCGGCCGGGCGCGTACCCCTCGGAGCAGAGATAGACCACGGTCGCGTCGTCGGTGAGGGCCATGAAGGCGTGGCCGAGCCCCTCGGAGATGTAGACGGCGCGGTGCCGCTCGTCGTCCAGGAGGACCGACTCCCACTGCCCGAAGGTGGGCGATCCGATGCGGATGTCGACGATCACGTCGAAGACCGCTCCCCTGACGCACTTGAGATACTTCGCCTGGCTGGGCGGGACGTCGGCGAAGTGCACGCCCCGCAGCGTCCCCCTGCGGGAGACCGAGTGGTTCGCCTGCAGGAGGGCCAGGCCCTGGCCGGTGGTCTCGCGGAAGTCGTCGCCGTGGAACCACTCGTGGAAGCTGCCGCGGCTGTCGGGGAACACCTTCGGCTCGAACACCCACGCGCCGTCGATGCCAAGCGGGCGCATACTCATCGCTGTCTCCTTCCTGGGGGGTCACGCCCCCGTCCCGCCGACGGGCGGGTGGCGTGCGACGGTGAGGCCGTGGGCGCCGCGGGCCTCCTCCCAGCGGAGTCTTCATTTTCGCGCGCACCTTGGGAACCCCTCATCTGCGGACGCGAACAGGGGTGTCACGCGCCCGCGTGACACCCCCGCGCCGGTCGGGGCGGCGTTACCGCCGGTTCCACCCCGGCCCGCACGGCCCGGAAACCGGGACCCGTCCGCCCCGGAAAACCGGGACCTTCGTCCCGGCCGACGGGGCGGGGCGGGCTGCTAGGGTGCCGGTCCGCGATTCCGCCCGGCACGCCCGGGCAGCCGTGCGAGACCGAGGGCGCGTAACATCGGCGTTCTGCGACATTCATCGGATTCCTGCTCAGGACCCACCCGGACCCACCCGGACTCACACGGACACAGAGGATCATGAACGACTCCTTCATCCCCGCCGCCCGCGCGGCGGCAGGCAAGGCCGGGCCCGGCACCGCCTCGCGCGCATCGGTGGAGGCGTCATGACGGACCTCCTGCGCAACCCCGTGAAGAACTACGACTGGGGTTCGCGCACGGCCCTCGCCACGCTGGCCGGGCGCCCCTCCCCCGCGGAGCTGCCCGAGGCGGAGATGTGGTTCGGCACCCATCCGTCCGGCTCCTCGTCGGTGCTGCGCCAGGGGACGTGGCACTCCCTCGCGGAGACGGTGGCCGCCGACCCGGTGGGCGAGCTGGGGAAGGAGACCGTCGAGCGGTTCGGCTCGCGGCTGCCGTACCTGCTGAAGCTGATCGCCGTGGACCTGCCGCTCTCGCTCCAGGTCCACCCATCGCAGGAGCAGGCGCGGGAGGGGTTCGCCCGGGGCACCTACGTCGACCCGTTCCCCAAGCCCGAGCTGATCTGCGCGCTGACCCCGTTCACCGCGCTGGCCGGATTCCGTCCTCCCCGGGAGGCGGCGGCCCTCATCGGCGGGCTGGGCGTCGCGGAGCTGGAGCCCGTCGTCGCGCCGCTGGCCGCCGGGGACGCCTCCGCCGCGCTCCGCGCGCTGGTGGAGTGGCCGAAGGACGACAGGGCGGACCTCGTGGCCGCCATCACGCGGGCCGCCTCGGCCGCCGGTGGCCCCGACAACGAGCTGGTCGTACGCCTGGCGGGGATCCACCCGGAGGACCCCGCCTGCCTGGCCCCGCTGTTCCTGCGGCGCCACGAGCTGCGGCCCGGCGAGGCGCTCTTCCTGGGCGCCGGGGTCCTGCACTGCTACCTGAGCGGGTTCGGTGTGGAGATCATGGGCGGCTCCGACAACGTGCTGCGCGCCGGGCTGACCGGCAAGCCGATGGACGTGGAGGAGCTGCTGCGGGTCACCGACCCCTCGGTACCGGCTCTGCGGGTCGAGCCGGTCGGCAACCTCTACCGGACCCCGGTCCCCGAGTTCCGCCTCGGTACGGCCGTCCCCGGTTCCGGCCTCACCCTGGAGGGCGGGGTGCCGCGCATCCTGCTGTGCACCGAGGGCGAGATCGAGACCGGCGGGCACACCCTGCGTCCCGGCGAGTCCGCGTTCGTCCCCGCCTCCCACGGGCCCGTCGAGGTGCGCGGCTCCGGAACGGTCTTCTGGGCCGAGCCCGGGATCGGCTGACCTCCTCCCCGGCCGTCCCCGAGGCGCCGGGGCCGGAGGGCCGGACCGCGCGGGACGCGGCGCGGGGCCCTCGTGTTCATACCGGCCTGGTATGGCGGATACACCCCCGAGGCAGGCGGGGCGTCCCCACCAGCGAGGCTGGAGGTATTCGATGACACCGTCCGACGACCTCGCGGACCCGGACCTCCATCTGGAGCTGATCCTGGTCGAGGTACTGCACCACGAAGCCGAGCACCTCGCGACCGGCTGAGCGCCCCGGTCCCGGCTCCAACGGGGGGAGCCGGGAACGGGTGCGGGGATGGACGGGCGCCTCCCGCGCCTTCGGTGGTTCCGGTGGTTCCGGTGGTTCCGGCACCTTCGGTGATTACGGCACCTTCGGTGACTCCGGTGGCTCCGGGATCGATCGGCAGGCACTCCCCACGCCTCCCCCAAAACACCATCAGAGGGGTAATCACAATTCCGCGGGTCGCCGCAACCGATATGAGCAGGCGATATACCGCCCACCGAAACGCAACGCGTTGACGTGAACACGAGGTGTTATGAGGGAAGGCCTCATGAAACCCTCACCAGGTGGAGTTCACCGTGGAACCCGCGTTGCTCATCCTCGCCGCGTTCGTCATATGGGTCATCTCCGATTGGATCCGCAACTACCTATCGAAATGCCGCAAGTGCCGAGGATCCGGCACGCTGAAAGCCACCTTCTTCCCACGCCAGTACCGCCCCTGCCCGCGCTGCACCAAGGGCGAGGTCAGGCACGGATTCGCCCCCAAGAAGTGACCGGTGAAAAACCAGGAGGCAGGACGTGAGGAATCTCCCGGTGTTCCCGTCCACTTCCCACGGGAAGACGGCACGTTGCCCGGCATCTCACGCGTGTGCGGAAATTTCGCGAAAGGCACCCGTGCCGCCGGAACGCACGGCCCCTTTCCAGCACCGTCCGAACCGTTCCCAGGGGATTGACGTTTCAGTGTCGTGAGGCTTCTCCACGGTGTCCGCGTCGCCCTGGCCGTGACGGCGGCGTGCGCGGCGGTCGCCCTGATCTCACAGGCGGTGCGCGTGCCCTCGCCCGTGCCGGTGTCGTGCCCGGAGCGCTGGGGCGGCGACCGGCCCGGCGGCTGGGTGCCCGCCGCCGCCGACCTCGACGGGGTCGAGGAGTCGCTCGTCCCCGGAGAGCCGGTCACGGCGATGATCTGCGCCTACCCCGGCGACAGCACGCGCCCGGGAGGCGAGCGGCTCGCCGGGTCCCGGCTCCTGACCGGCGGTGCCGGGGCCATGGCCCGCGACCTGGGCTACCTCCCGGTGACCGCGTCCGAACCCGGCGGCCCGTGCACGCGGAAGGGCGGGGCGATGACGAACTATCTCATCCGGTTCGCCTATCCCCGGGGGAAGGCCCTGTGGGTGGGCAGCGCCGAGGAGGCCGGCTCCTGCGTGACGACGACGAACGGCACCGTCGGCAGCCGCTCGTACATCGGCCCGGACATCACCGCCGCCTACCGGACCGGGACATGGAATCCCGTACGCCCCGAAGACCCCTGCCTCGGGTTCCCCGGCCGCCGGGGCCAGCACGAGCGGATGGTGCCCGGCGAGCCCGTCTCGGTCCTGGTCTGCGGGCAGGCCTCCTACGACGGGCCGGCTCCGCGCCTGGAGCACGGAGGGGAGACGGCCGGGGCGCTGGCGGCGGCACTCAACTCCCTGGACACCCTGCCGAGCGAGAACACGTGCCGCGGGACCGAGGGCGTACGGGGCCGCACCCTCCGGCTCCTGTTCGGATACCCGGACGGGCCGCCCGCGGCCGTCCGGATCCTGACGGCCTGCGAACCCGGTGTCGACAACGGGCTGCTCCAGGCGAACCTCGACGAGAACACCCGCGACCAGGTGACACGGCTCGCACCACCGGCCTAGACACACGGCCGCCGACCGCCACGGGTCCTAAACGGGTCCTACGGCGAGGCCGGCCCCGGGCCGCGGGACCCCGGGCCGCGGGACCCCGGGCCGCGGGACCCCGGCCCGGCGCGTGGCCGGGACCGGGAATCAGCGGAGACCGGCCGGATCAGGCGGATCGGCCCGATCAGGCGAGCCCGCCGGGCAGGCCCGCCTGGATGGCGGCCAGCACCGCCTCGTGCACCTCCTCGCCGGTGTGACCGGCCAGCGGGGCGGGACTGCCGGTCAGGGTGTACCACTCCTCCGCGTCGAGATACCGCACCGCGACGTGTGCCTGGTCGTCGCGGACCTCGGTGCGTACGGCGAGATCGCCGGTGATGACCCCCACCTCGTCGGTCATCACCCCGCCCGGCCCGGCGAGCACCTGGTTGTCGTAGTGTTCGCGGCCGGTCACCTCGCTCACTTGTCGCCCTCATTGGACGGCCGGGGACGGCAGGTGTCGAGCATCTCGGCGAGGGCGGCCTTCTCCTCGGCGGTGACGGTGAGGCGGTAGTGGTACTTCACGTCCGCCCAGGCGCGGGCGTACATGCAGCGGGAGGCGGCGAGCGGCGGCTTCCACGCCTCGGGCCCCCGGTCGTCCCTGCTCCTGTTCGACGCGGCGGAGACGGCGAGCAGCTGTGGCCGTTCCAGGTCGTTGGCGAAATTCTCGCGTTCGGCGTCGGTCCAGGCGTCGGCGCCGGAGCGCCAGGCGTTGGCGGGCGGCACGATGTGGCTGATGTCGACGTCGTCGGCCGAGCTGAGGGTGCGCCCGTCGTACGGCGAGTACCAGGAGCCCGACACCGCCCGGCAGGCGGCGTCGCGCTGCACGTTCTGGCCGTCGCGCGCCAGCACGGTCTCGCGGGCGTCACAGGTCGGGGTGCGCAGGCTCCAGTACGGGAAGCGGTCCCGGCTGTAGCCGTCCATCGACCGTGGCTTCGCGACGGTCAGCAGGTTCAGTTCGGCGCGGGCGATCGGCGGGACTGACGGCTCGGGCAGCTTGACCGCGGCGGCCGCCGGCCCGGCGAGGGTGACGAGGAGGGCGGGTAGGGCTGTGAGAGCGGCGACCGTGTGGCGCCATTGTCTTGTCAGCATGTGCCACCACTACCAGCAGCGATCGCTTGGAGTGACGAGAAACGCCGTCACCGCCACGGAACGTAGCGGATATGGGGGAGAACATCCCGCACCCGCGCGAACGTCCGGACGACCGGCCCGTATCCGCCCGGCCGGGCGCCGCGGCGCCCGCGCTTCCCGAATCCCGGCGCTGACGGGCAAGCGCCTGACGCTTACCGACAATCGCGTGCGACCGGTTCGTGCGAACATTCTTCCCAGCACCCTCACGCGCGAATGAATCGCGCGGCAAAGGGGGGCAATACCTGGTACGTCGATTCACGAACCATCCTGACGATTCACAGGCCGACCTCGACGAGAAAAGACGGAAAAGCAGTGGAATCCGCCCGGGAGAGCGGCGCTTCCGCCGATCTCGTCGCGGCCCCGGCCCGGTGCCGCGAATCGCCTTCCGGCGAGCCGACCACGAGGGGAAACATTCGATGAGAACGGCGAAGCGCGGAATCACGAACATCACCCCGGCCGCCGGCGGGTTCTCCGACCGGCCAGGACGGGGACGGCCGTGGTGCCTCACAAAGCGTCCGTGAATCCCGATCAACCGCAGACAGCGAAGCGAAAGGTATGACCTGATGAATCGAACGGCGAAACTCTCCGGCGGGCTCGCGTCACTGGGCATGGCCGCCGGGCTGCTCTTCACTCCGGCCGCGGCGTCGGCGGACGCCGAGACGGCCCTGACGCCCCCCGTGGTCCTCAAGTTCGAGAACACCGCCTACTCCAGGGACACCCCAGGGACCGTGAGTTTCACTCCCCCCAAGCCGGCCGTCTCGGTGAGCGCGGGAAGCTGGTCGGGGTACGTCCAGTTCAGCGACGGTTCCGTCGTCACCTTCTGCCCCTCGGAGACCGTCAACCTGAATTCCAGGCCGGCCAAGAAACTGTTCGTGTCGGCCTCGACGGGGTCGTGCCCGTAACGGCCTCGTTCGGACCCACCGTGACGGCGGGCCACTGTCCGCGGCCCTGAGAGCGGGCACACCGCCCTGGGCCCGCATCGTGTTCGGCGGGCCGTCCGCCATCGCGTGAGAGGCCCGCCGGGGGAGCCGTTCCGGCAGCGCGACTCCCACCGGCACCGCTCACACGATTCCCACCGCACCGCTCACGTGACTCCCGCCAGAACAGCCTGGTGACACCCGTCGGGGCCGCCCAGCGGCGCGGCCCGTCGGGTGTCACCGGCGCGTCCGGGCGGCCTCGCGGTGACCCCCGGCCCCTGGGGCTCACCGCGACCGGGAGCCCAGGATCCCGGGAGCACGTGAGCGGCGGCGAGGAGACTTCCGGTAACCGGTAAGGGGCGGAGATTTATCGATCAAGCTCGGTGTGGGACCGGGTGATCGGCGGGAGCGGTGGCCTAGAAGAGCGTTGGGGCCGTGGCGGTCACGGCCCGCAGGGCCCAGGAGGAACCCGTGCGACGCTTCTTCACCAGGATCGGCTGTCTGGCTGCCGTGGCGATGCTCGCCACCATGGTGGCCGCCCCCGCCCAGGCCGCGCCCACAGCGCGCGCCTGCGCGACGCCCCCTTCCGTCCAGGCGGGCTCCGTCGAGACCGGCGCGTCCTCACCGGCCGACGCGACCGAGCCGGTCTACTTCACGATGACGACCGCCGGCTCCCGCGAGCCGTTCGTCATCAAGCTCACCGACCCCGCGAAGATCGAGCACGCCCGGCGGATCCTCAGCGGCGAGGAGACCTCGAGGACGCACGTGATGGGCCGGATCATCAAGAGGCCGGCCCCGTACAACCCCGCCTACAGCTTCCACTTCGACCCGAACACGATCGACTTCTTCGAGATGGCCATCGAGGTCTGCGACGCGACGCTCTCCTATGTCGAGGATCACCTCGACGAGGCGTGCGGCGCCTTCCTGCCCGGCTGCTTGTTCTGCCCCTGGAGTTCCAAGCTCGTCGCCGAGGTTCCGGCCTCCTGACCCTCGCCCATCGGGTTCACGGTCGGCCGTCGCCCCCTCAGGACCGGTGGCCGCCCGGGTGAGGCCGGTGATCGTCGGCGCGCTCTCGCCGTACGGCCGCGCCCGGCGATGCCTCACGGGCTCTCACCGCCACGGTTGCCACACCCCCGCGACGCCAGGTGCCACGGGGTGTGGCCGCCGGTTCTCACCGGTCGTCGCGCGTACGTCCCGTCGAGAAGCTCGGCAAGGGGAACGGCGAGGCACAGAGAAGGCCCGGAGAGGGCACGGCGAGGGGTCGTCACTTCTCCCGGTCGCGCGAGGTGACGGGGACCAGCACCTTCTTCGCCCTCGCCATCAGCGTGAGCGCCACCACCGCGAAGGCGAGCGCGAGCAGGGTGAAGACGGTGAGCGAGAGCTCGTCCGTCAAGCCCAGCAGCCGAGGCGACGCCGTGGAAACGGCGAAGAGCGCGAAGAACAGCATCGACCACGCGTACGGCCTCACCTGCAGGATCCGGCCCGGTCCGGAGACCACGCGCGGAGCTCGTCCCGTCACCAGCACGTGAACACCGTGCGCGGCCAGCACGCACCCGATCGCCAAAAGGGCCCAGCTGAACGCGACTGACAGCGTGTGCACGCTCATCGGGATCGCACCTCCCTCGCCGCCGGCGGTGAGCGGAAACGACATTTCCGATCTCCGGCCGCCTGCCCGGCGAGAGGTAGGGCAAACCATCCGCCCGTACGGCGGCGCGCGGCCCCGGCCTCGTGTCGGCGGTCAGGTTCGAAAAACGGCGTCAGGCGCCGATCGTCCATGCCGATCTTTCCGGGATCACCTCGGCGAGCCGGGCGGGAGGGTTACCGCCGGACGAGGGGTCAGCTCGGTTCCGGGCCGTGTGTGCCCCATCCGGAGACGACGAGGTCACCATCGAAGATCAGCACTTCGCTGGACGCCTGCCCCTTCTGGTTCCGGTAGTTGATGACGACGGAGTCGATACCGGCGTAGACCCCGAGGACCTGGAAACGCAGATCGGGGTTGAGCCGCAGGCCCTCGGTCCAGTACGCCCGCAGCGCCTCCTTGCCGCGCACCGTCCCGTCGGAACCCTCGAGCAGCCGGGCCGCGAGCGGAGAGCGGAACACCACGTCGTCGGCGTAGTGCCTCATGATGCGATCGACGTCCCGGGAGTTCCAGCCGGTCACCCACTCGTCGGCGAACGCCTGCGCGCGATCAAGATCCATGGCCTCATTCAAACACGGGGCACGCCTTCGCGGGGCTTCGGCATCGAACCCCGCCGCGGGCTCACGGGAGAGCCTCCGAGATCATCTCGGCGCATGTGCGCCGTCCCGCATCTCGCCTCCCCGCTGCGCTCGTCTCCCCGCTTCGAGCCGCGGCGACGGGAATTCCCCTGGGCGAAGGTCGAGACCCGGCAGGACATCCTGCCCGCGCGCGGCACCGTCGCCGGACCCGGAAAGCGACCGCGGGACCGCGACGAATCCGTTCTTCGCGGCCCGTTGTTCCTGACGCCCGCCCGCGCGGATTTCCGGCCGAAGTCAGCGCGACGGCCCTAATGCTCGACAGTAATCACGACATTTCCTATTTTCTGACCTGTTTCGACGTACCGGTACGCCTCGACGATCTCATCCAGCGGATATCGCCTGTCGATGACCGGCGTGAATTCCCCGGACTCGATGAGTCCCTTGAAATGCCGGGCCACCTCCGGGTCGCCCTGCTTCGGGATGGGAAACACGACCTTCCTGCCGCGGAACAGCGGGGTGACGAGGGCGAGGATCAGATTCTGCGACAGGGTGCCCAGGTCCGACGCGAGATAGACCCCGCGCGGTCTCAGCACCCGCCTGCACCGGCCGAACGAGCTCTTGCCGACCGCGTCGATGACGATGTCGTACTCCCGCCCGTCCTTCGTGAAGTCCTCGGCCGTGTAGTCGATGACCCGGTCGGCCCCCAGCCCCCTGACCAGATCGACGTTCCTCGTGTCGCAGACCGCGGTCACGCCGGCGCCGAGCCCTTTCAAAAGCTGGACCGCCGCCGAGCCGATGGCCCCGGTCGCGCCGTAGACGAGGACGTCCTGCCCGCTCCGGACCCTCGCCGCCCTGATGATCGTGAGGGCGTAGTGCGAACCCTCGGTGCTGGGAGCGGCCTCCTCGTAGGTCAGGCCCTCCGGGATGGTCGCGATCGCGCCGTCCTGGGGGATCGACATGTACTGGGCGTGGGCCCCGAACGCGCCCTCGTTGTATCCGAACACCCGGTCGCCGACCTTGAAGGAGGTGACGCCGCCACCCACCGCCTCGACCTCTCCCGCGAACTCGTTTCCGAGAATTCTCACCTTCGGCCTGACAAGCCCGGTGAAAAGTCTCCAGATGAAGGGCTTCGCCGCCCTCAACGCGCAGTCCGTGCGATTGACCGTCGTCGCGTGGACCTTGACGAGAAGCTCGCCGTCCTTGGGCGCCGGTTTCTCGGCCTCCGCGAGACGAACCACTTCCGGTGGTCCATATCTGGTACGTACCGCGGCCTTCATGACTGAATTATAGCGATCATCTGAAAATACGGCCGAAATCCCACACTTCGCCATCCCGCACTTCGCCATCCGGCCTCGCCGTCCAACCACCGGACGCGACCGCGGCGGCCCGGCGACACGGTGACACGGCGGTCCGGCGGTCCGGCGACCGAGCTCGACCGGCCGGACCTCCAGGTGATGAGCGAGTACGTCGCCGGTCCCTCGCGGCGGGAAACGGGGGCGCGACGGCGCGGCCCGCTACGGGACGGCGACCTCGACCGGCTCGCGGTCGGCGTCGCCCACCGGCGCCGACGTCGCCACCGGTGCCGGGACATGGGTCTCAGACCACGCGGAAGGCTCCGTGAGGAGTGGCCGTGAGCGGTGGCTGTGAGGGGTGACCGTGAGGGGTGGCGGGCGCGCGGAGGGGCGTACCCGGGGGCGGATCGCGGCCCGATGTCTCCCCTCATAGGACAACGTTGTCAAGTACCGACCGCGTAACCTTCCGGAAACAGACCGTTTCCCCGGGCCGCCCGGCGGGGTCGCGCGAACCAGGCGACGTCGCGGCCGACGTGCGCGGTCGCCGCCCGTCCGGCGCTCGGCGGCGGTCCTCTCGGCGCTGACCAGGGGGGCGCTTCGGACAACGTTGTCACCATGTGAGATGGCGTGTCGGTATGGTTCCTGGCATGACCAGCGACGGCGGCCGTACGAGGCGGCCCACCATGGTGGACGTGGCGACCCGGGCCGGCGTGAGCCTGAAGACCGTCTCGCGGGTCGTGAACAACGCGCCGCACGTCCAGCCCGAGCTGGTCGAGCGGGTGCTCGCCGCCGTGGCCGAGCTGGGCTTCCGCCGCAACCACCTGGCCAGCTCGCTTCGCTCGGGACAGGCGACCGCCACGATCGGGCTGCTGATCGAGGAGATCGCCAACCCGTTCTACGCGACGATCGCGGGCACCGCCGCCGAGGTCGCCCGGCAGCACGGCACGATGCTCATCATCGCCAGCTCCGAGGAGGACCCGGCGCGCGAGCGGCAACTGCTGCGGGACATGTGCGCCCGCCGCGTCGACGGGCTGCTCGTGGTGCCGGCCGGCGACGACCACTCGTTCATGCGCGCCGAGGTCGAGCTCGGCACCCCCGTGGTCTTCCTCGACCGGCCGGCCGGCGGGCTGCTCGCCGACACGGTGCTGCTCGACAACCGCGGGGGCGCGCGGGCCGGGGTGCGCAGGCTCGTCGAGGCGGGCCACCGCAGGATCGGCATCCTGCTCGACTCGATCGGCGTCTACACGATGCGCGAGCGGCTCGACGGCGCGCAGGACGCGCTCGCCCCGGCCGGGGCGCCCTACGACACCCGGCTGGTCCGCGAGGGCGTCCGCGATCCGGCGGCGGCCGCCCGGGTCGTCTCCGAGCTGCTCGACCGGCCCGATCCGCCGACCGCCTTCTTCAGCCTGAACAACCGGATCACCCTCGGGGCGGTCGAGGAGCTGCACCGGCGCGGCAGCGACGCCGCGCTGCTCGGGTTCGACGACTTCGACATGGCCAGCCTGGTGCCGTACCCGCTCACGGTGATCGCCTACGACACCCGCGAGCTGGCCAGGACCGCCGCCGAGCTGCTGTTCCGGCGGATCGAGGGCGACCGGTCGTGGCCGCGCACCGTGGTGCTTCCCACCAAGCTGGTCGATCGGGGCATCCCGCCGCGCTGAGCCGCCCGAGCCCCACCGAACCGCCTGAACCCCGCCGAACCGGGCTGGGCCACATCAAGCCAAGCCGCACCTCACCGCACCGGGCCACGCCGAACCGGCTTGGACCGCACCTGGTCACGACGAGCCAAATCGAACGGCACTGAGCCCTGCCGAACCTGCCTTGATCGCGCCGAGCCGGGCGACCGCGAGGAGCGGCCGGGCCGGCACAACCGTCGCCGGGACCCGGCACGCGTGCCCCGCCCCCGGAACAAGAACGGGGATCGGGACCGGGACTGGCCAAAGGATCTTGTGTCGTAAATCTCACCGGGCGTCACGATACGTTACAAAATGGCCACATTGGGAGGGGTCCAATTGACACGCCCGTAACGCGGGTGGAGTCTCTACCCGCTGCCTGTTGACAACGATGTCAGGGCCGATCGGAGGGAACCGGAATCGTTATGATCACTGACTCCCGTCCTCCCTCGGCCTCACGTCCGGCCGGAAACCACACCCGGGCGCGGACACGCCCACCCGCGAGTGCCACGACGACCGGGCGTCGTCACAGGCCAGCACGACGAGACGGCCGGGCCCGCCCTTCGACGGCGGCCGGGCGCGGCGCGTGACCGCGCACGACGAGGCGGCACACGTACGACCGAGGCGGCGGCACCCGTCAACCCCACAGGCGAATCGCGCGAAGAATGAATTAATTTAGATTTTGTGGAAAGTCCTTTCCTTCCACACGTGGTTCAGGCCACAACGAGGCGAACGAACTGATGACGAACCTCCCGGAGGCAACCATGTCGCTGGTGACCTGGCGCGGTCCCCTGCAGCCGGACGCGCGTGGCTCCCGCTGCCGGCCCAGAGACGGCGACGACGGCGGCAGCCGCGGCGACACCACCGTCCCGAGGCCGTATCCGGCACGGTCCCTGGACCGGGCGGGCCGCTCATGAGCGACGCGCCCGTCCTGCTGGAGATGCGTTCGATCACCAAGGAGTTCCCCGGGGTCAAGGCGCTCTCCGACGTCAACCTGGTGGTGCGGGCCGGCGAGATCCACGCGATCGCCGGGGAGAACGGCGCCGGCAAGTCCACCCTGATGAAGGTGCTCAGCGGGGTCCACCCGTACGGCACCTACTCCGGCGAGATCCTCTACCAGGGCACCGAGAGCCGGTTCTCCGACATCCGGGCCAGCGAGAACTCCGGCATCGTGATCATCCACCAGGAGCTCGCCCTGGTGCCCGGCATGTCCATCACCGAGAACATCTTCCTCGGCAACGAACCGCGCCGCGGCGGCGTGATCAACTGGAAGGTCGCCAACCGCCGGGCACTGGAGCTGATGGCCCAGGTCGGCCTGGAGGAGGACCCGGACACGCTGATCAAGGACATCGGCGTGGGCAAGCAGCAGCTCGTGGAGATCGCGAAGGCGTTCGCCAAGGACGTGAAGCTCCTCATCCTCGACGAGCCCACCGCCGCCCTGAACGAGGCCGACTCCCAGCACCTGCTGGATCTCCTGCGCGACTTCAAGCGGCGGGGCATCACCTCGATCATCATCTCCCACAAGCTCAACGAGATCGAGCAGGTCGCCGACACCATCACCATCCTGCGGGACGGCCGGACGATCGAGACCCTCGACATCAAGGCGGACGGCGTCGACGAGGACCGGATCGTCCGGGGCATGGTCGGCCGGGAGCTGCACAGCCGCTTCCCCGACCACACTCCCGAGATCGGGGAGGTCTTCTTCGAGGTGCGCGACTGGACGGTCCGGCACCCGATCTCCGCCGAACGCCTGGTGGTCAAGAACTCCAGCTTCACCGTGCGCCGCGGCGAGATCGTCGGCTTCGCCGGCCTGATGGGCGCCGGGCGCACCGAGCTGGCGATGAGCGTCTTCGGCCGGTCGTACGGCACCTACGTCTCCGGGAAGATCTTCAAGGACGGCCGGGAGATCGTGCTGAGGTCGGTGTCCGACGCCATCGCGCACGGCCTGGCGTACGTCAGCGAGGACCGCAAGTCGATCGGCCTGAACCTGCTCGACGACATCAAGACCTCGATGGTGTCCGCGAAGCTGTCCAAGGTCTCCACCCGCGGCGTGGTCGACCCGGTACGGGAGCATCGGGCGGCCGAGGGCTACCGGACGAGCCTGCGGGTCAAGGCCCCCACCGTCGACGAGGGGGTCACCAAGCTCTCCGGCGGCAACCAGCAGAAGGTGGTGCTGGCGAAGTGGATGTTCACCGACCCCGACCTGCTCATCCTCGACGAGCCGACCCGGGGCATCGACGTGGGCGCCAAGTACGAGATCTACGGCATCATCCAGCGGCTCGCCGACCAGGGCAAGGGCGTCATCGTCATCTCCTCGGAGCTGCCCGAGCTGATCGGCCTGTGTGACCGGATCTACACGGTGTTCGAGGGGGCCATCACCGGCGACATCGACCGGCGAGACGCCAACCCGGAACTCCTGATGAAGCAGATGACCTCAGCGAAGAAGGCACGCCGACCATGAGCCGTGTGAAAGAACTCCAGAAGTCCCTGTTCGGAGGGACGACCTCCAACGCCCGGCAGTTCGGGATGATCTTCACACTGGTGGCGATCGTCCTGCTGTTCCAGGTCCTGACCGACGGCCTGACCCTGAACTCCGGCAACCTCATCTCGCTGGTGAGCCAGTACTCCTACATCCTGATCCTGGCCATCGGGATGCTGATGGTCATCGTCGCCGGGCACATCGACCTCTCCGTCGGCTCGATCGCCGCGTTCGTCGGCATCGTGGTCGCGAAGGTGATGCAGGACTACTCGGTGCCGTGGTTCCTCGCCATCCTGATCGGCCTGGCGGTCGGCGTCCTCATCGGCACCTGGCAGGGCTTCTGGGTGGCGTACGTCGGGGTCCCGGCCTTCATCGTCACCCTGGCCAGCATGATGTTGTTCCGGGGCGGCAACCAGTACATCGGCAACGCCGACACCATCCCGGTGCCCGAGGGGTTCAGGGTCATCGGCGCCGGCTTCCTGCCGGAGGTCGGCCCGGACACCGGGTACAACAACCTCACGCTCCTGCTCGGCCTGGTGGTCTGCGTCGCGGTGGTGGTCCGGGAGTGGAAGGCCCGCAAGACCCGGCGGGAGATGGAGGCCGACGTCGCCCCGATGTGGATCTCGGCGATCCGGGTCGCCGTCCCGGTCGTCGTGGTGGTGTTCGCGACCCTGCAGTTCGCCGGCGGGCGGATCGGCACCAGCTTCCCGATCTCCGGGATCATCCTCGGCGTCCTGGTCGTGATCTACTCGTTCGTCACCCGCAACACGGCCGGCGGCCGGCACATCTACGCGGTCGGCGGCAACGCCAGGGCCGCCGAGCTGTCCGGCGTCAAGCTCAGGCGGGTCAACTTCCTGGTGATGATGAACATGTCGGTCCTGGCGGCCCTCGCCGGCATGATCTTCGTCGCCCGGTCGGCCGCCTCCGGGCCGCAGGACGGCATCGGCTGGGAGCTGGACGCCATCGCCGCCGTCTTCATCGGCGGCGCGGCGGTCTCCGGCGGCCTGGGCACGATCAGCGGGTCCATCGTCGGCGGCCTCGTCATGGCCGTGCTCAACAACGGCCTGCAGCTGATGGGCGTGGGCTCCGACCGGGTGCAGATCATCAAGGGCCTGGTCCTGCTGCTCGCCGTCGCGCTCGACGTCTACAACAAGAAGCAGGGGCGCTTCTCGGTCATCGGATCGCTGACGCGCCCGTTCCGCCGGGAGACACCGAGCGGCCCCGCGTCCGGCACGGAACCGGACCAGGAACGCGGCAAGAGTCCGGTGGCCGGTTAACCGGCCACCACCGGCGGGGCGGGAGACCTCCGCCCCGTCCCACTTTGAAGAAGGGCACCTCTGAAAATGCGCAATATCCTCCTCAAGGGCGTGGCGGCCGGGGCCATCGCGCTTCTGTCGCTCACCGCCTGCGCCTCCGAGCGTTCGCAGACCCCCGCGGGCGACACGGGCGCCTCCGCCGGCGCCACCGGGGCCGCGAAGGGCTTCCCCGCCGACTCGCTGATCGGCGTCGCGCTGCCGTCGAAGACCTCGGAGAACTGGGTCCTGGCCGGTGGCCTGTTCACCGACGGCCTGAAGGAGGCCGGCTTCAAGTCCGACGTGCAGTACGCCGGCTCCTCCACCACCGTCGCCGACCAGCAGGCGCAGATCTCGGCGATGGTCACCAAGGGCGCCAAGGTGATCGTCATCGGCGCGACCGACGCCGCGCAGCTGAGCACCCAGGTGGAGGCCGCCAAGGCGGCCGGCGCGACCGTCATCGCCTACGACCGGCTCATCAAGAACACCGACGCGGTCGACTACTACATCGCGTACGACAACTTCAAGGTCGGCCAGCTCCAGGGCCAGGCCCTGCTGGACGGCATGAAGGCGAAGAAGGCCGACGGCCCGTACACCATCGAGCTGTTCTCCGGCTCGTCGGACGACAACAACTCGGCGGTCTTCTTCGACGGCGCGATGGACGTGCTGAAGCCGAAGATCGACGACGGCAGCGTGGTGGTCGGCTCCGGCCAGACCGACGTCAAGCAGACCGCCACCGACGGATGGAAGGCCGAGAACGCCCAGCGTCGCATGGACTCGCTGCTGACCTCCACCTACAGCAGCAAGACCCTCGACGGGGTGCTCTCCCCCAACGACACGCTGGCCCGCGCCATCATCACCTCGGTCAAGGGTGCCGGCAAGGACCTGCCCGTGGTGACCGGACAGGACTCCGAGGTGGAGTCGGTCAAGTCGATCGTGGCCGGTGAGCAGTACTCGACGATCAACAAGGACACCCGCGAGCTGGTCAAGCAGACCATCCAGATGGCCAAGGACCTGCAGGCCGGCAAGGCGCCCCAGGTCAACGACACCAAGTCGTACGACAACGGGGTGAAGGTCGTCCCGTCGTACCTGCTGGAGCCGCTGATCGTGACCAAGGAGAACGTCGTCGAGGCGTACGCCAACGACCCCAAGCTGGCCCCGCTCACCAAGTAGCGACGCTCGGCCGAAGCCGGCTCGACCGGAGTCGGCCTCAGCCGGAGTCAGTTCAGCCCAAGTCGGCGCGGCCGAAGTCGGCTCGGCCGGTCGGCCTGGCTGAAAGTCGGTCACACCCGTGGGTCCCCGGAAGCTTCACGACCGGGGACCCACACTCGTCTCCGGCTTTCCCGGCTCCCGACGGCCGCTTCTGCCGCCGCGGCCCGGGGGACGGCGAACCGGTCGCCGGTCAGGCCGGGGCGTGGAGCAGGGCGTCGGCGTGGCGCAGCGCGGCCCGCGTGGTGTCCGGGCGGGCCGGCAGGAGCGGCAGCCGGACCTCGGCGGTGGGAATGACGCCGAGGGCGTGCAGGACCGCCTTGACCACGGTGGGGTTGGGCTCGGCGAACAGCGCTCCCGACAGGGCCGCGAGGCGGTGCCCGAGGGATCGTGCCCGGACCGCGTCGCCGGCGCGCCACGCCTCGACCAGCTCCGCGAACCGCGCGGTGGCCACGTGCGCCGAGGCCAGGATCGCGCCGTGCGCGCCGAGCGCGAGCAGCGGCGAGACGAACACGTCGTCGCCCCCCAGCACCGCGAAGCCGTCCGGGAGGTCGGCCATGAGCGCGACGGTGTCGTCGTCGATCCCGCCGACCGCGTACTTGACGCCCACCACACCGGGCAGCGCGGCCAGCCGTCGCACCGCGTCCGCCGACAGGGACTGCCCGGTCCGGTACGGGACGTGGTAGACCACGAGCGGTACGGGGCCTGTGGCGAGACGGCGGAAGTGGGCCAGCACCCCGGCCTCGCCCGGCCGTGTGAAGGGCGGTACCAGGCTCAGCGCCGCCGTCACCTCGGGCCGGTCCCGCAGCGCCTCCAGCTCCGGCGGGGTGGTGGCGCCCACCAGGAGTCTCGCGGCGCGTTCCCCGCAGACCCGGGCGGCGACGTCCACCACCGCCCGCCGCTCCGGGCCGCTGAGCGCGGCGGGCTCCGCGGTGGTGCCCAGCGCGACCAGGCCGGTCGCCCCGGCGTCCAGGATTCGGTGCGCGAGAGCTTCCAGCGCGTCGAGAGCCACGGCTCCGGCGTCGTCGAACGGGGTGATCAAGGGCACGTACAGGCCGGTGAGCGTCATGGGTCCAGGGTGCTCCGCCCCGATCGGCAAGGTCCAGTTCAGGTTTGTACGCGGACCCGTAAGCTGAACTTATGCTCGACGTCCGGCGGCTGCGCCTGCTGCGCGACCTGGCGCGGCTGGGCACGATCGCCGCCGTGGCCAGGTCGCACACGTACACACCCTCGGCCGTCTCCCAGCAGCTGGCCGTGCTGGAACGCGAGGCGGGCGTGCCGCTGCTGGAACGGACCGGGCGCCGGGTCGTCCTCACCCCTGCCGGTGTCGTCCTCGTGCGGCACGCCGAGACCGTGCTGGCCGCCCTCGAGGACGCCGGCGCCGCGCTGGCCACGGCCCGCGAGGAGCCGGTCGGCCCGCTGCGCATCGGCGCCTTCCCCACCGCCGTGCGCACCCTCCTGCCGGGCGCGCTGGTCGCGCTGGGTCTCGATCATCCCGGCCTCGAACTGATGGTGACCGAGCTCGACCCGGTCGCCATGCCCGAGGCGCTGCGCGAGCGGCGGCTGGACGTGGCCCTGGTGAACGACTACGACGTCATGCCGGTCGAGCCCGACCCCGCGCTCGACGCGGTGCCGTTGCTGGACGAGACGGTGTTCCTCGCCGTGCCCGCCACCGGCGCGGCCCCCGGCGCCGACCCGGTCGGCGACGCCCGGCACGCCGCCTGGATCGTGGGCAGCCCCGGCACCGCCTGTCACGCCGTCACGCTGCGGGTCTGCCGCACGGCCGGCTTCAGCCCGCTGGTACGGCACCACGCCGACGACTTCGCCGCGGTGCTCGCGCTGGTGGCGGCCGGCCAGGGCGTCTCGCTCGTGCCGCGGCTCGCCGCGGCACGGCCACCGGCCGGGGTGCGCCTCGTCCCGCTCGCCACCCGCCGGCGAACCCGCGTCACCTACCGGCGGGGCGCGGCCACCCATCCGGCCGTGGCCGCGTGCGTCACCGCCGTCCGCGCCTCCACCAGGGCCTACCTCGACCGGTGAGCGCCTCGCCCCTCAGCTGACCGTCACGCCCGGGGCCGGCCGGGCGCGTCCGGAGGGGCCGCGTGCCGCGCCGTCCATCCGGCGGTCGTCGACCTGGCGGGCCGGCCCCGCTCAGTCGCGCGGCCTGCGCCAGATGATGCTGTAGCGCAACAACAGGTGGCGGCGGTATCTGGAGCCGGGCAGGATCTCGGCGGCCAGCGCCCGCATCTGCGGGTAGGTCACCGGCGGCGGCCACACCGTGGGGGACGGATGCTCCCAGTGGCCCTTCACGGCACGGTGGAGGGTGCCGACCACGACACCGGCCAGGTCGCGCGGCAGGTCGCCGGGCATGACGCTGCGGGCGAGACCGACGACGGCCAGGACGCCGCCGGGGCGCAGCAGGTCGCGCATGCGGGCCAGTCCGGTGGCGGCGTCCACGTGGTGCAGGGTGGCCACGGACGCGACGACGTCGAACGAGGCGGGCTCGAAGGGGTGGGTGAGGAAGTCGCCGAGGACGTAGTCGACGTCGTCCGGGCGCTCGCGGGCCTGGTCGATGCTGGGCGCGTCGAGGTCGATGCCGGTGACGTGCGGTACGGCCCGCCGCAGTTCGCGGGCGAGCATGCCCTCGCCGCAGCCGACGTCAAGGGCACGCCGGGCGCCGTCGGGGATCACGCGGAGGATGCGGGGGTGGTAATGGATGTTGTGGTTCCATCGCCTGTCGTCCTTCACTGTCATGTGATCATCCTGCCGCCGCCCCTTGCCGGCAGGTTCGGGAAAGCGCCGAACGCCTCCGCCGCGCACCCGCACGCGGCCACAGCGACATCGGACCTCCCCGTGCCGGTCAGCCACGGGGAGGACGGCCGAACCGTGCGCTCAGGCCGGTGGCGAGCGCCCGGTTGCGCTGATCGACGATCATCACCCATATGCGCGGGCTCGCCGTCGCGATCGACCTCGACGGCCGGCGCGTCCTCACCGCCCCCGCCCCCGCCTTCGGGACGGCGGGACGGCGGGACGGATCCCGGACGGGGCACCTCATCGGCCCGGCGGGACGGCGACACGGATCCGGACGGGGCACCTCATCGGCCGGACGGGTGGGCCCCGTTCACGAACGGCGGGCACGCCGGCGCGCGAACGCGCGCAGCGTGAGCAGCGCGACGATGACCACGACCTGCCCGCCCACGATGAGCTTGTCGTAGTCGATCGCGGGTTGCCAGCTGACCTGGCCGTCCTTGACGACGAAGACCCCCACCGCGGTCGCGCTCACGCCGAACCCCCCACCGGAGCCCTCGCCCGGTTTCTCTCCGCCCTCCTGCTTGCCGCCACCGCCACCCCCGCCCGCGCCGACGCGGGCCACGGGGATGACGGTCACCCCGCCCTGCGTGATCGGCTCGCCGAAGACGCGCTTGACGGTGGCGGCGTCGCGAACCTTGTCGATCATTCCGATGACGTCCATGTCTTTCCCTTCAACGTGGTGACGGCCGCGGCCGTCGTCCATCCGGCCACGACGACCGGATCGGCTCATGGTCAGGCCGGACCACCGGGTCGGGCCTACCGGGTCGAGAAGTGTGCGTAGCGCGTGAGGGGGCCGAGCGGGAGCAGGTCGCCGACGGTGTCCGGCGGCCGCGGCATGGTATCGCCGATGACGAACACGTCGGAGACGAAGGACAGGGGTAGGAAGGTACCCGGCGCGATCACATCCCATGCGTTCCCGGCCCGACGCCGGTGACGCCGGTATCGGGTGCCCCGGTGGCCGCGTGGCCTTCCTCTCGCTTCTCCTCTCCGATCCGGCGGCCGGCCGGTCGCGCGGACCATGGTCAGCCGCGGCCCTGTCGGTAAACTTGGGATTCGTGTCGGTTCTTCGGCAGGATGGGCACCTATGGACGATCGCCTGACCGTCGTGATCGGGTATCCACAGTCAGAGCTGCTGGACATCGCCTCGGTGACCACGCCGCTCCACATGGCCAACCATCTGGGGGCGGCTCCCCCCTACCGGATACGCCTCGCCACCTCGGGCGGCGGCTCGCTGCCCTGCGACTCGGGCCTGACGCTGGAAGGCCAGGCGGCCCTCGAACGCATCACCGGGCCGCTCGACACCCTGGTCGTCTCCGGTGGGATCGGTCACGAGGCCGCCGCGGGCAACCCAGTGCTCCTGGCGCACATACGCCGGCTGGCCGCGGTCAGCAGGCGGGTGGCCTCGGTGTGCACGGGCGCGACCCTGCTGGCCGCCGCCGGGCTGCTGGACGGGCGGCGCGCCACCACGCACTGGAGGTACGCGGGAACGCTCGCCGCCCACCACCCCAACGTCATCGTCGACCCGTGCCCGCTCTACATCCGCGAGGGACGGGTGTCGACCGCGGCCGGCGTCACCAGTGCCCTGGATCTGACGCTCGCCTTCATCGAGGAGGACCACGGCCCTCGCCTGGCGCGTATCGTGGCGCGTTCCCTGGTGGCCTACCTGCAGCGGCCGGGCGACCAGGCGCAGATCAGCATGTTCGTGAGCGCGCCGCCGCCGGAGCACCCGCTGATCCGGCAGGTGGTCGACCACGTCGTCAGCAACCTCGACGGGGACCTGAGCCCCGCGACGCTGGCCGCCCTGCTGAACGTGAGCGAGCGCCACCTGACCCGGCTCAGCCTGGAGCACCTGGGCAAGACACCCGGTCGTTTCGTCAGGCACGCGCGCACACGGGCGGCCGAGCAGCTCCTCGTCTCGTCGTCGCTCTCCGTGGCGGACATCGCGGCCCGCTGCGGGTTCGGCTCCACCGAGAGCCTCCGGCAGTCGTTCGTCACCGAGTTCGGCGTCTCCCCCACCCGCTACCGCCAGGCCAGGACCCAGGCCCCCGGCTGAGGGATCCCGAGGCGCCCCCGGCCGGACGGGGACTCCGACGTCCCGCACGACATCACCCTCACCCCGCGGCCCGGTAAGGTCACCGCCCCGGCCGGAGTTCGGGGGGCGTCCGCGGACAGGCCACCGCTCAGACGGCGATGGGCGAGTACGCGCCGGCGTCGCCCTTGCGGACCACGCTGGTGTCGCCGTTGACGCCGATCGGGACGTCGCCGGCCAGCGTGATGCGGTGCAGAAGCCGGGGCAGGTCGTCGTAGTCCGCGACGGCGTAGTGCTGGGTGGCCCGGTTGTCCCAGATGGCGATGTCGCCGGCGCGCCAGTCCCAGCGCACCGTGTTCTCCAGGCGGGTGACGTGCCGCTGCAGCAGGGCGAACAGATCGTGGAAATCGGCGCTGCTCAGGCCCGTGAACGACGTGACGAAGTGGCCGAGCAGCAGGGACGGCTCGCCGGTCTCCGGGTGGACGCGGACGACGGGGTGCTCGGTCTCGAACACGCTGCTCCGGAACTGCTCGCGATACTCCCGCTCCCTCACGTCGATCCCGCCGATCTGCGGGCGCTGCGCGGCGTAGTCGTACAGGTTCGAGTGCACCGCGCGCAGCCGGCCCACCAGCGCCCGCAGGCCGGGGTGCAGGCGCCGGTACGCCTCCACCGTGTTGGCCCACACCGTGGTCCCGCCGTAGGGCGGCAGCGTGACGGCGCGCAGCACGCTGAACGCCGGGATCCGGTCGACGAAGGTCACGTCCGTGTGCCAGCTGTTGGCCTTGCCCTGCTCGGAGTCGATCGGGAGCACGACCTCACCGTCTCCGGCCACCGTCGGGTGCGGCCTGGTGGGGGTGCCGAGCAGCCTGGCGAACGCGTGCTGGTCGGCGTCGGTGGCGTGCCGCTGGTCGCGCAGGAAGACCACGCGGTGGCGCAGCAGCGCGGCACGCAGTTCGGCGACCGCCGCCGTGTCGACGTCACCGCCCACCCGGATGCCGCCGACGACCGCGCCGATCACGCCGCCGACCCGCGTGACGTCGATGTGCCGGTAGGAGTCGTCGGCGACGACAGGCGTCCCGTGGTCATGGAGCTGGGTCATTCCCTGACACCTTTCGATGGGTGATGCGCCGGTGGGCCGTACCACAGCGTGTGCCGGGAGAGGGGCAATGTCAACTATCCCTGTAGGTTTACTAGGGAATTTTCCCGCATTCGCGCCGGTCGCCGCCCGGCTCGCCGCGTGCCCCTCCCGGGAAAGCGGCGCCCCGCCCTGGGGAGGCCACGTCCTGCCGCCCGGGAAGCCGCGTCCCACCGCCGGGAAGCCGCCCCCGGCCACCGGCAAGCCGCCCCCGCCGCCGGGAAAACCGTTCGCCTCCCCCGCCCGCGCTGCGTCAACATGGCCATGACCGTGGATGTCAAGAAGGGGGACGACCGTGCCGGGATCACCTGACTCCCCCGAGGACAGACCGTCCGCCCGGAGGTCGGCCGTCCTGCTCGCGCTGCGCTACTACAACGGGGAGCTGCTGAACCAGTGGCGGGTCGCCGTGCCCGCGCTCGCCCTGCCCGCGCTGGGGAACACCTGCCTGTTCTACCTGGCGCCGCTCGCGGTGGGCGCGCTCGTGGGGCGCCTGGCCGACGGCGGCGACGCCACCGTCCCCGTGCTCGTGCCGTACGTGCTCGCCTTCGGCGGGCTGCTGCTCACGGGCGAGATCCTGTGGCGGGTGGGCCTGCACTTCCTGAACCGTACGGACGCCCGGGGCATCGAGCGGCTCGGCGTGACGGGCATGGACAGGTTGCTGGCCAAGGACGCCGCGTTCTTCCACGACAACTTCGCCGGCTCGCTGACCAAGCGGGTGCTGAGCTTCGCCGGCGGGTTCGAGAGCTTCGTGGACACGCTCACGTTCTCGATCATCGCCAAGGTGGTGCCGCTGACGTTCGCCTCGGTGGTGCTGTGGCGGTACCACCCGTTGCTCGTCCTCGTGCTCGTGGGCCTCATCGCCGTCACCGCCCTCCTCGTCGCCCCGCTCATCCGCCGTCGCCAGAAGCTGGTGGACCAGCGCGAGGCCGCCAAGGTGCGGGTGTCCGGCCACGTCGCCGACGTGCTGGCCAACATGGAGACGGTCCGCGCGTTCGCCGCCGAGGACCGCGAGGCCGCCCAGCACCGGGCCCGGGTCGCCGAGCAGCGCAGGCTGACGATCCGCTCCTGGGACTACGGCAACCTCCGCGTGGACACCGTCATCGCACCGCTGACGGTCCTCACCAGCACCGTCGGCCTGCTGCTCGCCGTCGCCCTCCGCGGCGGGCTGGGCGTGGAGGCGATCGTGGTGACGTTCAGCTACTACACGACCTCGATCGGCATCATGTTCGAGTTCAACCAGATCTACCGGCGCCTGGAGAGCGTGCTCACCGAGTCCGCCCAGTTCACCGAGCTCCTCCTCACGCCGCCCGGGGTGGTCGACCCGGACGACCCGCAACCGCTGCGCCCCGCCGACGCGGGCATCCGCTTCGAGCGGGTGACGTTCGCGCACGCCGGCCATCCGCCCCTGTTCCACGGCCTGGACCTGCACATCCCCGCCGGCACCAAGATGGGCCTGGTCGGCCGGTCGGGCGGCGGCAAGAGCACCCTCACCCGGCTGCTGCTCCGCCTCATGGACATCGACGGCGGCCGGATCCTGATCGGCGGCCAGGACATCGCCCGGCTCCGCCAGGCCGACCTGCGCGGCCTGATCGCCTACGTCCCCCAGGAGCCCGCCCTGTTCCACCGGTCGTTGCGCGACAACATCGCCTTCGCCCGGCCGGGCGCCACCGACGCCGAGATCCACCGGGTCGCGCGGGCGGCGCACGTCACGGAGTTCGCCGAGGCCCTGCCGGACGGCTTCGACACGCTGGTCGGGGAGCGCGGCGTCAAGCTCTCCGGCGGCCAGCGGCAGCGCGTCGCCCTCGCCCGCGCCATGCTGCGCGACGCGCCGATCCTGCTGCTGGACGAGGCCACGAGCGCCCTCGACTCCGAAAGCGAGACCCTCGTCCAGGAAGCCCTCTGGGGTCTGATGCGTGACCGCACCGCCCTGGTGGTCGCGCACCGGCTGAGCACCGTCGTCCGCATGGACAACCTGGTGGTGCTCGACCAGGGCCGCGTCGTGGAGCAGGGCGACCACCACACGCTCCTCCAGGCCCAGGGGCCGTACGCCCGCCTGTGGCACCACCAGTCCGGCGGCTTCCTGCTCGAAGAGGACACCCCGGACGCCGTTCACCACTGACACGCGGGTGCCCCCGTCCGCCCCGCCCCCTCCAGGGAAGGGACTCGCGCCGGGTGGCCTCGTCCCCGGCGGCGAGCCGATCCGCGAGAGGAGAGGGCCGAAGGCCCGGCCCGCCGCCGGGGACGCCCGGACCGTCCCGCCGCTCCCGTCACCGGGAGACCGCGGCATCCGCCGATCCACAACTTTCGCTGTTTGAGTGAAAGTTTCACCGGCGGGGCGCCGTACTCCCAGATCGTCAGGACGGGCCGATCGCGGTGTTTGAGGTTGCCCGGCCCGCGTGCCTACGGTGCTGGCATCCGCATGTGATCCGGTCGAGGAGTCCCGAGGAGTCCATCATGCGCGCCCGCGCCGTCCCGGCCCTGATTCTGGCTCTGCTCGCGTTGCTCGTCACCGCTCCCGAGGCCCGCGCCCAGGTGGTGGGCGGCTTCGACTTCTCCCGGGCGCAGGTCTCCGTCACGGGACTTCAGGTCCCCTGGGGCCTGGCGTTCCTGCCGGACGGCAGCGCGCTGGTGTCCGAACGCAACACCGGGCGCATCCTTCAGGTGCGGCCGGGCCAGACGCCCACGGCGGTCGCCACCGTCAGCGGGGTGAGCGCCTCGGGTGAGAGCGGCCTGCTCGGCATCGCCGTGTCGCCCACCTACGCCCAGGACGGCTGGGTGTACGCGTACTTCACCAGCACCGCCGGGGACAACCGCCTGGTCAGGCTGCAACTGACCGCGCCCCAGACACAGCCGGTCATCTTCTCCGGGGTGCCGAGCAACACCTTCCACGACGGCGGCCGCATCGCCTTCGGCCCGGACGGCATGCTCTACGTGGCGACCGGCGACGCCGGCAACACCGCGAACGCGCAGAACGTCGGCAGCCCCGCCGGGAAGATCCTGCGGATGACGCCCACCGGCGGTGTGCCCGCGGACAATCCGATCGCGGGCTCCCGCGTCTGGACCTACGGCCACCGCAACGTCCAGGGCCTGACCTGGGACTCCCAGGGCAGGATGTACGCCGCCGAACTCGGGCAGAACACCCGGGACGAGATCAACCAGATCGTCGCGGGCTCCAACTACGGCTGGCCGACGTGCGAGGGCACCTGCACCAACCCCTCCTTCCGCAACCCGATCGTCACGTGGACGACCGCCGAGGCGTCGCCGAGCGGGCTGGCCTGGGCCAACAACACGCTCTTCGTCGCCGCGCTGCGCGGCCAGCGGCTCTGGACGGTGCCGCTGACCGGCGCCGGTACGCCCGGCACCCCGCTGGCCGAGTTCCAGTCCACCTACGGGCGGCTCCGCACGGTCGCCGTCGGGCCGGACGGCTGGCTCTGGGTGACGACCAGCAACCGGGACGGCCGCGGCACCCCGGTGGCGCAGGACGACCGCGTCGTCCGCGTCCCTCCGGCCACCACCGGGGGCGACAGCACCCCGCCGTCCGCGCCGGCCGGCCTCGCCGCGTCGGGAACGACCTCCACCGGCACCACCCTGACCTGGACCGCCTCCACCGACGACGTGGGCGTGACCGGCTATGACGTCCTGCGCGCGCCGGGCGCCTCCGGCGGCACCTTCACTCAGGCGGGGACCTCGGCCACCACCTCGTTCGCCGAGACCGGGCTCACCGCGAACACCACGTACCGCTACCAGGTCCGGGCCCGCGACGCGGCGGGCAACCTCTCGCCGGTGTCGAACACGGCGACGGTCACCACCCCGCCGGGCGGCGGGGACACCGGCGGATGCTCGGTGACGGCGACCGTCCAGACGCAGTGGGGGAACGGGTACGTGATCCAGCCGGTCACGGTCACCAACACCGGCACGTCCACGATCAACGGCTGGACGGTGACCTTCACGCTGCCGAGCGGACACGCCGTCACCGGCTCGTGGAACGCCACGCCGGCCGTCAGCGGGCAGACCGTCACGGCACGGAGCTCCGGGCACAACGGCACGCTCGGCCCCGGCCAGAGCACCACCTTCGGCTTCCAGGCGAGCCGCCCGAACGGCAACACCCAGACGCCGTCCGGCTACCGGTGCACGAGCCCCTGAGTCCCGCGCCGCCCGCCTCCCGCGGCGCGCTCGCGGCGCGGCAGCAGTAACGGGGTGGCCAGGAGGAGGACCCCGGCGGTCGCGATCGCGGCGCGGGGGCTGGTGACCGCGGCCAGCAGGCCCCACAGCGCGGTCAGGGCCGCGATGGCGAGGCTGCCGCTGACCGACCACGCGGACAGGGTGCGGGCGACCCCGCCGGGGTCGGTGTGGTCGAGCCGGTAGGTGGCCAGCACCGGGTTGAACAGGCCGCAGCAGGTCACCAGGCCGAACTGGACGACGATGACGAGCACGATCCCGGGGACGCCGGGCTGGACGAACGCCAGCCCGACGGGCCAGCACGCGCGCAGCGCCCCGGCGGTGAGCATCACCCCGTGCTGCCCGAACCGCGCCACGAGCCCGCGTGCCAGCCGCGCCCCGACGAGGCCGCCGACACAGGGAAGCGCGAACACGAGGCCGTACTGCCAGGGCGCGAACCCGAGACGGCCGAGCAGGAGGACGGCGAGCAGCGGCTCGGTCGCCATGATCAGGCCGTTGACCAGGATCGTGTTGAGGAACAGCCGACGCAGCGTCCGATGGGCCAGGATACGGCGCCACCCTTCGAACAGGTCACCGGCACGCGCGGGGCGCCCGGCGCGCGGCCGGAACACGCCGGCACCGACGGTCCGCCCGGCACGCGGCCGGGGCGGCGCACCGGAATCCCGCCGAGGCGCGTCGGCACCCTGTCGAGGCGCGTCGGCATCCCGCCGGGGCGCGTCGGCACGCGCGGGGCGCGGCTCGCCCGCGCCGATCGCGCGGACGCACAGTGCCGACAGCAGGTAGCTGACCGCGTCGGCCGTCACCGTCGCCACCGGCCCGAACATCCCGATCGCGGCCCCGCCGAGCGGTGGTCCGACCACGGTCGCCGACCAGGTCGTGGACTCGAACCGGCTGTTCGCGACGAGCAGGTCCTCCGGCGGCAGGAGCGACTTCAGGTACGCGCCGCCGGCCGCGCCGAAGGCGATCTTGGCCGCGGTGACGACGACGGAGACGACGAGGAGTTGTGCGAAGCCGAGCCGGCCGAGCGCGAACGCGACGGGGATGCTCAGCAACGCCACGAACCGGGTCAGGTCCATCGCCATCATCACCGGCCGCTTGCGGCGGAACTCCATCCACGGCCCGAGCGGGACCGCGAGCACGGCCCCCACCGCCGGCCCCACGGCGGACAACGCCGACACCTGGGCCGGTCCGGAGTGCAGCACGAGGACCGCGATCAGGGGAAACGCCCCGAACCCGAAGCTCGTGCCGTACGAGCTGACCACGTACGCCGCCCACAACCACCCGAACCGCCGCCCCAGCGTCCGCCCGCCCGCCATGCCCGCCCCACCCCCCGCCGACCCGTACAACCAGATGTTGACCACTGGCATCCAAGCGGCGAGCAGGCAGCGAGATCAAACAACCGGCCCGCCGACGGGACACAACCGGATGTTGTGCGGCTACCCTTGCCCGCGTGGATCTCGACGCCGTACGCACCTTCGTGGCCGCCGCGGACGCGGGGCGGTTCCAGGACGCCGCCGACGAGCTGGCGATCACCCAGCAGGCCGTCTCCAAGCGCATCGCCACGCTGGAGAGGAACCTCGGTGTGCGGCTGTTCACGCGAACCGCGCGCGCGACGCGGCTCACCATCGACGGGCAGGCGTTCCTGCCCCACGCCCGCGACCTCCTGCGGGCCGAGGAGCGGGCGGCCGCCTCCGTTCGCCCCGGCCGCCGCGCGCTGCGCGTCGACGTGATCGGCCGGCGGCTCGCCCCGGCCGCCCTGCTGGGCGAGTTCCACCGCGCGCGCCCCGAGGTGGAACTCGACGTCGTGACCCTCTTCGACGCGGACGCGGCCATCGCCGCCGTCCGGTCCGGCACGATCGACGCGTCCTTCCGCGCCGTCACCATGCCCGGCCGGCGGCTTCCCGACGACATCGGGGCCGCCCGGGTCCTCGACGAACCCATCCAGCTTCTCACCGGACCGGCCCACAGGCTCGCCGGCGCCCGCGCGGTCACGCCCGCCGAGCTCGCCGGGCACCGGATCTGGATGCCCGGCATCGTTCCCGGAACCGAGTGGGCCGCCTTCTACGACGACCTCGCCGCCGCGTTCGGGCTCACCATCGAGATCACCGGCCCCGACTTCGGCACCGAGCCCCTGCTGGACACCATCGCCGACTCCCGGTCACTGGCGACCTTCGTCGGCGCGGGAACCCGCCTCGCCTGGCCCGCCGACCACGGCCTGCGGCGCGTCGCCGTACGTGACCCGGCACCGGTTTACCCGCACTCGCTCACCTGGCACCGCGACAACCCGCACCCCGCGCTCGCCGCGCTCCGCGACCACCTCGGCTCCAGGCCGCTCGACCACTCCGGCGGCGAGGTCTGGACACCGGCATGGGCTCAGCGGTAGACGGAGCCGGCGCAAGGCCGGCCGCGTCGTCCGGCGGCCCAGGCTCGTGGCACCTCCTGGAACCCGCCGCCCGGGTCGGGAGCGGGCCCGCCCCTCCGTGATGATCGGGCCGGTTGCGTGGTGATCGGGCGGCCGCCTTACCATCGACACGCCCCCTGACGGACCGCCGGGGTGCTCGAACAAGGGAGTACCGCCATGGACGCGGACGTCATCATCGTGGGCGCGGGCCTGTCCGGGCTGGTCGCGGCCCAGCAGCTGACCGGCCAGGGCCGGAAGGTGGCGCTGGTGGACCAGGAGAACGCCGCCAACCTGGGAGGACAGGCGTACTGGTCGTTCGGCGGGCTGTTCCTCGTGAACTCTCCCGAGCAGCGCCGCCTCAGGGTGAGGGACTCCTTCGAGCTGGCGTGGAGCGACTGGCAGGCGAGCGCGCGGTTCGACCGCCTGGAGGACGAGGACGTCTGGGCGGCGCGCTGGGCCCGCGCGTACGTCGACTTCGCCGCGGGTGAGAAGCGGTCCTGGATAGACGCGCACGGCATCAAGCTGACGCCGGTCGTGGGCTGGGCGGAGCGCGGTGGCCTGCGCGCCGACGGTCACGGCAACTCCGTGCCCCGGTTCCACGTGGCCTGGGGGACGGGAACGGGCGTGGTGGGCCCGTTCGTGCGCGACGCCGAGCAGGCGGCCGAAGCGGGACTGCTCACGTTCCACCACCGCCACCGGGTCGACGAACTCGTCGTCCAGGACGGCGCCGTCACCGGGGTGCGCGGGAGTGTCCTGAGGGACGACCCCTCACCGCGGGGGGTGGCCTCCAGCCGCGAGGTGACCGGCTCCTTCGAGCTCACGGCGCAGGCGGTCATCGTCACCAGCGGCGGGATCGGCGCCGACCACGACCTGGTGCGCCGCCACTGGCCCCGGCGGCTGGGCACCGCCCCGAAGCACATGATCACGGGTGTGCCGGCCCACGTGGACGGGCGGATGCTGGCCATCAGCGCCACGGCGGGGGCCCGGATCGTGAACCAGGACCGGATGTGGCACTACACCGAGGGCGTGCGCAACTGGGACCCCGTCTGGCCCGGTCACGCGATCCGGATCCTGCCCGGACCGTCGTCGATGTGGTTCGACGCGCTCGGCCGCCGCCTGCCGGCCCCGTACCTGCCCGGCTACGACACCCTCGGCACCCTCCAGTACCTGCGCACCACCCCCGACATCGCCGGATACGACCACTCGTGGTTCGTCCTCACGCAGAGGATCCTGGAGAAGGAGTTCGCGCTGTCGGGCTCGGAGCAGAACCCCGACATCACCAGCGGGGACCGCAGGGCGGTGCTGCGCAACCGGATCTTCGGCAAGGGCGCGCCCGCTCCGGTGGACGCCTTCAAACGGCGCGGCGCGGACTTCGTCGTCGCCGCCACGCTGGAGGAGCTGGTGGCGAAGATGAACGGCCTGACCGACGAGCCGCTGCTCGACGCCGGCGAGTTGCGCCGCCAGATCGTGGCCCGGGACCTGCAGATCGGCAACCCCTACGGCAAGGACGCCCAGGTGCAGGGCATCCACAACTCACGGCGCTTCCTCGGGGACCGCCTCAGCCGCACCGCCGTCCCGCACCGCATCCTGGACCCGCAGGCCGGCCCGCTGATCGGGGTGAAGCTCCACGTCCTGACGCGCAAGAGCCTCGGCGGCATCCAGACCGACCTCGACTCCCGCGTCCTCGGCGCGGACGGCACCCCGATCAGCGGCCTGTACGCGGCCGGAGAGGCGGCCGGGTTCGGCGGCGGCGGCGTCCACGGCTACAACGCCCTGGAGGGCACCTTCCTCGGCGGCTGCCTGTTCTCCGGCCTGCAGGCCGGCCGCGCCGCCGCGCGGGCGGTCGCCTAGGACGACCGGGCCGTCGTCCAGGACGACCAGGTCGTCGCCCGTCCGGCACCCTGAGCGACCGGCCCGGACGCGCGGAACACACGACGCCCCGGCGAGATCCGGCGGCCGGATCTCGCCGGGGCGTCGTCCTGCCCGGTGAGGCATCCCGCAGGCCGCGCCCGCGAGAGCACGCCCGCGGGGACGCACCTGCGGGGCGGGGACCACGCCCGCGGGGACGCGCCGGTGCCGGCGCGTCCCCGCGTATGCGCTCACCGGGAGGATCGGTCGCCGTAGAGGACGCCGCGGCCGTAGCCGCTGAAGTACACCCGGCCGTATACGGCCGGGTCGCCGGTGAGCGTTTCGGGAGTGCCGCCGAACTGGTGCCGGTCGTCGTTGATGCGTACCCAGCTCGCGCCGGCGTTGTCGGAGCGGAAGATACCGCGCTGCCCGCCGATCAGCGCGCCGGTGTACAGCGCCGGGTAGGCCCGGCCGGGTGCCGCCTTGCCGAAGCCGATGTTGTCGGCCTGCTCCACGCCGGACACCCTGGTGAACGTCGCCCCGGAGTCGGTCGAGTGCCACAGCCCGTAGGTGGTCCAGGTGGCGCCGCCGGCCACCCAGACGTCGCCCTCGCGCCCGGGTACCGCCTTGACGCGCAGGTTCCAGTTGGAGGCCGGCAGGCCGGTGGCGGCGGTGGCGGTGAAGCTGGCCCCGCCGTCGGTGCTGACGTGGAAGGTGCCGTTGGAGAAGGCGTAGAACTTCAGGGGATTGACCCGGTCCGACGTGATGATCGCGTTGGCGGGGACTCCGGTGGAGGGGGTCCAGGACGTGCCGTAGCCGACCGAGTGGACCACCGGCTGGCCCGAGTCGCCCGGCGCCCAGACGAACCGGCCGCCGTCGGCCGCGGCGGCGATGCTGCCGCCGGAGTTCACGCCGCCGGGCTCGGTGCCCTGGAACCAGGTGGCGCCGCCGTCGGTGGAGAACGCCGCGTGGCTGTCGCCGGGCCGGTCGGCGTCGTTGAAGTCACCGGCCCGCACGATGACCTTCGGGTTGCGCTCGGCGAAGTCGATGCTCCTGGTGGTGGTGAAGACGGGCGAGGTGAAGATCGTCTTCGGTGCCGCGTCCAGGTCGTCGTGGCGGAAGCCGCTCACGTCGCCCATGGCGCTGAGCAACGGGCCGCCCGGAGGCTTGACCAGGCCCTGGACCGCGCCCTCCTCCAGGCCCTCGACCTCGGGGGTGATGGCGACGGTGCCGCCGGTGTCCCAGTCGGTGAGGTTCTTCGTGCCGGCGATGCCCGGTCCGCCGTTGAACAGCATGTGGCCGGAGTCGAACGGGTCGATCTCCATCGACGAGATCGCCTGGCCGATCTTGGGCACCAGGATCGGCGGGTTGGACTGCTCGCCCATGGTGGCCCACGGTGTGTCGGCGATGTCGAAGTCGTACCGCAGCCTGCGGTTGGGCCAGGCGTCCCAGTCCCAGATGCGGCTCCAGGTGGCCCCGGAGTCGGTGCTGCGCCAGATGATGCCGTCCGGCCACCAGGACACCTGGGTACCGACCATGATCGTGCCGGGGTTCCGGCGGTCGACGGTCAGGCCGGAGTAGCCGAAGTAGTCGTCGTCGCTGGTGGAGGGGACGGGGCTGATCCGCGTCCACGCGCCGGTGACGGCGTGGTACTTCCACACGTCGCCCTTGCCGCCGCTGAACGGGCCGGTGGTGTCGCTGGTGGCGATGTAGAGCAGGTGGTTGACCGGGTCCACCACCCCCTTGTGCGGCAGGTACCCGGTCGGCGCGCCGGCCAGCGGAGCCCAGGTCGCGCCGCCGTCGGTGCTGCGGTACACCGGATTGTCCTTGTCCGCGACGCCCACGTAGATGGTCTTGGTCCTGGTGCCCGCGTGGCCGGTGCTCTTGTCGAACGCCACCCAGACGAGGCCCGCGTCCTCCGCGCCGCCGGGCGTCTGCGGGTCGTCGCCGGAGTTGGGGAAGGCGGTCACCCGCGCCCATCCCGCCCCGCCGTCGGTGCTGCGCCACAGGCCGTTCCCGCTGGGCGCGGCCAGGTACAGGACGTTGTCGTTGTTCGGGTCCACCGCCAGTCGCTCGCCCATGGTGCGGCCCGACATGTTGCCGCCCAGGTGGAACGGCAGGACCGTGGTCTTCCAGGTGTCACCCTTGTCGTACGAGCGCAGGATGGCGCCGTTGTTGGGGTCCACGCCGTTGGTGTACATGCCGACGGCGGCCCATACCTTGTTCGCGCTGGTAGGGCTCGCGGCGACGCTCGCCACGCCCATGTACCCCCAGTTGTCCCAGCCCACCCAGTCCAGCAGGGGGGTCCATGTCTCGGTGGTGCCGTTCCAGCGGTACATGCCGCCGACGTCGGTGCGTGTGTAGGCCAGACCCTTCTGCGCCTGGCTGAAGACGATGCCGGTCACGAAGCCGGTGCCGCCGATCTTCACGTTCTTGAACCTGTAGCGATCCGACGGGGGCGCGGACGACGGGGAGGACTGAGACGACAGGGATGACGGGGACGACAGGGACGACAGGGACGACAGGGACGGCGAGGACGCGTCCGCGGCGACCGGCGACGCGGGCGACGTGACCGCCAAGGAGACACACAGCATCGCCGTCACCAGGCAGGCGACGGTCCTGACGACCCCCCGCCGGCCCGATCCACTGCTTGTCATTCCGCTCCTTCGGGTTGATCGGGAAATCGTGGGGCCGCGCGGATCGCCGGGGACGCGCCCCTCGGCCCGGCGGCCGGACGAGGCCGGACGAGGCCGGCCGTCAGCGAGCCGGAGGCGCGGACGATCCGCGTGGATCGTCCGCGGCGCGTCCCGGAAACGAATCCTGTTAGCGCTCACTTCTTCGACGCATGACGGTCATCCGCCGAGTTTCTCTCTGGCGCGACGATGACGCTGTGGAGCAAATCCGATACATCCGAACTCGTCAAGGACACTTAAGTCGTATCCATCTGACCCGTGCGGACCCACCACTGTCTTACTGCTGCGGCGTCTTCTCGTCCGGAAGACGCCGTGCTGAAAATTTCATCTCCAGGTACCGGTGCCGTCGCGCGTCGTGCCCCGGCGGTGAAGGCCGATGCCCCTCGGTACGGCACCCGCCTCCGGCGGACCGTGGATCCGTGACACCGGCCATGGCCGTGCGCCTGCGGAGTCCCGGCGGCTCAGTCACACGACTGCGCGGCGGCCCGATGACACGACGGCGCGGTCGCGCGAGGGCTCGGCGGCTCGGCGGTGAAACAAAGACGTAACACGAAATGGCTCACGGTCGATCGCGCCGGTCTTCCCGAGATTGCTCCATAAACCACTTCTCCGCCCGTTCGAACCATTTCGCCGGACATCAGTGAGGGTCCGCGCTTCAGTGGACAGCAATCTCTCACCATCGGGGAACGGCTGTTTCTGCGATCTCGCTGACGGTGACGCCTCCCTGGTCGGAAAGGTGGAAATACCCGTCACCGCCGCGCGGAGGGCCGATTGATATTCGACCTCCACGCTTTCCCGCCATTCGCCGACAATGCCATCGCATGGACGAGGTCACCGGCCGCGCCTATGGTGATGATCGTCACCGAATACGGCCTGCCCCGGCGGGCGAGAATGGGAGTGCAGATGGCGACCGACGGACCGCTCCGCCTCGATCTGGACGCGCTCGACGTGATGACGGTCGAGCTCCCCGGCGAGGATCTCGTGAAGGCCCTGGGCATGGGGCTCGGCAACACCGAAGTGGGAGCCTCGGGTCTCAAGACCACGAGCTGGCTCATCTGAACCTCCCCGGCATGGTCTCGACGCGTCGTGGCCCGCCGGGACGCGCCGAGACCGACGCGGCTCGCCGCACGGTGGACGCGACCGTGGTCGCCAGGGTCGCCGCGCTGCCGGTGGCGGCGCTCGCGGAGCTGAGATGTGCGGCCACGTGGCGGACCGTCCAGGAGATCCTGGCGGCCCGCGGCCGGCTCGCCGTCGAGGGCCGGCGGCTCGCGGACGAGCTGGAGCCGGTGATCGGAGCGGCCGGGCCGGGCCCGGCGCGCCCCGCGCTGGTGGCGTTGCGGCGGGCGCTCTACAACGCGCGGCGACCGGCGGGCCGCGCCTGGCCGGTGGAGCTCGGTCCCGGCCTCGGTCCCGGCCTCGCTCCGCGCGTCACGGCCTGGCTCGCGGACCTCGATCGGCATGACGCGCTCGTCCGGCAGCTGCCGGACCTGCTCGACCAGGAGTCCCGGGGCACCCACGAGGCGCTGCGCCGATGGGTCGCCACCGACGCCTTCGGCTACGGCGTGCTCCAGGCGGGACCGGCGATGTCCGCCGCGCTGCGCCGGTGGCTGGCCGCACCGCCCGGCAGCCTCCCGCCGCGCCAGGTCGCGCTCCGGCTCACCAGGTACCTGGCCCGCGTCGTGGCGAAGACCAGCCCGCACGCGACCTTCATGATGACGGCTCTCGGGCGGTGGGACGACGACGGCGAGCCGGTCCGCTGGGACGGGCCGTGGGCGTGGCGCAGCGCGGTCGAGCCGAACGTGCCCCTGCTGCTCCGGCTGCTCACCGACCTGGCCCGCGACGACGACGAGCTCGCGGCCCTCTTCGAGGTCGTGCCCAACCCGAGCCTCCACGAGGACGACGGCCGCCTGTGGTACGTGACCGGCGCGGAGGACGCCTACCACGGCGTCGCCGCGTCCGAACCGCTGCGGCGGCTGCTGCGCCCGCCGTACGACGACCTGCGTACCCGGGCCGGCGGGGCGCTCGGCCGGCTGGTCGGCCTGGGAGTGCTGGAACTCCGTCCCCCGGTCGCCGACCAGGCCGCCGCGCACCTCGCCGACCTGACCGATCGGCTCCGCACGCATCCGGCGGGCAAGGCGCTGGCCGCCGCGTGGGAGGCGCTCGCCCGTTACCCGCGGGCGGTCCACGTGTCCGAACGTGAGGCGCTGCAACGGAAGGTGCGGTCCGCGTTCACCGAGCTGGCCGGAGAGGGCGCCGACCGCCTGCCGGACCGCAACCTCTTCTACGAGAACGCCGTGCTCACCACCCCCGGCCCGCGGCTGGGCCTGGCCGCCTGGCGTCCCGCCCTGGACGACCTGCACACGATCGCCGACTTCGCGGCGGTCTTCGACGGTGACGGCCTCGCCCGGCTGCTCGCCGCCGACCTGTTCGCGGAGTGCTTCGGCGCCGGCGCGCAGGTGCCGCTCGGCCGGTTCCACCGCACGCTCGCCGAGCGGACCCACCGGGCCGCGCCCGGCACCCCGGCCGGTGAGCTGCACGCGCTCATGTACCCCTGGCAGAAGCGGCACCCGCCCGGACGGACACCCGCCGTGCCCCGGCTCGACGAGCTCCGAGACGCCCGGGAGGCGGCGCTGGCCGCGGTGCGCGGGCTGCTGCCCGAGGCCCCGGCCCCGGAGGCGCTGACCATCGACCCGGCGGTGCTGGCCGGTCTCGCCGCCGACCGTCCCGCGTTCGTCCGCCCGGTGGGGTCGCTGTCCTGCTTCGTGCAGACGATCGGCCCGCCGGACGGCACGCCGGTGCGGCTGGTGCTCAACGGTCTCGGCCCGGGGTACGGCGCGATGCGCAGCCGCGTGCACCGCCTGCTGCGGGTCGCCGGAGTCCCCGCCGGTGACAACCGCCCGCTCGGGACGGAACACGGCGTGCCGGTGGAGATCACCGGGCTGTTCGGCAACAACGTCAACCTGCGTTCGCCGGTGGCGGCCCGGGAGATCGGCTACCCGGGCGTGGTCCCGGCCGACCCCGCCGCGTTCGGCCTGCGGGACCTCGCCGTCCGGCACGAGCCCGGCACCGGCCTCGTCCTGGTGCACGCCGGGCGCGGCACCCGGCTCCGGCCGGTGTACACCGGGATGGTCGCGCCCCTGCTGCTGCCGCGCACGGCACGCCTCCTGCTCCAGCTCTTCGGCGACATGCCCGGCGCGGTGACGGACCTGGCGTCGGTCTTCTCCCGGCCACCGGAGTCGGTGCCGGACCGCGTCGAGCGTACGGCCCGGGTGTCGGTCGGGCGGGTCACCGTGGCCCGTGCCGCCTGGCACGTCCCGGTGCGCGAGATCCCGCGCCGGGGCAGGGGCGACTCCGCGGCGTCGCACCTGCTCGCGCTCGCGGCCTGGTTCGCCGAGCACGCCCTTCCTGAACGGTGTTTCGTCTCCTCATCCGATCCCGGGGCGCCGATCCGCGAGAGGCCGCGCATGATGCGGTTCACCAAACCGACCTATCTCGATCTGGCCGACCCCGCACTGGTCACCCTGTTCGACCGGGGGCTGGACGGCGGCGGATCGGTGATCGTCTTTCACGAGCCGCTCCCGGACTTCGAGGCGGCGGTCGATCTCGGAGGAGAGGCGGCGGTCGCCCCCGGAGGAGAGAACGGCGCCCCCGGCCACCGAGAGGGAGGCGACCCCGGCCACCACCGCCATGTGACCGAGTACGTGGTCGAGGTGGGCCGTGCCTGACCGCTGGATCTCGCTGCACGCCTTCCACCGGGCCGGCACCGACCTGTTGCTCGGCACCGCCGTGGACGGCCTGGTGCGGGAGCTGGACGGACGGCTCGACCGGTTCTTCTTCCTGCGCTACTGGGAGGGCGGCCCGCATCTGCGGCTCCGCCTGCTGCCGCGCGTCCCCGGCGACGCGCCGATGATCGAGAGACGTGCCACGGCCGTCCTGGAAGAACACCTCGCGGCGCATCCGACGACGGTCCCGTGGGACCGCGCGCGCTACGCGCTGCTCGCCCGGGAGCTCGCCCGGCAGGAGGGCCTGGCCGCGTACGACCACCGGCTGCGGCCCGACGACCGCGTGGAGGCCATCGCCTACCGGCCCGAGTACGCGACGTTCGGCGGGCCGGAGGCGGTCACCGCCGTCGAGCGGCACTTCACCGACTCCAGCCGGATCGCGCTCGCGATCCTGCGCGGCGAACCCGACCACCGGCGGCGGCTGGGCCACGCCCTCGCCGCGATGATGCTCACCCTGATGGCCTGGGAACCCGACCCCCGCCACCCGGGCCTTTCGCCGGCCGGGGAACGTGACCGCTGGGACCCGGCACCGGCCCGCTCCCGGCAGATGGAGAGCTTCGCGAGACAGCGCGAGGCCCTCGCCGCACAGGCCGAACGGTGCCGGCGCGTCGCCGCCCGCGCCACCCCGTCCGGCAGCCACTCCCCCACCACCTCGTCCGACAGCCACTCCCCCACCGGCCGCTCCGCCGGTGGGACGCCCCCGGGCGGTCCGCCCGGCGCGGGCGACGCTCACGACTCGCTCGGCACGTGGTGGCGCTCCATCGACACCCTGCGCCGGCGCCTTGTCGCGTTGCAGCGGGCCGGACACTTCTCTCCGGCGCGCGGGCAGGAGACGTCTCGCCCCCTCGGCGGCCCCGGCACCCCGGCCGGCCCTCGCGGCCCCGGCTCCCCGGGCGCCGCCGAGGACGGCACCCCGGCGGACGGCACCCCGGCGGACGTGGAACGCCACGACGTCCTGGTCGTGCTGAACCGGTGCGTCCACCTGTTCTGCAACCGGCTCGGCCTGTCGATCGCCGAAGAAGCGCATCTGCGCTACCTGACCGCCGTCACCCTGGACGGGCCGGCGCGGAGAGAGGAAACCTCGTGAGCGACCTCCCCTGGCGCAGCATCCAGATCCGCTACTACGACCGGGACAAGGACGGGCTGATCCTGGACTGCGTCCGCCCGCTGCTGGAGCGCCTGGACGGCCTCGTCCAGCAGCCGTACCTTGTCCGCCACTGGCGCCAGGGACCGCACCTGCGGCTCAACTTCCGCGCCGCGCCACAGGACTGGGAACGCGAGATCCTTCCCGTCGCGACCGAGACGATCACCGCTTACCTGCGCGAGCACCCCTCCACCACCCGCCTCGACGAGCACGAGCACCTCGCCGCGCACCGCCTGCTGAGCGTGCGGGAGCAAGAGACCGGGCCGCTGCGGCCCTGGTACCCGGACAACTCCCTGCAGACCGAGCCCTACGACGACCGGCTGCGCGTCTTCGGCGACCGGCCGCTGGCCGACCTGGTCGACGCGGCCGCCGCGGACAGCACCCGGCTCGCCCTCGGCACGCTGGACCGGGTCCGCCGGGGCGAGCTCGCGCTGTTCGCGGTCGTCATCGACCTCATGGTCGCCGTGGCGCACGTGAGCGTCCCGCCGATCGGCCGCGGCTACATGTCCTACCGCTCGCACGTCGCGGCGGCCACCGCGTCCTGCGAGAACCGGGACGCGGTCACGGCCGCGTTCGAGGCCAGGTACCGCCAGAACGCCCGGGAGCTGCGCGCGACGGTGGTCGGCCTGGTGGCGTCGATCGACGCCGGCGACCCGGCGCCGCACGTGCGCGACTGGATCGCCTTCACCCGCCGCCAGAAGGAGATCGCCCTGCCGCTGCTGGCCCGCAAGGAGATCGACCTGGACGCCTCCGACCAGCCGGTGGAGCGCCGCCACCCGGTCGACTACTTCGACGTGCTCACCTCCACCGACCGGCACCGCACCGAGATCCTCGAATCCGACTGGTTCCTCGCCCACCGCCTCGTGGTCAACATGCTCTACGCGCACCTGGCCCGGCTCGGCATCACCCCGATCCAGCGGCACCTGTTCTGCCACCTGATCGCCTCCGCGGTGGAGGAGGAGTACGGCGTCTCCCCGCTGGAGAAGGCCCGCGACTACCTGCTCAGCGGCTGAGCCACCGGCCGTCGAGCGGGCGGGCCGGGCCGACGGGGCGGGGCAGGGCGGAGAGCGACAGGGGCGGAGAGCGACAAGGGCGGGGAGCGACGGGGGCGACGCCCTCGGCGGATGCCCGGACCTGCGGGGGCCACTGACCGCCGACCGCCGAGAGGGCGCCGGGCGTCCGCCGATGACCGGCGAAGGGGGCCCCGCGGGAGCACGCGATCGTGGCCAGCCGGCCCGGCCCCGCTCGCCCGTGAACACCGCGGCGGGTTTCCCGATTGTTTCGGGGATCTTACAGAAGGACTCTTGTCTGAAATGTCTAGCCAATTTACAGTCTCACACGAAGGTTCGTAAAAAATCTTGCGAAACCCACTGTCATCCCTCTGACGACGACCTCGACAGACGCCGCCCGGCCTCCCGCCCCCCGAAGAGGTTCTCCGTATCGTGATCCAGATCCCAGGCGTGTACCCCGCCCGCATTTGTTAGCGCTAACACATCGCGCCGCCGCACCTCGTCGCAGTTTCGGTCCCGCCGCCACCCGGCGGAACCGACCGGAAAGCGGCGGGCTCACCCACCATCGCCGCGCCGCCCAGCGGGTCACCGTCGAGCACCTCGCGCGGCAGCGCGATCGGCGGTGGTACGCCTGACGGTGTTAGCGCTAACAATCGACCCCATCCCGATCGCCGGGGCGCGCTCCCGGCGGGCATGTCAATGATCACTTCTGGGCGCTCGTGGCGCCTTCGCGTCTGGAGTTCGCGATGTCCGTGTCCCCCCGCTCCCGCACCGCTCACTCACGACTCCCGTCCAGTCGTTCACGACTCCCGTCCAGGCCGACCGTCGCCGTATCCCGCCTCCCGACCGCCGTTCTCCGCTCTCTCGGAGCCGCGGCCTCCAGCATCCCCTCTCTTGGAGCCGCGATTGGAGCCGCGGTCTCCGGTGCCGCCGGCCGGCTGCGGAGGTTCGCGATCGGGCTCGTCGCCGCGCTCGCCTGTGTCGGCCTGATATCCACGGGCGGCGCGAACGCCGCCGACTCCTGGTCGCCCGCGCCGTCCCACACCTCCACCGACAGGGGCGACGGCACCTACTCCGTGCCGCTTCTGCGCTCCGACGTGCCCGACATCAGCGTGGAACGCGTCCCGGCCGCCGAGAACGACGAGGGCCGCGATCTCTACTACATGATCAGCACGACGATGCACCTCAGCCCGGGTGCGCCGATCATGAAGTCCTACGACCTGGTGAACTGGGAGATCGTCAACTACGTGTTCGACCGGGCGAGCATCGGGGACTCCTTCTCGCTGCGCAACGGCCAGAACTCCTACGGCCAGGGCCAGTGGGCGTCCTCCCTGCGCTACCACGACGGCACGTTCTACGTCGCCTTCAACACCAACAACCTCGGGGGCGCGTACCTCTACCGGACCGACGACATCGACGACGGGAAGTGGGAGCGCACGGCCCTCGGCCGGGGCCTGCACGACCCGTCGCTCTTCTTCGACGTCGACGGCACGGCCTACATCTTCTACGGCTCGGGCGGGACGAGCGCCGTACGTCTCAACTCCGACCTGACGGCCATCGCGCAGGACTACCCGAACATCTTCACGGCCGGCGACTTCGCCGGCAGGCCGTTCATCGGCGGCCTGTTCGAGGGCGCCCAGTTCTACCACATCGACGGCTACTACTACGCGGTCATCATCACCTGGCCGTCCGGGCAGGGCCGCCAGGTCGTCATGTTCCGCTCCAGGGAACTGCTCGGGCGCTACAGCTCCGCCGACGGCGCCAACACCTACGAGGCGCGCGGCGTGCTCAACTCCAACGGCTTCGCCCAGGGCAGCCTCGTGCCCATCTCCCGCGAGGGCGGCCGGACCGACTGGTACGGCATGTTCTTCCGCGACACCTTCCCCGTCGGGCGCATCCCCGCGCTGATCCCCGCCACCTGGCAGGACGGCTGGCCGACCTTCGGCGACAACGGGGTCGTGCCGGTCGAGGGCGTGTTCGACAAGCCGATCAGGCTCGGCCCGGCCCGGGAGGCCCTGGAGCGGCAGAAGAGCGTCGTCGCCTCGGACGACTTCGCCAACGACGCGCCCCACAGGGCGTACATGGACGAGGAGTGGACGATTCCGGAGCCGCCCGGCGTCGACGAGTCGCTCATCGGGGTGGAACTCCTGCGCAACCCCGGGTTCGAGGCCGAGACGACCTCGCCGTGGGCGGCGCAGTTCGGCGCGGCCCTCGGCCGGGACACGGACGATCCGGCCTCGGGGTCGGCGGCGCTGAAGGTCGGCGGCCGCACGCTCAACGGCTCGGGCCCCAACCAGTTCCTCAGCGGCAGGGTGCAGCACGGCGTGACCTACACCGTGTCCGCCAAGATCAAGTACACGTCCGGCCCGAGCAGCGTGCGGTTCAACCTCACGGCGGACTGGGGCACCGGCGTCCAGGTCATGGCGTTCGGGAACGTGCCGAGTGGCCAGTGGACGACGGTGTCGGGCCGGTTCACCGTGCCGGCGACGGCGAATCTCGACGACTTCAAGTTCGCGGTGGAGACGCCGTGGGCGAACCCGCAGCCGCCGTCCTCAAGCGTGGAGTACCTGATCGACGACGTCTCGGTCGTCGGGCTCCCGCTGACGACGGAGTATCCGGCCGAAGGGGAGATCGCCCCCAACGGGTCGCGGCTGGACCTGGCGTGGGAGTGGAACCACGCCCCCGACAACCGCTACTGGTCGCTCACCGACCGGGACGGATGGCTGCGGCTGACGACGGGCAAGCCGGTGACCGGCCAGTACGTCTACACCAAGCTCTCCAACCGGGCCGAGCTGGCGTGGCTGGAGGAGGCGCGCAACACCCTTTCCCAGCGCACGTTCGGGCCGCGCCAGTCGGCGGAGACCCGGATGGACGTCTCCGGCATGAAGGACGGCGACGTCGCCGGGCTGGCCGCCTACAACCGCGGATTCTCCTACGTGGCGGTCAGGCGCGCCGGGGGCGTGAACACGCTGGGCGTCGTGAACCGGGCACAGCCGTTCGCGGTCGACCTCGACCAGGCGGCCCTGGAGACCTTCGTGCCGGGCACGACGGTGCCGCTGGGAGAGGCCACCAAGGTGTCGGTGAAGGCCGACCTCGACTTCGCCTCGCCCTCCGGGCAACTGTGGACGACGTTCTACTACAGCCTCGACGGGCTGCGGTGGACCCGGCTGGGCGGGCGCGTCGGCCCGCAGACGCTGGACGGCAGCCTCGCGCACTTCATGGGGCACCGGGTCGCCCTGTTCAACTACGCGACGCGGGAGAAGGGCGGGCACGTCGACTTCGACCACTACCTGCTCAGTGACACGCTGACCGCGCAGAACCTGCCGCTCGACACCACCGACCTGGACGAGGCCATCGCCCACGCCGAGACACTCGACGCGCGCTCCTACCCGCAGGACGCCTGGGCCGCGGCGCGGAAGGCGCTCGCCGCGGCGAAGACGGCCCGGGCCGGCGAGTTCGGCACCCAGAACCAGATCGACGCGCCGGAGCGGGCGCTCAGCTACCAGCTCGCCCGGCTCGGCGTGCTCAAAGCAGAGGACGTGACCTCTCCGGTGGTCGAGGTCTCCGGCCTGGAGGACGGCCGCGACTACGGCGACAGCCAGGACCTCACCATCACCTGGAACGCCACCGACACCGAATCCGGAGTGAAGTCGACCACCGCCACCCTGGACACCCACCCCCTCACCTCCGGCACCACACGAGCCCTGTACGAACTCCCCCTGGGCGAGCACACCCTGACCGTCACCTCCGTCGACAACGCCGGAAACCAGACAGAAAAAACCGTCCGCTTCACCGTCACCACCTCGGTCGAGGACATCTCCACCCTCATCGACCGCTTCGAGACCGAAGACAAGACCAATGCCGGCAGCGCCGACCGCCTGCACAAGGAACTCGACCGCGTCACCACCGCCATCACCAAGGAAAAAGACCCCAAGAAGATCATCAAAGTGATCGAGAAATTCAAGAGCGGCGTCAAAGACCACCGCGTCGAAGCCGACGACATCGTCCGCACCACCCTGCTACGCGACGCCGACGCCCTGATCGTCCACTGGGGCGGCACCCCCCGGACCTGACCGCCGGTTCGGGCCAGAGATCTCAGACACCAAGGAGAACATCTCGTGAAACTACGCTCGCGAGGGGCGGTCCGGCGACGCTTCGCCGCGATCGCGACCACCGCCGCGATGCTGGGCGCGTTGTCGGCCGTCGCGGCGGCGCCCGTCCAGGCCGCGGGCCCGGACATCATCGTGAACGGCGGCTTCGAGAACGGCCTCACCGGCTGGTTCGCGAACAACGGGAACGCGAACGACACCGCCACGCTGGCCCCCACGACGGACGCCCACTCCGGCTCGGGCGCCGTCGTGGTCAGCCGGAGGGCGACGACCGGATCCGGCCCGATGCAGGACCTCTCCGGCAAGGTGCAGGCGGGAAAGACCTACTCGGTCACGGCGCGGGTGAAGTACGAGAACCCCAGCAGCCCGGCGACCAAGCAGTTCTTCGTCACGATGCACTACGGCGGGTCGACGTACACCAACCTCGGCACGGTCACGGCCCCGCGTGGACAGTGGGGTCTCATCCAGGGCACGTTCACGATCCCCGCCGCGCAGAGCGTGGCGACCGCGAGGATCTTCGTCGAGACGCCCTGGACCTCGACGCCCTCATCGGCCCCCGACACGCATCTCATGGACTTCAAGGTCGATGACGTGACGCTCCAGGAGTTCGTGCCGTCGACCACCATCGAGGTGCTCGGCAAGAACCCCGGCGAGGGCAACCCGCTCATCTCGCACAAGTTCGGGGCCGACGGCAACGCCTTCGTCCACGACGGCCGGGTGTATCTCTACCTGACGAACGACACGCAGGTGTACAACCCCGGCCCGAACGGGATCTCCCCCACCAACACCTACGGCGGCATCAACACCATCACCGTCATCTCGTCGAACGACCTGGTCAACTGGGTCGACCACGGTGAGATCCCCGTCGCCGGCCCGAGCGGGACCGCCCGTTACGCGAGCCAGTCGTGGGCTCCGGCGATGGAGAGCAAGATCATAAATGGCAAGGAGCAATTCTTCCTCTACTTCGCCAACAACGGCGCCGCCACGGGCGTCATCGTCGGCGACTCGCCGCTCGGCCCGTGGCGTGACGAGCGGGGAAGCCTGCTGATCACGAGCGCCACCCCGGGCGCGTCCAACGGGGTGAACTGGCTCTTCGACCCGGGTGTCTTCATCGACGACGACGGCCAGGGGTACCTGTACTTCGGCGGTGGCGGCGACGACGGGTCACGCAGCTACGAGAACACCAACCATCCCAAGTCCACGCGAGTGATCAAACTCGGCGACGACATGACGAGCACCACCGGCTCGGCGGAGACCATCGACGCGCCGCTCATGTTCGAGGCGGGCCACGTCTTCAAGCGTGACGGCAAGTACTACTACTCGTACTCGTCGAACTTCGGCTTCGGCGGCCCGATCGACCCGGCCGGTCCCCCGACCGGAGCGATCGCCTATCTCGTCGCCGACAACCCGATGGGGCCCTGGACCCCCGACAAGTACGCCGGCGTGATCTTCCGCAACCCCGGCAACTTCTTCGGCGCCGGCGGCAACAACCACCAGTCGGTGTTCCAGCTCGACGGGGAGTACTACTTCACCTACCACGCCCAGACGCTCAACCGCCGCATCACCGGCGGCGCGACCCAGGGTTTCCGCAGCCCGCACATCGCCAAGCTCGAATTCGACCAGGACGGCACGATCAAGGAGGTGCTCGGCACCTACGACGGCGTCGAGAACATCCGCGACCTCGCCCCGTACCGGGTGATCGAGGCCGAGACGATCGCCTGGCAGCAGGGCATCGCCACCAAGAAGATCGACGGCGCTTCGGAGGAGTTCGGCGCGCGGGCGCCGAACCTCGCCCTGCACGACATCGACAACGGCGACTGGACCTCCCTCGCGTCGGTCGACTTCGGGGAGAAGGGCGCCACCGCCCTCACCGCGAAGGTGCGGCCCCTCACCGGAGGCGGAAAGATCCAGGTGCGTCTCGACGACCGCACCGCGCCCGTGGTGGCGACCGTCCCCGTCGACGCCCCGCTCAACGCGTGGACGGAGCTGACCGCCGAACTCGACGGCCTCACCGGCGTGCACGACGTGTACTTCACCTACACCGGACCCGCGGGCGCCGACCTCTTCGAGATCGACTCCTGGGCCTTCGAGGGCCAGACCGACGTGACCTCTCCGGTGGTCGAGGTCTCCGGTGTGGAGGACGGCGCCGATTACGGCGACAGCAAGGACCTGACCATCGGCTGGAGCGCCACCGACACCGAGTCCGGCGTGAAGACGACCACCGCCACCCTGGACGGACACCCCCTCACCTCCGGCACCACACGAGCCCTGTACGAACTCCCCCTGGGCGAGCACACCCTGACCGTCACCTCCGTCGACAACGCCGGAAACCAGACAGAAAAAACCGTCCGCTTCACCGTCACCACCTCGGTCGAGGACATCTCCACCCTCATCGACCGCTTCGAGACCGAAGACAAGACCAATGCCGGCAGCGCCGACCGCCTGCACAAGGAACTCGACCGCGTCACCACCGCCATCACCAAGGAAAAAGACCCCAAGAAGATCATCAAAGTGATCGAGAAATTCAAGAGCGGCGTCAAAGACCACCGCGTCGAAGCCGAAGACATCGTCCGCACCACCCTGCTACGCGACGCCGACGCCCTGATCGTCCACTGGGGCGGCACCCCCCGGACCTGACCACCACGCCTGCGGGTGCCGGGCGGCACGGAGAGCCCGGCACCCGGAGTACATCCGCACCGATCCCGACGTCGTCCGCGTCGTGCGCCACTTCTTCGAGCGTGACCTGCCCGTGGGCACGATCTGCCACGGCCCGCGGGTGCCGGCCACGTTCGGCCTGCTGCGCGGCCGTACCACGGCGGCGTTCCCGCCGTTGCGGACCGACACGGAGATGGCGGGTGCGACCTTCGTGGACGCCCCCGACGTGGTGGACGGCGCGATGGTCTCCTGTCGCGGCGGCCGGACCTGCCCGAATGGCCGCGTGCCTTCATGCGCGTGCCGGAGGGCGCGAACGTGCCGTCGTGAGGTGGTCCGGTCGCGCCGACACCCACATGTCCACTCCGTCGATCTCGTCTTTCCGCTTCGAGGGCTTGCGGCGGGCCGGACGGCTTGCGCGCGGGCCGGACGCTTGACGCGCGGGCCGCGTCAGCGGAGGGGGTCGAGGTCGGCCAGGGCGGCGGGTTGCTTGCCGGTGGTGATCTGCTCGGCCAGCAGCCTGCCGGTGATCGGGCCGTGGGCCAGGCCCCACATGCCGTGGCCACCCGCCACGTAGACGGTGGGGGCCGCCGTCGCGCCGACGAGCGGCCGCCCGTCCGGAGTGACGGGGCGGGGCCCCACCCACACGTCGGTGCGCTCCTCCCAGCGCACACCCCGCAGGAGCGGCCGGGCGGAGGCGATGATGGCCTCCAGCCGGGCGGGCACCTGCGGGGCGTCCGGGTCACGGAACTCCATGGTGCCCGCCACCCGCAGCCCGTCGCGGTACGGCGTGCACGCCACCCGCTCCTCGGGCAGGTAGATGGGGCCGGGGACAGGATGGTCGACCGGCACGGTGAAGGAGTAGCCGCGGCCGGCCTGCACCGGGACACGCACCCCCCACTGCCGGGCCAGGCGGGGCAGCCAGGCGCCGGTGGCCAGCACCACCGCGTCGGCGGACAGCACGGTGCCCTTGGCCGAGCGGACGATCACCTTCCTGTCGTCGGTGCGCACCTCGTCGACCTCGACGGCGTACAGGGTCGCGCCGCGTCGCATGACGGCCTTTCCCAGGGCGTGCACGAAGGCGCCCGGGTCGACGTAGCGCTGGCCGTCGATCCGCACCCCCGCCGTCAGCGCCTCACCGGCGAGCGGGACCTGCTCGGCCAGCCGGCCGCCGTCCAGCACGGTGTGCTCGACCCGCTGCCCGGCCGCCTGTAGCCTGCGCAGCTCGCGCAGCAGGCTCTCGGCCTGACGCGGCGTACGGAACGCCGCGGTGATCGGCGCCGCGATGACGGGGGCGGACACGCCGTTGGCGGCGAGCACCTCGTATGCCTCGACGCATTCGTCGTTGAGCGGCAGGTTGGCGCGCACGGCGCGGGTCCACGACCGCCAGTGGCTGTTGGCGGCGAAGCGGGCCAGGAAACCCCACAGTCCGGGATCGAGGCTCGCGGGCACGTGCAGCGGCGCGGCCGGGTTGAGCAGCGAGCGCAGGCCGTAGCGCAGGACGGCGGGCTCGTTGAGCGGGATGGCCAGACCGGGCGCGATCCAGCCGGCGTTGCCCCAGGACGCGCCGGCCGCCACGCCGCCACGATCGATCACGTCGACCTGGACGCCGCGCTCCTGCAGGAACCACGCGGTCGACAGGCCCACGATGCCCGCGCCCACCACGATCACCGATCGTGGCCAGTTGCCGACCATGCCAACCTCCAACGAGTACGGATGTCGATGTCCTGGCCAGCATGGCCCGGGCGGCGACCAGCGGCGTTGTGCGCGGACGACAATCGCGGCGCCACCGTTGTCGATCCGGCACAACGCCGGCACCGGCAACGGTGACGGGTCTCGAACAGGTCATCGGCGGGGTTCGTCGTCCAGGGCGGCCAGCATGATGGTCATGGCCAGGCGCCGGCGGGTGTCGTGAAGATCCAGCGGACCGAGCTCACCCATTTTGCGCAGCCGGTTACGGACGGTGTTGGGATGCACCGCGAGTCGCTCGGCGGCCAGGGTGAGGTCGCCCTGGCTCTCCAGCCAGGCCCGCAGCGTGGCGACGAAGCACGTGCCGTGACGGGTGTCGTGCCGCAGCAGCGTGCTCACCGGCCCGCGGGCCGGAGCCCGGCCGGTTCGCGCGGCCGCGCGCAGCCGCCGCAGCAGGATGTCGTCCCAGGACTCGTCGTAGGCGGGCGGGACGGCGCCGGGCTCGGCGCTCTCGTGCAGCGCCAGGCACTCGTCGGCTTCCTGGCGGCCGGCGGCCAGGTCCGTCGCCTCGGCGGGTGCGCCGATCCCGGCCGTGATACGCACCCGGGCGGGCAGTTCGGAGCGCAGGGCCGCGATCCACTGCCTGGCCGCCTCGGCCCGCTCGTCCGGCAGGATGGTGTAGAGGGTGTCGCCGAGCAGCGCGCTGCGCCCGGGCCGGGACCAGCCGAAGCCGGTGGTGGCCTGTTCGAGGGCGAGCAGCAGCGCGGCATGGTGATCGTCGGGGGTGTACGCGCGGACCGCGATGACGCGTATCGCCCGCGGGGCCAGGCCCAGCCGGCTGATCACCGTCGCGGCGTCGGCGCTGCCCTCCAGCAGCCGGATGACCAGGTCGGACTCCACCTGACGCTCCAGGTCGGCGCTGGCCCGGGAGCGCAGCAGATGCAGGGCGACGGTGCGCGCGCCGTCGGCCAGCGCGCGGCGGTGGGCGCCCGTCAGCGGGTCGGCGCAGCTGACCCACACCGAACCGAGCAGCTCGCGCCCGGCCCGCACCGCCACCGCCATCCGCCCGGTCAGCCCGTGCCCGGCATCGGCGGGGACGAACACCGGCTCGTCCGTCGCCGCCAGGCGGGCGAACACCTCCTGTTGCCGGAACAGCTCGCGCAGCCGTTCCGGGACCCGCCGTCCGAGGATGGTCTCCAGCCGGGCCGGATCCCCCGCCTCCTGGGAGCGGGAGTAGGCCAGTACCCGCGAGTGCCGGTCCTCGATGGTCACCGCGCCGCCGATGACGTCGGCCAGGTTGTCGGCCAGGGCGAACAGGTCGGTAGGTCCGCGTCCCGAGGCGGTCTCGCGGCTCTCCAGCACCAGCCCGTACACCACTCCGGCCAGCTGACTCCAGGAGACGGCGGGGTCGGCCAGCAACACGGCCACCCCGTACCGGTCGGCGATCGCGGCGGCCTCCCGCTCGACGTCCGCGCCGCTCCCGTTCTCGCTCCCCCTCCCGGTCCCGCTCCCGGTCCCGCTCCCGGTCTCGCTCCCGGTCTCGCTCTCGCCGCCGGGGCCGGGGCCAGGGCCGATTCGGGCGGGGCGTACCAGGACGGCCGCGGCCTTGGCCGCGGCCGCCCACTGGACCGCCTCGGCGAGTGAGGAGGTTCCGACGGCGAGGAGCACGTCGCCCGCGACGTGGTGATCGGTGTCGTCCGGTATCGCCACGCCGCGCAGCCAGGTCGAGCGCGACTCGGGATGGCCGCACAGCCGCACGCCGTAGCCGCCGAGCACGTTCACCAGACGGTCCAATGTGATCATGGTCAGCTCCGGTGGTCGAAAGGGGGCGGACTGCTCCGCCCCCTTTCATGGTGTCAGGCGGCCTCGTGCCGCCTTTGGCAGTCGATGCAGGTCCGTGCCAGCGGCCGGATCTTGAGCCGTTCGAACGGGATGGGCCCCTGGCAGTGGGCGCAGCGGCCGTAGGTGTCGCCCGCCAGCCTGTCGCAGGCCTGGGACAGCTCGGCGACGGCGCGCTCGGCAGCGGTGATCGAGACGACCAGTTCCTGCCAGGTGCCGTCGGCGCCGCTGCTGTCCTGTTCCTGGGCCCGCAGGTCGTCCAGTTGCCTGCTGCGCTGCTCCAGCTGCTCACGCAGGTCCTGGCGCAGCGACTGGAGCTGCACATTACTGAGATGTGATGACGCGTGACTTTCGGTCATGATCATATGGTCCTTTCCGTGATGGATCAGGAAGGCGTTGGGGAAGCCTCGCGCGAGGTCTCTTTCGCGTCGCGGCGTGTCGGCTTTCGCGTCGCGGCACGTCAGCGGGCACGGGGCGCGTCAGCGGGCAGTGGAGGTGAGGCCGGCCGCCAGGGCCGGCCGCAGGCACAGCCGCATCAGGCCACGGACGGTGGCGTGCTGCGGCTGGGGCGCCGCGCTGACCGGGAGCCGCAGGGTGGCGCGCAGCCGTCGCAGCAGCAACTCCTGGTGCGCGCCGCCTCCGGTGACCACCACGCCCCGGGCGCGCGTGGCCGGGCACGAGACATCGGGCAGGCGGCGCAACAAGCCCGCTGTCATGTCGACGACGTTCTCCAGCGCGTACGCGACCAGCCCCACACTGGTGGTGGCGCTGAACTGGAGGGCGACCGCGTCGGTGACGGCTCCCCGCTTGATGGCCACGGCCTCGGCGATTCCCGCCCCGACGTCCAGCAGCAGGCAGGGCCTGGGGTCGATGACGTCCAGGCCGACGCCGACGGCGGCGGCCAGCGGCTCCTCCACCAGCCGCACCTCGCATCCGACGATCTCGGCGACCGCGGCGCGGACCGCCCGGCGATCACTCGGCGAGGCCGCGACCGGCACCCCGGCCAGCACCTGTTCCAGCGGCCGAGGGTCGTAGTGGAGGGTGTCCCGCACCGCCATGCGCACCAGTCGCAGGCAGGCATCCGGGTCGGCCACCATGCCGTGCCGAATGGGCCGTACCACGTCCCTCTCACCGGAGGTGGACGACCGCCTCACGATGCTCGAGGGCCGGTCGGCGATCGTGGGCCCGCATACGGTCAGCGACCGGGTACGGGCGGTGCCCAGGTCGAGCGCCATCAAGCGCCGGGCCGGACTCATTTCGTGCTCCCCCCTGCCGTACGGGGCCGCGCGGCGGGAGCGGCGGACCGGTAGACGGCGGACCGGCCCGGAGACTCAGGCAGCGGATGGGCGTGGACTGATGCGACAACGGTCATGACGATGATCGGCTCCTAGCTGATGCCCACGGGAAAGGCGGCGAGGCGAAAGCGGCTCGAACAAAGGAGCGGCTTCGGACGAAGACGGCATGCCGCTTCTCCTGCCGGGGGGACGGTCACAGGACGTCTTCAGGGCGCAACGGCACGCCCGCGCCGGCGCCAGGGGAAGACCTGGACGCGGGCGTAGGGGTGCGTTGAGTGCGCGTTGCCAGACGTTGAGTGTGCGTTGCCGGACGTTGGATGCGCGTTGCCGGACTCCGCGGCGCGCGTGGCCGCGGAGCCCGACGGGAAGACGTCGGCTAGGTCAGCGGTGGGCTGCGCGATCCCGTGGTGCGGTGAGCCAGTTGCTGAGGCTCGCGCAGCTTATCCGCGTCCGAGCCCGGCGACGGCAGCAGCACCAGATGCGCGGATTCGCCGTGGCGTTCGCCGCGCGTGGGCGGCCACAGGGACAGCACGTGGTGCGCGCGGGCGCTGCCCGCCTGCGGCGGCAGGCCGGACAGGTCGGCGTCCCATCCGCCGAGTTCCCACGCCGGGACGGAGGCCGAACTCCGCGCGACCGTCGGGCCGTCGCAGCTCACCTTGCACGAAGCACCGGCCAGCACCAGGGACAACAGAACCAGGCCCATCACGCCGGCGAACGCGATGGACCCTTGTGGAGCTTTCCACGGTCCCGTCATGGGGCCGACCATAGCCCACCCCACCGGAAAAGGCATTTCACGGCATCACCGGCGCTGGGCACGCCCGTGACGGCCCGGGAACGAGGATCACCGATACCCAACGTAACCATCCCGTATCCGGCCAGGAGGAGAGGCTGCCAGCAGGCTGCCCGCTGTTTTGCTCCCACCGCCGACCTTTCAGCCGGATCTCGCGCCTGGCGACGTCCCCTCCGATTGGGCTTGATCCGGTTTGACGAACATCCGAGATCAGGGATTCGTCCCCGGATCAAGCCCGCACAGGGTGCTCGGCGAGCTGCGCTTCTCCCCCGGACGGCCGCGCCGATCGTCATCGACGAGCACCGGCTCGCCGAGCTCCTCGGCCGCCGAGTGACCCGGATCGAAGACGGGTCCGCGGTCAGGAAGATCCCCCACTCGCGGCTCACCCCTCACACCTGTTGGAGCTCAGGGGATGTATACCTCGTAGTAGAAACCCGCCGCATAGGGGCCACCCCCGCGGAACCAGTGACAGTAGAGGAGCGCGGTGTATTGACCGTTCTGCGCAGCGTCCTGGTAGGCCAGGTCGCAAGCGGCCAGGGTCTGGTAGGGGCCCTGCAGGTACCAGTCCCGTGTCGGCCAGCCCCCGGCGGCCACGGCCGCGCCGGTCTGGGCGGCGGCGAAGGCGGGCGCGGTACCGGCCAGGACACCGGCGCCCAGCGCCACGGCGAGTACAGCGGAATGTAAGCGGCGGACTCTCATCGTGGGTGACTCCTCACATTCGGGAAGGAGAACACCTTCAGATGAGCACCGGCCACCGGGCTTGAGGAGATACTGGCTCTCCATATTGCGGGCTCTATGGTGCGTCTTCTCGCGAGCGCTCCCACAGGTCTCAATGGCCGGGCCTCGCCGGCCTTGCCGCCTTCACGAAGAAGACGCCCTCCGCGGCGGCGATGTGTGCGGCGAGTCCGGAGGTCACCCCGGCCCTGGCCGACCGGATGCCGACTCCCGGACCGGTCTGCTCCTGGATCGCGGCACGGGCAGATTCGGGCAGGTCAGCCCACTGCCTTCTTCGGACCGTCATGACAGCCCGCACGGCATCGGTCGCGCTTGCCGGCACCGCCGTTGCCGCAGACGGCCGAGGAAGGCCACATGACCGGGTCGACCCGGCAGCCGACCGCCGCCATCGTAGTTGCGAGGCTGCTCTCCGTCCCGGATCCGCCGGGCTCGTCGCCGGAGGCGTTGCTCGTCTTACTCGCCGATCTTCTTCGCGTACAAGGTGATCAACGTGTCGACCGTCACCTTCCGCCCAGCGGCCGGAGTCTGCCTGGTCACCACCCAGTTGCGGTCATACACCTGGAAGCGGTTCCGCCCCGTCGCGTCCTTGTCGTTCAGGATGTAGAACCCGGCGGCCTGCATGGTGTCCTGTCCTTCCTGCAGGTTCATCCCGACGACGTCCGGCAGGACCTTCCTCTCCGCCGCCTCTTCCTTCTCCTCGGCCGGGGTGGGCATGGGCTCCTTGTCCTGCCTGCCCGGCTCGGAGGTCTTTTCCGCAGGCGGCGACGCGGTGATGGTCACGACAGGCGTTGCGGTGTCCGCGCCCGCTCCGCACCCGGCGAGGGTGGCGACGAACACCGCGACGACGATCGAGCTGGTGATTCTCATGCGGGCGCTCCTGTGTTGTGTGAACGGCTAGGTGGGGACGGCTCAGATGGCAGGCCGGTTGGCCGATGAACGTCGTTCTGTTGGGACTCCTGGCATTCCGCAAGAGCAGGAGGCCGGTTTCTCCACTGGAGGTGGAGGCACCGGCATGTTCATGACGCCACGCAGGGACCGATTTCTCCTTGGTGGAACGCGAAGTGTCCTAGGTCGGACAAGTGAACGGTCGTCAGCCTCGACGGGCCGGCGTGTTCCGCCGTGAGGCGGATAGTGGAAACGTCTCTGCGCAACTGGTTGCGTGATCATCGGCGACGTGCTCGCGACGATCGGCGGCCTGATACGCCCCGGCTCTCGTGGAATCGTCTTGTATGGGTTCGCGCCGCCCCAGCCGCTTACGTCCGGCGTAGGCTCCCTGGCGCTTCCAGGACTGACGCCCTTCTCCCGAACGCGTCCCAAACATCGGACAACTAGCGGCACGCTCCTGTTCACGGCTGTGTGCCGCCTACGGATATTGACGATCCGCCCTCGCCGGCTCATCCGTGGGCCGTGACCTGCGATCTCGACTTCCCACGGCTCGGCCCGCACCATCCGTCAGCACCGAAAGGGAGACAGAGCCGAAAACCCTTACGGTCCCCCCTGGACGCGATCATCAGAACCCGGCTGAAACGCACGCGGTACCGACCCGGCCTCATCACCGGCTTCTTCGACGAGACCGGCCCGCCCTTCGACCTGACCTGACCTCGGAAATTCAACCTCAGTGGCCACACATGACCTCTACTCGCTCGCCGGCATCAGTCCGCGGCGGTGCTCCTCACGAATTTTAGGGGTGTTCACGACCTTTAGGGGTGTTCGCTACGGGGCGTCCGCCATAGGGTCCGGTCAGAATCGGGTGAATGCAACGGGGATGAATTTGACATTCACGGAAGAGCGCGGGAGTGGGTCTTTTCATGCCGCAGAGATGGGGTGGTGATGGGGCCGTCCGCCACGGAACAGTGCGAGAAGATACAGGCCGACGCCTTGGAACGGGTCCTCTTGGAGGTCCCCTATAACAGTGCCGTCCAATTCCACGAGCACTTCGGCGGCAAAGCGTATCCGAGGCGTCTCGGTCTGTCCTGTGCGTTCCAGTCCTTCGAGGTGGGGCGGCTCGTCGCCGAGCAAACCGGGGTCCCGGCCGAATACCTCATGGACGGCCGTCATGTCGCGGCCGTCTATTTCGACGAAACGCGGGTCACCGTACTCGACCCCTATCTTCTGCACCGGGTGCCACTCCACCTCGACCTGGCCGACGGGGCCGACGGGGCCGACGGTGTGGTCCGTACCGTTGCCGACGCCTTCCCGCTGCGCGTGCGCGCCGACGGCTCGCCCGCTCCGTCCCGGGTCCGGGCCACCTGGCGTCCCGAACGCGACGAACTCGTGCTGGAATACGTCAGGTTCAGCCCTCGGCGCGGGCACAACGTCGTGTCCCGGGCTTTCACCCTCCGCCGGGACACCGCGCTGACCGAGGTGCCACCGCCGGCGGCGGTCGTCCGGCCGCTGCTGACGCATCCGGAGCAGAACAACGTCTCCATCCGCGTGGTCCACCCCGGCGATCTCCACCTGCGTGAGGTGGTGTTCCCCCTCACCGGCCGGGCTGACGGAGTGAAACCCGCTGCGGACGGGCTCCTCACCAAAGACAACCAAGGCGCTGTGAGCCTTCCCGGCAGCCACCGGTTCGACGCAGACCTCGCCCTGGTCGCGGAGGCGGTGGGCGAGGAACCCTCCCGCGTGATCGCGATCCTGCTCGAAGCGGCGGCGATCCACGACCGGGTGGCGCCCGCCGGCAACCCGGCCATGCCCGAGTACGCAGCGGTGGACGAGTGAGCCCGCCCGCCTTCTTCCTGGCCGGTGTGATGCAGGGATCGCGGCGCGGCGCCGACCTTGCCGACCAGTGTTACCGCGACCGGCTGAGCGAGCTGATCTCGCGCCGGTACCCCGACGCTGTGATCAATGAGCCGGGCAGGCTGATGAGCCGCTGGATCGGCGATCGCGAGGCGGCCGTCCGTGCCTCCCACTCGGCGTTGGCCGACCAGCCGGTCATACGACGCGAGGAACTGGACGAGGCGCTCACCGAGCTGGTCGGCGTCTTCCACCGGCTCACCGACCTCGCGGCGGCCAGCGACGTGTGCGTGGCCTGGCTCCCGGATCATCAGGCGAGCATGGGCACCGCCGCGGAGATGTACAGCGCCTACCGCGCGGGGCGGACCGTCGTGGCGATCACGCCGATGCGCCAGAACCTCGCTGTACTGGCCTGCTCCAGCGTCGTCCTCCCCGACGAGGACGCGTTCGAAGACTGGCTGGCCGAGTACGGCGAGCGCGGGTGATGAGGAGGAGCCGCCCGGTGAGCACCTTCGACCCTGCCCCGACACGGGATACGACGATCGTCGGCGCGCTGCGCGCCGCCGCCACCGGACCCGGCCGGGACCGAACCTTGATGACCATGCTGAACAGCCGCGGCGATGTCGTCGAACGGCTGACCGCCGCCCAGCTGGACCGGCGGGTCAGGGGCGTCGCGGCCCGGCTGCGCGCGGCGGGGGTGCAGGGCGACCGCGTGCTGCTCCCCGCGGCACCCGGCTCCGCCTTCCACATCGGCTTCCTGGCATGCCTGTACGCGGGATCGATCGCGGTACCGGTACCGGAGCCGCGGGCCGGCTCCGGCGGTGACCGGCTGAGGTCGATCAGCCGTGACTGCGGGACGCGCGTCATGGTTCGCCCCGAGGCGGAGCCGGACGGCCTGGCAGGCATGCTCGTGATTCCGGTGACCGCCGACGAGGAGGAGGTCCTGGCGGAACCCGACCCGCTCGCCTTCGACCCGGGCGGCATCGCCATGCTCCAGTACACCTCCGGCTCCACCGGCGATCCGCGCGGCGTGGTCATCAGTCACGGAAACCTGGTCGCCAACCAGGTCTCCCTGGCCAAGCGGCTTGACGTGACCGAACGCACCACCGTGGTGAGCTGGCTGCCGCTCTTCCATGACATGGGCTTGTGCACCGGCCTGGTACTGCCCCTGGTCTCGGGGGCCGGCCTCGTCCGCATGGAGCCCGTGACGTTCGTGCGCGATCCGCTGACGTGGCTGCGGGCGATCTCCGCACGTGAGGATGTCTTCAGCGCCGCCCCCGACTTCGCCTACAACATGTGCGTCAACGGCATCGACGAGGCCACCCGCGCGTCGCTGGACCTGTCGTCATGGCGGCTGGCGGCCAACGGGTCGGAACCGGTGCAGGCCCGCACCCTGGACCGGTTCACCGAGGCGTTCGCCCCGTCCGGCTTCCGCCCGGAGGCTTTCCGCCCCGGGTACGGCATGGCGGAGACCACTCTGGTGGTCACGATCGCGCCGTCGCTGACCCCGGTGGTCTCCCTGCGCGTGGACCGGAGACTGCTCGCCGAGGGCAAGGTGGAGGAGACCGACGACCTCGACGAGGGCCTTCCGCTCGTGAGCAACGGCCCGCCGACCGACGATGCCGAGGTACGGATCGTCGACCCGCGAACAAGGCTGGAGCTGGGCGAACGAACGGTCGGAGAGATCTGGGTGCGCTCACCGAGCAACGGGCACGGCTACTGGCAGCGCCCCGACGCGTCCGAGGAGACCTTCGGAGCCCGCCTGGCCGGGGCTGACGACGAGAAGGGGACCCATGTGCGCAGCGGCGACCTCGGATTCCTCTCCGACGGCGAGCTGTTCGTCACGGGCCGGATCAAGGACATCCTGATCATCGGCGGCATCAACTACTACCCCCAGGACGCCGAGGCGGTGGCGACCGCCGCACACCCGGCGTTCGCCCACCAGCCCGCCGCCGCCTGGCCGCCGGCCGAGGACGAGCCCGGGGTGACGGTGGTGCTGGGGACCACCGGGCAGGACCCCGAGGTACTGCGTACCGCGGTGCGCGCGGCGGGGATCGCGGTCGCCCGTGTTCTGCCCGCCCCCGTCTCGATCCTGGCCGTACCGAAGGGCGAGATCCCGCGGACCACCAGTGGCAAGGTCCGGCGCAGGGAATGCGCCGCACGAGCCAGGTCCGGGACCCTCAACGTGCTGGAGAGGTGGTCGAGCAGGTGACCGGAGCGCGTGAGGAGCAGGACGTCAGTATCGAGGCGGCGGTCGAGGTGATCCGCCGCCACCTGGCCGAGCTGCTGGCGATGGAGCCAGGCGAGATCGACCCTGAGCTGCCGCTGAGCGCCTACGGGCTCGACTCCCAGAGCGGGGTCTCCCTCGTGGTCGTGCTGGAGGAATGGTCCGGCACCTCGATCGACGCCGGAATCGTGATGAACCGGCCGTCGGTGGCCGACCTGGCCGCCGCGGCGGTGCCGCCGCGCAAGCGCCGACGATGACGGCGCCAAGCCCTGCGAGTGGCGCGCCGGATCCCGGAGTGGAGAAGAGGCACCCCGTCGGGAACGGGACGTGCATCCGCTGGATCCGCTGGCCCCGGCTTCACGTCGTGATCGAAGGCGTCCGGTACGAGGTCCGCACCGGCCGTGGCCGACAGTCCGGTCGGCGCGCTGTCCCGCGCCTGGTGCGCCGGCTCTGGGGGCCGAACACATGCCCCCCTTCCGGCGCGTCACGGTGCAGAACCGTGCTGTAGGACGTGCGGGGTTCGCTGACTGTGTGAGATATCCCTCCCCCGTCGTCGTGGCACCGGTGGTCTGGGGAGGTGACCATGTGGTGATGACCTCCTCGCCCCGCCCGCCGCACGTCGGTGCCCGACCGGACCCGATAGGCGGGACTACCGCCCTCGGTGGGGAACCCGCTCCCGCCCGCGGGTACCTGCTGGACAACGCGCGCGCCGAGGCGGGCGAGCGATTCGTTTGGCTGGCCGAGCTGTTCGACGCCGTGACGTGGGGGCACTTCGATCGACTGGGGGTCAGGGTTGGCTCGCGCTGCTGGGAGGTGGGGGCCGGTGGCCGCAGTATCCCGGAGGCGCTCGCGGCGGCCGTCGGTCCGACCGGGCACGTGCTGGCCACGGACATCGACCCGTCGTGGCTGAAGGCAGGCGGCGGGTACGAGGTGCGCCGGCACGACGTCGCCGCTGATCCGCCCCCGGAGCCGGGGACGTTCGATCTGGTGCACGCCCGGCTCGTACTGGTCCATGTACCCGACCGGGCTCGGGCGTTGGCCACGATGGCGGCGGCGCTGCGGCCCGGCGGCTGGCTGTTGGTCGAGGACGCCGACACCGCTCTGCAACCACTGGCGTGCCTGGACGACAGCGGCCCGGAGCAGCGGCGGGCCAACCGGCTGCGCGACGCGGTCCGGGAGCTGCTGACGCGACGCGGCGCGGACCTGCGCTACGGCCGGACACTGCCGCGGGCACTGCGTGAGGCCGGTTTGGTAGATGTCGCCGCGGCGGGCTCTTTCCCGGTCGGCGGGCTGGCCTGCGACCGGCTGGAGGCGGCGACCATCCGGCACGTGCGCGGCGAGCTGCTCGCGGCCGGCCTGGCCGACGACGCCGAGATCGACGCGCACTTGGCCGCCATCCACGCGGGCAAACTCGACCTGGCACTCGCGCCGCTGATCTCGGCCTGGGGACGCCGTCCGGCCGAGCACCCGCACCAAGACCCGGAAGTCGCGGAGATCCCTCGCGCTCCCTCGTCGCTGCGTCGAAGCCCTCCGGGAGCACCGGGCGCAGCAGGCTAGGGAGCGGGAGACGGCGGGGGCGAAGTGGACGGAGAACGATCTCGTGTTCGCCTCCCTGGTCGGTACTCCCCTGGACTCCCACAACGTACGGCGGGCATTCCGGAAGATCGCGAAAGACGCCGGGCTGCCCGCCAAGGGCTGGACCCCCCGGGAGATGCGGCACAGCTTCGTCTCGCTGCTGTCCGACTCCGGCGTACCCCTGGAGGACATCGCGCGACTCGTCGGCCACAGTGAGACCGCCGTGACGGAGGCGGTCTACCTGAATCGGATCTTCACGTGACGGGCGCCATGGTCACTCAGTTAGTCACCCAGAACGAGGAAAGGGCGCCTCCCTTTCGGGTGACACCCTTGCCGACCAGCTAAAACCTGGTCGGGACGACAGGATTTGAACCTGCGACCCCTTGACCCCCAGTCAAGTGCGCTACCAAGCTGCGCTACGTCCCGGTTGTTCGTCGCCCTCGCGGGCTGAACGGTCTTAACCTTAGCGCAGATCGAGGGGGCTTCGCACACGGCGACGCCCGCGAGAGCAGGCGATCGTGTGAAGGGCGAGGGCACGTGGGGCGTAAGGCGTTGATCGACCAGGAGGAGCTGCGGCGACTGGCCGGGCAGGGGTTGTCGAACGCGGAGCTGGCCGCGCGGTTCGGGGTGAGTGAGTCCGGGATCTTGCAGGCGAAGCGGGCGGCCGGGCTCTCGAAGCCGATGCTCGATCACTCGCGGGCCATCCCGTGGAAGCTGGACCGCGCGCACAACCAGTCCGGGCCCGCGACGAACCTGCGGAATCTCTCGTCCGTGGCGCAGGGGCGGGCGATCCCCGCCGAGAAGCTGAACACGGCGCTGCGCTGGGCCGGGCGGCTGGTCGCCTCCGGCATGGACATCTCGTACGAGCCCGGCAGGGGATTCCTGGAGGTTCCCGCCTCTCCCGGGGACTGGCTGGCCGAGAGGATGCTGAACGAGGCCCGGAAGGCCGTCGACTCCGCCGAGGTCTCCGACGCCGTCGAGGATCACGGGGAGGAATGAGCGCGGACAGATGGGCTCGGAGGAGTGAGCGCCGGGGAAACGAGCGCGAGCGCGGGAGCCGTGATCGAAAGCTCGGTAAAGGGATACTCAATACCCGAAAAATCCCGGCAAAACGTTAAATCCAGATCGAATAGTGGCACGCCAGAGATGTCGGCCACCGGTTTCGAGCCTTGACCCCAGGGCAGCGCACGGGTACAAGCGCCTACACAACCGGAGGCAGACATGTCCACCGTGATCTGGGTGGCCGTCGTCGTGGTCGCGGTGGTGGCGATCGTCGCAGTCGGCTATTTCGTGCAGCAGCAGCAGCGCCGACACCGGCTTCGCGACCGCTTCGGCCCCGAATACGAACGTACCGTGCAGGAGCGTGAGAACAGGCGCGATGCCGAGCAGGAGCTCATCGCCCGCGAGCAGCGTTTCAGCTCCCTCGACATCCGCGCCCTGGACGCCGGGACGCGCGAGATCTACACGAAGAAGTGGATGGAGGTCCAGGAGCGTTTCGTGGACGCTCCCGGTTTCGCGGTGACGGAGGCCGACCACCTGGTCACCTCGGTGATGGCGGAGCGGGGCTACCCGACCGAGGACTTCGAGCAGCGGCTCTCCGACCTGTCGGTCGCCCACGGCCGCACTCTCGACCACTACCGGGAGGCTCACGAGATCAGCACCCGGGCCGCCCACAAGGAGGCCTCCACCGAGGAGCTCCGGCAGGCCATGGTTCACTACCGCGCCCTGTTCGAGGAACTGCTGGAAGCCCCCGGCAGCTCCGCCAACGACAGCCGGGCCTCCCGGCGGGCCGAGACCGCCGACGGGGACTCCGGGCGGACGGGTGCCACGGTTCCCGCCGACCGGGACGTCCCGCGGGCGGATTCCACCGAGCCCGAGACCGCCGACGACGCCGAGCGAGCCTCCCGACGCGACACCCAAGGACGGTGACCGATATGAACGACCGATTCGCCCCGGACAGGGACCGACTGGTCCACAAGGCGGACGAGGACGACACCCGGACGGTCCGCAAGTTCGACGAGGACGACCTGAACGCGCCTCGGCACGGTCAGGACGTGGCCCCGGAGTTCCAGGACCCGCGCCCCGGTGACACCGACCGCACGGGCACCTCGCCCCTCGACCCGGACACCGGTACCCGCGACCCGCTGATCGGCGACCGCGACGACGTCCTCGTCGTCGAACCGAACGACGACCGGCACGCCACCACCGCCGGTACGGACGCGCCGATCGACGACGACCGGAACGACAGGAACGACAGGAACGACAGCCCGTTCACCCACGCCCAGCCCTCCGCCGCGACCCCGGTCACCCCGGCCACGCCGGTGACCGGCACCGCGGCGCACGACGCCCCGGCGACCCCCGGTTTCCCCGAGAACACCGCGGACCGGCCGGACGACGTACTCGACGAGGGCACGGGCTTCACTCCCACGGAGCCGGAGCAGACGCCCGCCGCCGCGCCCGCCACCGCCGGAGCCCTGTTCGACCAGGACGCCGACGACGTACGGCGGCGCTGGCAGGAGGTCCAGGCGAGCTTCGTGGACGACCCGCGTGACGCGGTGGAACGGGCCGACTCCCTGCTCGACGAGGTCACGAGCTCCCTGCGGAACGCGCTGGAGACCCGGGCCACCGAGCTCCAGGGACGCTGGAAGAACACCGAGAAGAACGATACCGAAGACCTCCGGACCGCCCTGCGCGACTACCGGGCGACTCTGGAACAGCTCCTGAACATCTCCGCTGGAACGAGGTAACCATGCTCGCAATCGCCGCCGCCGTCGTCTTCGGCCTCGGATTCCTGCTCGACCTGATCAACACCAGGCTCGGCCCGCTCACCGGGACCGGCTTCCTGCTCCTCGGACTCCTGCTCCTCGCGCTGCACCAGGCCGGGATCGGCTCGGCCGGCCCGCGGACCACCACCGGCGGGGGCGGCTGGCGCCGTAGGCGCTAGATCTTCCGGAGGCGGTCCCCCCATCACCGGGGGAGCCCGCCCTCGGGGGCCTGTCGAAACGGGAAGGGGCCCGTCCACGTGGACGGGCCCCTTCCCGTTCGCCCGCCCAGAGCCCCCCGGAAGACCACCCGGAGCCCTCCGGAAGGTCGGCGCCCGGAACCCGCCCGCAGCCCCCGTCCCCGTCCCCGTCCCCGGCACGAAGCGTCCACACCCGCCGGGTCCGCCCATCCCGGAGGTACGCACACCGCAAGCCACCCCGGGGGTACGCGCGCCGCAAGGCTTTGCCCTCCAGGGATGTCCTCGAAGCCCTCCCCGCGGACACACGTGCGGTCCCGGCCTTCACGCGGCACGGTCCGCCACGCACAGTCCGCCACGCGGAGGCCGGGACCGTACCGAACCCGCCGGGCAGGCCGGATCAGGAGCCGGGCGGACCGAACCGGAGCCGAAAAAAGTGGGCCGGGCCAGGGAAACCGGCCGGGGCAGGGAAGCCGGGCCGGAGGCAGGAAGCCGGACGGAGCGATCGAAGGGCACGCGGAGCCTCGACGGTGCCGTTGTGCCGTCCGGCGGCTCCGGCGGGGAGCTCCCCGGACATGAGAAAACCGGCGTCGAAGGCGGTGGTGCGCGCCTCGCGCCGGCGAAGGTGAAAGAAGGGGGAAAGGCCGGTGGGCGGCGCCACGTGGCCACGTGGCGCCGCCCACGATCCCTGTACGGGGCCTCCGGGCGTGTGCCGGAGGGAAGCCGGGTTCAGACCTTGAACGGGTTCAGACCTTGAACGACATGGTGATGAACGTTCCCGAGGCCCCGGTCTCGAACTTGATGTCGGAGCTGACCATCCGGGCCACCCACAGGCCCATGCCGCTGGTCGCGTGCGGTCCGGGGGGTGTCTCCCCCGGGTTGGGGCCCGGGTCCCACCGGCCCTCGTCGTGGATCTCCACGACGAGGGTCCGGCCGACCGTCCACATCCGCAGCACGGCCTTGGCGGTGGTGTGACCGTGGGTGACCGCGTTGGTGGCCACCTCGTTCAGCGCCACCAGGAAGTCGGCGAGGCCCTCCTGGGACATACCGCTCCGCACCGCCTGGGCGGAGGCGAAGTCGCGCACGTCGGGGAGGTCGGGGAGGCAGAAGGCGAGTTCGGCGACAGCGGCTCCGGCCGGGATCATCGGGGAACGGCCGCCACTCGCCGTGAAGCGGGCGGGACGAACACCGTCCTCGTTCACCCGAGATCCGCCTCCCCTGTCCCAGTCCGCCGTTGTCCTCAGCATCCGGGATCCATTCAAACGCACCTTACGCCACGTCCGTTGTCGCCGACTTGGGTGCCCTGTAACGAGCGGTGTATTCAGCATTCGGCGACAAGTTCCTCACGGAGCTGGTCAAGCACCTTCCGCAGGATACGGGAGACGTGCATCTGGGAGATCCCGAATTCGGCCGCTATCTCGGCCTGGGTCATGTTGCCGAAGAAACGCAGCAGGAGGATGTTCTTCTCCCGGTCCGGCAGCTTGTCGATCAGCGGCTTGACCGCCTCGCGGTCCACGAGCGTGCCCAGCGCGTCGTCCTCGTCGGGGATCACGTCGCCCAGCGCGGCCGCGTCGTCGTCGGCGCCGAGCGGGGCGTCCAGCGAGAGCGCGCTGTAGGCGGCGGAGGCGTCGAGGGTGAGCAGGACGTCCTCTTCCGAGATCTTCATCTTCACGGCCAGCTCGGCGACCGTGGGGGCGCGGCCGAGGTCCTGGCTGAGGTCGGAGACCAGGCGGTTCAGCTCGGCCCTGCGCTCCTGGTAGACGCGGGGGACGCGGATGGCCCAGGTGCGGTCGCGGAAGTGGCGCTTGACCTCGCCGGTCATGGTGACCACGGCGTAGCCGCGGAAGGGGTGCCCGAGGGTCGGGTCGAAGCCGTTGATGGCCTTCATCAGCCCCACGTACGCGGCCTGCAGGAGGTCCTCCAGCGGCTCGCCGCGGTAGCGGTAGCGGCGGGCGATCTCCATGGCGAGGTGGCGGTGCATCTCGACGATGCGCTCACGCAGACGCTCGGCGCGGTATTCGGAGATCTCAGGCAGGGACATCTCGGCGAGGAGGTCCTCAGCGGTCATGTCGGTGAGTTCGAGTGCCTGAACAGACATTGCTGCTCCCTGGTATTACTGTCGGGCGAGCCGACCACGGAAGCAACATCCGGGCAGACGGCATCGCCTCGACCAAGTTTTCGAGGCGAGGCCCTCTGCTGGACCTCTGGTTCCATTATTGCCCCGAATCCTGGAGTATTACTCGCCCCCAGGTAACAGTAAGGTTGCTAATCGAATGGCACGAGGAGGCCCTGAGTGACGGTGTCGGAGAACGGCGAGAGATCGGCAGCCCTGACTCTCACGTCGGCGCTCGTCAGTGGGATCAACGTGATCCGGGTGACGGGTCTGCTGGACGCGACGACAAGAGATCAGTTCGCCGACTACCTGGCGGCGGAGACCGGCGAGCACGGTCTCGACATGGCGCTGGACCTGAGCGGGGTGACCTTCATGGACTCACGCGCGCTCGGGCTCATCGTCCACCACTGGCAGGTCAGCACCACCGCGGGCGCCAAGTTCGCCCTCATCGGAGTGGAGTACGCCAAGACCAAGGTGATGTGGATCACCGGTCTGGCCCAGCGCCTGCCCCTGTACGACACGATCGACGACGCGATCGCCGCCTTCGGCTAGCGTCCGACAGCGGCAGATCGCCCCGGCCGGCCGGGAACCGTCCGAGGACCACCCGGCCGGCCGGGGCGATCATCAGGGGCGTGGGCCGCCGGCGGGGGGCTCAGCCCTCCTGCTTCGCCTCGCGGTTGCGCTGGTGCTCCTCGACCAGCAGTTTGGCCAGGTCCGCGACCTTCACCTGGTGGTGCTGCGAGATGCGGCGCAGCTCGTCGAAGGCGGCCTCGGCCGAGCAGCCGCTGGACTTCATGATGATGCCCTTGGCCTGGTCGATGATCGCCCGGCCGGCGAGGGCCTCCTGCATCTGGGCCGCGTCGGTGCGGACCTCGTCGTAGTCCCACATGTTGGCGAGGGCCACCCCCACCTGCTCGGCGAGCATCTCCGCCAGCGGCGGGACGTTCCTGGCCGCGAAGACGCCCGGACGCACCCCGTACATGCCGAGGACCAGGACGGCGCGCTCGACGACGATGGGCATCGCCAGGACCGAGCGGACCCCGCAGCGGACGGCCATGGCGGTGTACGACGGCCAGCGGGGCTCGCGCAGGACGTCCTGGACGATCACGTGGCGCCCGGTGGAGCGGGCCTCGGACGAGGGGCCCTCGCCGAGTTCCTCCTCGCTGTCGAGGAGCACGATGAGCTCGCTGTGGGAAGCTGAGACGACCATCCGTTCCTGGCGCCAGAGCTCGGCGGAGCCGCCCGCGCAACCGGGCACACCACCCGCGAGGGTGGCGGTGAGGCCGCGCAGCACGCTCTCGCTCGACGTTTCCTCGCTGACCCGGCCGAGGACCGCGAGGTCCCGGGCGAGGACGGGGGTGACCATGTCCATCTCGCGACTCCCCTTACCTGTGTCGCTAACTTAACCACTATCCGACCGCGCATCGATTCGGCCTGCCGGGTGGCGTACCGTCTACGACGGGACCAGCCCATTCCGGCCCCTGACGAGGACGAGCATTGACCGACGCCATTGGCCTTCAGACCCTGGAACAGGCGCTGAACGCGCTTACCGCCAGGATCTCCTCCCTGCGCGAGGCGAAGTCCGCCTACCCAGCCGACCCCCGGTCCACACTCGACGCGGCGCTCGCGGAGCTCGACACCGCCCGCGAGCTGCTGGACGCCTCGGTGCGCGAGCTGCGCAAGGCGCCCAAGCGGTCGGGCGAGCGGGAGAGCGGGTCGCAGCGGGAGCTCAAGCTGCTGCGGCAGGTGTTCCGCACCTTCCCCATCCCGGTGGTGGTGCTGGACGCCTCGGGGGTGGTGCGGCGGATCAGCGCCGAGACCTCCCGGATGCTCGGCAGTCCCGCGGGATACCTGATCGGCCGCTCGTTCCCGCTGTTCGTCGACGTCTCCCGGCGGGCGGCGTTCCGCTCGCACCTGACGGCGGTCCAGCAGGGCGGCCAGACCGCGACCCTCCAGACGCGGCTGGCCCACCAGGGCCGCGCGCACACGGTGCAGCTGGCCGTCACCCGGCTCACGATGCCGGGCGAGCCGCAGGAGATGGTCGCGGTCATGATCCTGCCGCTGGAGGCGCAGGTGGCGGGGCCGCCCCACGGCCCGGCCGACCGCTCGGACGCCACCCTGGTCATGGCCGCGGCACGCCGCCAGGAGCTGCTGTCCAGGATGACCCGCCTGCTGCTCGACGAGGAGAGCCTGCGCCAGCCGGTGACCGTCACCAGGGCCTCCCGGCTGCTGGCCGCCGAGTGGGCCGACTGGGTGATCGCCGACGTGGTCCGCGACGGCATGCCCAGGCGGGCCTGCGTTCTCGGCCCGAGCGACAAGCCGGTGACCCAGCTGGTCCGCCTCGCCGAGGGGATGAACCCGCTGACCGCGCCGGCCCTCGCGCACGTGCTGACCGGCGGTTCGGGCGTGGTGCACGAAATGCTGGAGGACGACGGGCTGCTCGGCGACGTCCCCGCCGGCCCGCCGCTGCTGCGGGTGATGGGGGCCGCCTCGGTGCTGATCGTGCCGATCGGCGGCGAGAACGGCGTGCTGGGCTCGCTGACCCTGGTGCGGCTGCGCGACCGTGAGCCGTTCTCGCTGGCCGATCTCGGGCTGATGGAGGAGATCGGCGTCCATCTGGGGCTCGCGCTGCGCGCGCGGCGCAGCTTCCAGACCCGCTCGCGGGCGGCCGACGCGCTGCGTACCAGCGTGGTGCCCCGGAGCCTGCCGGACATCCCGGGATTCGAGGCCGCGGCGATCTACAACGCGGGCTCCAGCCCGGTCGGCGCCGAGTTCTACGACGTCTTCCGCGCCGGTGAGGGGTGGGGGTTCGCCCTCGGGGGCGCCGCGGGCAAGGGCGAGGAGGCCGCGTCGGTCAGCGCCATGGTACGCAACGGCCTGCGCGTGCTCAGCGTCTGGGAGACCGACCCCGGCGAGGTGATGCGCAAGCTGAACCAGGCCCTGACCGCCCAGCACAACGGCATGTTCGTGATGGCGGTGACCGGGTTCATCAAGGCGCGCAAGATCAGGCTGGCCAGCGCGGGGCACCACCCCGCCGCGCTGCTGCGGCCCGACGGCGGGGTGCGGTTCACCGCGGGCGGCGGCGTCCCGCTGGGCATCGCGCCCGAGGCGGAGATGTTCACCGAGGAGCTCACGCTGACCTCCGGCCAGACCCTGGTCTTCTACTCCGACGGCCTGGTGGCCTCGCAGAACGAGCTGGGCGAGTCCTACGGCGAGACCAGGCTGGCGGACGTGCTGGCGCGCTGCGTGGCGCAGTCCCCCGCCGAGATCGTCAAGACCGTGGAGGAGGACCGGCACGCCTTCTCCGGCGGGAGAGTTTGGGATGAGATCGTGATACTCGCCCTCCGTGTCGTATAACTTGGCTAACTCGGGGTGACCCACCGGTCTCACCGAGCGACGAGGGGCTGCACCCGGCGGCACCCGTGTTCGACGGAGCGGGGCGGAGAATGAGATCGTTTCGGGGTCGGCCCCCTTCGGGCCGGATCGAGCCGGCCGAGCCTCCCCGCCCCTCCTTCGCAGGTCCGGCCGGGTCCGGCGGATGCCAGGCGGCACGGACGGCCAGGCCCGGCGAGAGCCCGGCGGCGCGGATGGCCTGGTCCGGCGGGGGCCAGGCGGCACGGACGGTCAGGCCCGGCGGGGGGCCGGTGGCGCGGACGACCGCCTCGCGTGCCCGCGGCCCGATCGGGACGACCGGCCGGCGCCCACGCGGGGGTGTCGTCCTCATATGACCTCCATTCATCAGGCCGCGGTGTACGGCTCCGACAGGCGCTTCCTGGCGATGGCGCTGCCGTTCGTCCTGGACGGGCTGGCCAAGGGCGATCCGGTGATGGTCGCGACCACCTCGGCCAACCTGGAGCTTCTCGGAAGCGCCCTGGGCAGGGACGGCCGCCTGGTCGACTACGCGGAGACCGCCTTCCTCGGCCGCCGTACGGTGGAACGCGCCACCGCCTTCCACCGCTACTGGCAGCGGCGCGGGCCCGAGGCCCCGCGCGGCGGGCACGTGCGGATCCTCGCCGAGCCGGTGTGGGCCGGACGCGCGCCCGCCGACGTGCGGGCCTGGCAGCGCATGGAGTCGGGCCTGAACCTGCTGCTGCGCCCCACCAACGTGTGGATGATCTGCCCGTACGACGAGAGGACGGCGGACCCGGGCGTGGTGGCGACCGCGCGGCGCACCCACCCGACCCTCTCCGAGGACGGCGTCTCGATGACGCCCTGTCCCGAGTACACCGACCCGGCGGGCTTCATCGGCGAGTGCGACTCCTTCCCGCCCCTCGAACCGCCGGACGACTCGGCCGCCGCGCGCGTGGAGACGCTCCACGCGCTGCGGGTGTTCGTCACCGGCCACGCGTCCTTCATGGGACTGAGCCACGACCGCGCGAAACTGCTCTCGGTCGCCGCCTACGAGGTGGCCACCCTGCTGGGGCCGCCCGTGACGGTACGGATGTGGGAGCGGCTGGGCGCGATCACCTGTCACGTCGACCGCCGGGGCGGGCGGGTCGCCGATCCGGTCGCCGGGTTCCTCCCGCCGGGTTCCGTGGCCTGTCCCGGCGACGGCCTGTGGATCGCCCGGCAGCTGTGCGACCGCCTCGACATCCACAACGACCAGGGCGGATGCGTGATCCAGTTGCACGTCCCGAGTGCCAGGGCCGAGGAGTCATGGCAGAGCAGGTCTTATTGAGAAGCCCCGCTCCACACCAAGGGTTTGGCTTTGGCGGAGATCGGGGTATGGTTGACCTCATACAGACGTGTGCCTAAGACGCAGGCACCCCTGAAGGAATCACAGGCTTCTCATGCCTAATCTCCTCCCAGAGGTGTGCCGTGAACATTGCATTCGTCTCCTCCGAGGCTCTCTCCTCCACCCAGGACGAGTCCGACCTCGCCGCCCAGCGCGCTCACCTGATGGCAGTGGCCCGTGAGCTCGGCCGCGAGCACAAGGTCACCATTTACACCCGGAGGAACTCCGACTCCGAGAAGGCCAAGGTCCGCGTGTCGCAGGGCGTCACGCTGGAGAACCTGACCGCGGGGCCCGCGCAGAACCTCCCCGAGGACAGTGTCCTGCCCTACCTGTCCGACCTCGGCGACCAGCTGATGCACCGCTGGGGACAGGATCGCCCGGACGTCATCCACGCGCACTCCTGGACCGGCGGGCTGGCCGCCATCGCCGGAGCGAACGGCCTCAACGTGCCGTTCACCCAGACCTTCAGCAACGAGAACTCCCGCGACGCCAAGAAGGTCAGGCTGCAGCGGGCCATCGGGCGCCGGGCCAGCGCGGTGATCGCCGGGTGCGGCGACGAGGAGAGCTCGCTGATCCGGCTGGGCGTTCCGCGGCGCAACATCTCGGTCATCCCGTGCGGCGTCGACGTCGAGCGGTTCCGCCGCCAGGGTCCGGCCGCCGCCCGCGGCACCCGGCCCCGCCTGCTGCACGTCGGCCCGCTCACGGCCGACAAGGGCGTGCACACCGCGATCCGCGCGCTGGAGGGCATCCCCGAGGCCGAGCTGGTCATCGCCGGCGGTCCCGCGTCCGTGGACCTGGAGCACGACGCCGACGCGCACCGCATGATGCTGCTGGCCAAGGAGATCGGTGTCGACGACCGGATCACCGTTCTCGGCCACGTCCCGCACGCCTCGGTCGCCAAGCTGATGCGCAGCGCCGACGTGGTCGTCTCGCTGCCCAGGGAGGCCCCGGCGGGCGTCGTGGCGCTGGAGGCCATGGCCTGCGGCGTTCCCGTCATCGCCTCCGCGGTGGGAGCCCACCTCGACTCCGTGGTGGACGGGGTGACCGGCCTGCTGGTGCCCGCCGACCGCCCGGCGCAGACCTCCCGCCTCACCCGCGAGCTGCTCGCCGACCCGACCCGCCGCACCGCGCTCGGCTTCGCCGGTGCCGACCGCGCCCGGTCCCGCTACTCGTGGGAGCGGATCAGCCAGGAGCTCGTCCACGTCTACGAGAACGCGCTGTCGGGCTCCGCCCGCTGACCGCGCTCGCCGCCGCGGCCGGGCATCGCGGGCCGCGCGGGACACACTCCGAGACCGGGGGTCCGAAAGAGGACCTCCGGTCTTCTCGTGTGCGGGGTGCGTCTTCTCGTGTGCGGGGTGCGTCTTCTCGTGTGCGGGGTGCGTCTTCTCGTGTGCGGGGTGCGCGGCGACCGGCCGGGGGCGACGCCTGGGCCGGCTCCCGTGACGTCTAGGCGCGGGTCGCGCGGCGGTGCAGGACGACGCCGAGGCCGCTGGCGGCCAGCAGGACGACCCCGGCCAGGACCAGGATCACCGCGCCGCCCACGGCCCCGTCCGTCCAGTCCCAGACGGCCTCGGGGACGGCGAGCGTGAGCCCGGCCACGCCGCTGACGATCAGCACCCAGGTGCGCCACCGGCCGTACAGCGCCAGGAACGCCATCGCGATCAGCGCGGTGAGCCAGTATCCCCAGGCGTTTCCGTCCCACAGGACGGGCCACTGACCGCCGAAGATCGCGATGGCGGCGCCCATGCCGATCCCCAGGTCGCGCGGGACGAGCGGCCCGGCCAGGGCGGCCACCAGGATGAGGACTCCCAGCGCGACGTAGGCCAGACCCCAGGCCGGGCCCTCGTCCGCGGCGGCGTCCATCAGGCCGGTCAGCGCGAGCAGGGCGAAGCCGCCGCAGGCCAGCAGGCCGATCGCGGTGCGTAGCGGCGCGTAGGCCGCCGCCGCGACCACCAGCCCGGCCACGCCGGCGACGAGCACCTCCTGGCGGTCGGCCGCCACCCCGGCGCACAGGGCCGCCGTGCCCGAACCCAGCGCGGCGAGCGTCGCGGCGACCCTGCCCTGCACGGCGGCCGTCCTGCCGGTCGCCGACCGGGCCGCCACGCCGAGCCCCGCGGCCACCCCGAGCAGCAGGAGCGTGACCACGGCGAGGACCGTGATCCGCGCCGGCTGGGTCATCCGGTCCCAGCCCAGGGCGACGAAGGCCGCGGCGCCGGCCAGCACGAGCCCCCCGCCGACGTACGCGAGGATCTCGCTCCACCTGACCCGGTCCGCGGCTCCCGGCTCGCGCAGCGCCTCGCCGACGGCGAGGGCGACCGGCTCCACCTGCTCGGCGCGCAGCTCACCGGACTCGACCAGCCGGGCCAGTGCCCGCCGTACGGCGTCGACGTCGTCCATGTGCGGAATCGTGGCACAGCCGGGCCGGGACGGCACCCCCCGAATCCCTGGGACGTATGCGAAAACGGGATACCTCTGTTACTGGAGTGCGATCGTTGCTTTGATGTCCCCATGTCGATTCGTGGCACGTTCCTGGGCGTCCTGGCCGCCTCCCTCGCGTTCTCCTCGCTGACCGCGCCGGGCGCGTCCGCGGGAACGAGCCCGTCCGCCGCGCCCGGCTGGGGCGCCCCGGTCCTGGTGGAGGACTTCGACGGCACCCGCGTCGACGGCCGCACGTGGGTCGTCTACCACTCCCCCGGCGCCGAGACCAACCCGCGCACCGGGCGGGCCACGAGCGTGGGCGGGGGTGTGCTGCGGCTCAAGGGCGGTTTCTACGGCGGCAGGGACCTGTCGGGGGGCGTCGCGACCCGGAGCGCGCAGCGGTACGGGCGCTGGGAGGTGCGGCTGCGGGCCGAGCGCGGCGCGGGCTACACCCCCGTCGCCCTGCTCTGGCCGTCCGACCAGGGGGGCGGCGAGTACGCCGAGGTCGACTTCGCCGAGATCATCGACCCGGGCCGCAGCTCGGGCGGGATCTTCGTGCACCGCGGCGACCGGCCCCAGGCCCAGCGGCGGATGCGGGCCGACTTCACCCGGTGGCACACGGTCGCGGTCGACTGGCTGCCCGGACGGCTCACGTTCTGGCTGGACGGCAGGAAGGTGTGGGACTACCGGGGACCCAACGTGCCCAGGAGCCGCTCCATGCACCTGACGCTCCAGAACGACGTGACGTGCAACGAGTGGTCGCCGTGCCGCAACCGCTCCACTCCCCCGACGGTGAGCATGTACGTGGACTGGGTGAAGGTCTACCGGGCTCCCGTGTGACCGCGACCCGTCCGACCGGAACCCAGGCGGTCAGAGCAGGTGGGCGGCCTTGAGCCCGAGGTGGACGAGCAGCCGGTCCTCGCCGTCTGCCAGGTTCCTGCCGGTGAGCCGCTCCGCCTTGGCCAGCCGGTAGTAGAGCGTCTGGCGGTGCACGCCGAGCGCGCCCGCGGTCTCCTGCACGTGACCGGCGCGGTCGAGGTAGCCCTCCACGGTCCTGGCCAGTTCCGGGTCCTCGGCCAGCCCGGCGACCTCCTCCGCCAGCTCCCGCAGCCCCGCCGGGGACATCCGGGCGAGCAGCCGGTAGACGCCCAGTCCCGGCCAGGTGGCGACGGGGGCGAGCGCGGGCACCCGGCCGGCGACGCCGAGCGCGTGCACGGCCTCCCGCCAGCTCCGCCAGGCCTGCGCGGGCTCGTCCCTGGGGGCGCCGACGCCCACCACCGTCGCGTACATGCCCTGGATCCGGTCGGCCAGTTCCTCCGCCTGGCCCGCCGGGACCAGGAGGGCGACCAGCGGCTCGCCCCGCACCGGGAACGCGGGGTCGGCGAGCACGGCGCGCGGGAGCGTCCAGAGGGCGGCGACCCGGTCCGGGGAGGTGCGGGCGGCGATCGCCGTCACCGGGCCGCGCACGTCGTCCAGCCGCGACAGTGCCCGGGAGCGCTCCTCGGCGTCGGGGGAGAACAGCTCCCGCAGGTTCGCGCCCAGGTCCTGGCGGCTGCGGGCCTCCTGGGCGAGGGCGGTGGCGGCCCGGGAGACCAGGTCGCCGACCGAGGCGAGGGCGTCGTCGCCGAGCGTGCCGTCGTCGAGGAGCCACAGGTAGCCGTAGGTCACCTCGTGGTGCCGCAGCGGCACGCACACCCGCGCGAGCACGCCCAGGTCGGCGTCGGCGGGGATGCGGACCGGCCCACGGGCCCCGGCGATGCCGTACCCCTCGAAGTAGGCCCGCACCTGGTCCGTCGCGCGGCGCCGCAGGATGGACTCCTGGCGCACCACGTCGATGTCGCCGCTCTGCGCGGCGTAGGCCAGGAGCTGGAAGGCCCGGTCCTCCAGGGTGGCCGAGGCGCCCAGCCTGGCGGCGATCTCGTCCACCGTCTCCTGTAACACCTCACCATTGTCGTACATATGTATGAACGTCCCGCCCGCCGATCGTGGCAGATGCACATGATGGCCGCTGGATCGGAGGTTTTAGGCTGGAGACATGCTCGGTTCTCTCCTTCTCGGCGCATCCCGGTTGCCGCTGGTGCGGCGCGCGGTCTCCGGCGTGCCGCTGACGCGCAAGGTCGTCGATCGCTTCGTCGCGGGCGAGACGCCCGGGGAGGCGGTCGAGGCGATCCGCGGGCTCGCCGCCGCCGGTCTCGCCGTCACCGTCGACCACCTGGGCGAGGAGACGCGAGACTCCGCCGCCGCCACCCAGACGGCCGGGGCGTACGTCACGCTGCTCGGCGCGCTGGACGGGCTGGGGCTCGGGGACCGGGCCGAGGTGTCGGTGAAGCTCTCCGCGGTCGGCCAGGCGCTCGGCGCCGACGGCGACAAGATCGCTCTGGAGAACGCGCTGCAGATCTGCGAGGCGGCCGCCGCCTCCGGGGCGAGCGTGACCCTCGACATGGAGGACCACACCACGGTCGACTCGACGCTCGCGATCCTGCGGGCGCTGCGGGCGGACTTCCCCTCCACCGGGGTCGCCGTGCAGTCCTACCTCTTCCGCAGCGAGGCCGACTGCCGCGACCTGGCGTACGAGGGGTCGCGGGTGCGCCTGGTCAAGGGCGCCTACGCCGAGCCCGCCTCGGTGGCGCACCAGAACAAGAACGAGGTCGACAAGGCCTACGTGCGCTGCCTGCGCATCCTCATGTCGGGCGCGGGCTACCCGATGGTGGCCACGCACGACGACCGGCTGATCGCGATCACCGAGACGCTCGCCGACCGGTTCGCCAGGTCCCGGGGCGAGTACGAGTACCAGATGCTCTACGGGATCAGGGCCGACAAGCAGCAGGCCCTGGCGGGGGCGGGTCACACCGTGCGCGTCTACATCCCGTACGGGGACGACTGGTACGGCTACTTCATGCGCCGGCTGGCCGAGCGCCCGGCGAACATCGCCTTCTTTCTTCGTGCCCTTGGAGGCAAGTGATGGATGCCATCTCCACCGTTCCCGCCCCGTCCAACGAGCCGGTGCTCGGCTACGCGCCCGGCAGCGCCGAGCGCGCGGCGCTGGAGAACCGCGTCAAGGAGCTGGCCGGGGCCCAGCTCGACCTGACGATGACGATCGGCGGCGAGCAGAGGATGGGCGGCGGCGCCCCGATCGACGTGGTCCAGCCGCACAACCACGCCTCGGTGCTGGGCCGCATGGCGGACGCGGACGCCGGCGACGTGCGCTCGGCGATCGACGCGGCGCTGGAGGCGGCGCCCGCGTGGCGCGCGACGCCGTTCGACGAGCGGGCCGCGATCTTCCTGCGGGCCGCCGACCTGCTCGCCGGCCCCTACCGGCAGACGCTGAACGGCGCGACGATCCTGGGCCAGTCCAAGTCCGCGCAGCAGGCGGAGATCGACGCCGCCTGCGAGCTGATCGACTTCCTGCGCTTCAACGTGGACTTCGCGCGCCGGCTGCTCGGTGACCAGCCGGTCTCCTCCCCCGGCGTGTGGAACCGGATGGAGTACCGGCCGCTGGAGGGCTTCGTCCTGGCGATCACGCCGTTCAACTTCACCGCCATCGCCGCGAACCTGCCGTCGGCGCCGGCCCTGATGGGCAACGTCGTCGTCTGGAAGCCCTCCCCCACCCAGCAGTTCTCCGCGCACTTCACCATGCGCCTGCTGGAGGAGGCGGGGCTGCCGCCGGGCGTCATCAACATGGTGACCGGCAACGGCGCGGCCGTCTCCGAGGTCGCGACGACCCACCCGGAGCTGGCGGCCATCCACTTCACCGGCTCCACGCCGACCTTCCAGCACCTGTGGTCCACGGTCGGCGCCAACATCGCCTCGTACCGGTCCTACCCGCGTCTGGTCGGCGAGACCGGCGGCAAGGACTTCGTGCTCGCCCACCCCTCGGCCGACCCGGCCGTGCTCACCACCGCGCTGGTCCGCGGCGCGTTCGAGTACCAGGGGCAGAAGTGCTCGGCCGCCTCCCGCGCGTACGTGCCGCGCTCGGTCTGGTCGGTGATCCGCGACGAGCTCGTGGGCACCGCGGAGTCGCTCACCGTCGGGGACGTGGCCGCTGACCTGTCGACCTTCATGGGCGCGGTCATCGACGAGCGGGCGTTCGCCAAGCACAAGGCCGCGATCGACCGGGCCCGCTCGCTCGACTCGATCGACGTGCTGACCGGTTCGTACGACGACTCGACCGGTTACTTCGTGCGGCCGACCATCCTGGAGTCGGCCGACCCCACCGACGAGATCTTCGTCAAGGAGTACTTCGGGCCGATCCTCGGCGTGCACGTCTACGACGACGCCGACTTCGACACGGTCCTGGACCAGATGGAGGGCGTCTCGCCGTACGCGCTGACCGGCTCGTTCATCGCCAGGGACCGTTACGCGATCACCTCGGCGTCGGAGCGGCTGCGCTTCGCGGCGGGCAACTTCTACGTCAACGACAAGCCGACCGGCGCGGTCGTCGGCCAGCAGCCCTTCGGCGGCGGCCGCTCCTCGGGGACCAACGACAAGGCCGGGTCGATCCTCAACCTGACCCGCTGGGTGAGCGCCAGGACCATCAAGGAGACCTTCGTGCCTCCGGCCGACCACCGCTACCCGCACATGGGCTGACGATCTCAAGCCGTCCGGGTGTCCTCCGCGCGGGCGGACGACACCCGGACGGCTTGACCGCGGCGGCGGTGAGGCCGGGCCGGTCATCTCCGGCCGGTCATCTCCGGCCGGTCATCTCCGGCCGGTCATCTCCGGCCGGTCATCTGCGGCCGGTCTCCTCGACGGACTTGAGCACGGCGTCGGCGATCGAACGCGGGTCGACGCCGAAGTGCTCGCGTACGGACTCCCGGGTGCCGGAGAGGCCGAACCCGTCGGTGCCGAGGGAGGTCCACGGCCGGTCGATCCACGGGCTGATCTGATCCGGCACGGCGCGCATCCAGTCGCTGACCGCGATCACCGGGCCCTCGGTCCCGGCCAGGGCCTGCCGGAGGTAGGGCACTTCGGCGGAGGTCATCGCGTCGCGGCGCAGTTCGCTCCACGAGGTGACCGACCAGACGTCGACTCCCACGCCGTGCTCCTCCTGGAGCAGCCGCTGCGCGGCCAGTGCCCAGTGGATCGCGGTGCCGCTGGCGAGCAGATGGGCCTGGCCGCCGCCGGAGGAGTAGCGGTAGATGCCCTTGAGGATGCCCTCGCGCACGCCCTCGGGCATCGCGGGCTGGGGAAGCGGCTCGTTGTAGAGGGTGAGGTAGTAGAAGACGTCCTCGCCGTCGGGCCCGTACATGCGCCGGAGCCCTTCGCGCACGATCTCCGCGACCTCGTAGCCGAAGGCGGGGTCGTAGGCCAGGCACGCGGGGTTGGTGGAGGCGAGCAGCTGGGAGTGCCCGTCGGCGTGCTGCAACCCCTCGCCGGTCATCGTGGTCCGTCCTGCGGTGGCGCCGATCAGGAATCCGCGGCCGAGCTGGTCGGCCAGCGCCCACATCTGGTCGCCGGTCCGCTGCCAGCCGAACATCGAGTAGAAGATGTAGAACGGGATCATGGCCTCGCCGTGGGTGGCGTAGCTGGAGGCGGCGGCCGTGAACGACGCCATCGATCCCGCCTCGGTGATGCCCTCGATCAGGAGCTGGCCGTCGACCGCCTCCTGGTAGGACAGCAGCAGGTCCCGGTCGACCGACTCGTAACGCTGGCCCAGCGGAGAGTAGATCTTGGCGGTGGGGAACAGCGACTCCATGCCGAAGGTCCTGGCCTCGTCGGGCACGATGGGCACCCAGCGGCGCCCGGTCTCCGGCTCCTTCATGAGGTCCTTGACCAGGCGGACGAAAGCCATCGTGGTGGCCACCGGCTGCTTGGACCCCTTCTCCAGGGACTGGAACGGCCGCTCGGCCGGGGCCGGCAGCGGCTGGTGGGAGACGGTCCGGCTGGGGATGGGCCCGCCCAGGGCACGGCGGCGCTCGGCCACGTAGCGGGCCTCGGGCGAGTCGGGCCCGGGGTGCAGGTACGGCGGCAGGTCCGCGTCGAGTGCCTCGTCCGGCACCGGCAGCCCGAGCCGGTCGCGCAGCGCCCGGAACTCGTCCTGGGTGAGTTTCTTCATCTGGTGGTTGGCGTTGCGCGCCTCCACGCCGGCCCCCAGCGTCCACCCCTTGACGGTCTGCACGAGGATCACCGTCGGCGCGTCGCGGTGGTCGAGGGCCCGGCGGTAGGCGGCGTGCACCTTGCGCGGCTCGTGGCCGGCCCGTGAGCCGCCGACGACGCGCCGCAGGTCCTCGTCGGAGTACGGCACGTCCAGCCCGTGGAACAGATGTTGCCTGATGTAGGCCCCGGTCGAGGTGGCGAAGGTCTGGAACTGCCCGTCCGGCATCTCGCCCAGCCGCGACACCAGTTCGTCCGAACCGAGCAGCCCGTCCCATTCGGCGCCCCACAGCGCCTTGACGACGTGCCAGCCCGCGCCCCTGAAGACGCCTTCGAGCTCCTGCACGATGCGGGTGTTGCCGCGTACCGGCCCGTCGAGCCGCTGCAGGTTGCAGTTGATCACGAAGGTCAGGTTGTCCAGCCCTTCTCGGGCGGCCAGGGTGATGGCCGCCGTGGACTCCGGCTCGTCCATCTCGCCGTCGCCGAGGAAGGCCCACACGTGGCTGGGTGAGGTGTCCTTGATGCCGCGGTTGTGCAGGTAGCGGTTGAACCTGGCCTGGTAGATCGCGTTGAGCGGCCCGAGGCCCATGGACACCGTGGGGAACTGCCAGAACCCGCGCATGCTCCGCGGGTGCGGGTACGACGGCAGCCCGCCTTCGGGCTCGCGCCGGAACAGGTCGAGCTGGCCCTCGGTCAGCCGTCCCTCCAGGAACGCGCGGGCGTAGACGCCGGGGGACGCGTGGCCCTGGAAGTAGACCTGGTCATGACCGCCGTGGAAGAAATGGTTGAACCCGACCTCGTACAGCCAGGCGGCCGAGGCATAGGTGGCCAGATGGCCGCCGAGCCCGAGCCGGCTGCCCCTGGTGATCATCGCCGCCGCGTTCCACCGGTCGTAGGCCGCGATCCGCTCCTCCAGCTCGAGGTCACCGGGGTAGCCGGGCTCCTCCGACGTCGGCACGGTGTTGATGTACCGGCTGCTCGTGGCCAGCCGCTTCAGCAGGTATTCGGCCCGTTCAGGGCCTGCCGCCCGGCGGACCGCCTCCAGCGACTCCAGCCATTCCGCGGTCTCCTGCGGGTCAATGTCCTTCTCCATGCCACCATTAAACACCCTATGATCGATCATCGGGTGTTTCCGTCTGCCATCATGGGATTCGTGAAACCTGTCGTGCGACTCCCGCTTCGTGATCAGATCCGGCAGACCGTGCTCGACGGCCTGATCAGCGGCCGGTGGGGGCCCGGTGACCGCGTGGTGGAACGACGCATGGCGGCGGAGCTGGGCGTCAGCCAGGCCCCGGTGCGCGAGGCGCTGCGCGAGCTGGAGGCGCTCCGGCTCGTCGAGTCGTCGCCGCACAAGGGCGCGCGGATCCGCCGGCTCACCGCGGCCGACCTGCGCGAGATCTACGAGGTGCGGGCGGGCCTGGAGGAGACGGCCGTGCGGCTGCGTCACCCGCCCGTCGAGGCGCTGCGGGTCCATCTCGCCGGCCTGCGGCAGGCCGCGGCCACCGCCTCCGTGGCCGACCAGGTACGCCACGGGGTCGCGTTCCACCGCGAGATCGTCGAGGCCTCGGGCAACGACGTGCTCCTGGCGGTGTGGGAGTCACTCGGCATCGAGGTGTGGACGCACCTGTCGATACGGCTGTTCCGGATGCGGCCTTGCGAGAACGCCGCCGACCACGAGCCGCTCGTGGCGGCGTTCGAACGCGGGGACCCGGACGTGGGGGTCCTGCTTCGCGACCACATCCTCGGCTACGCCCCGCTTGACTGATCACATCCCGTCTCCGCTCCCCGATCTCGACGCCGCCGTCCGGTACACGTGTCGACGGCACGCTTGACCGGGCACCACGGTGACGCGGCGGCGTGACGGGCGGCTGGAAACGGAAGGCCGTGAGAAACGAGTGACGCCTGGGTTTCGCGCGAAACCCAGGCGTCACTCGTTTTCGGTTTTTCGGTTTTTCCGGTGTTGCCGGTGTTCTCGGCTACGGCCGGGGGTCACCCTCGCCCGCGAGGTGCCGCCGCTCGCGTCCGGCCGGTCCCGGCCCCGCCCGGCCCGTCGGGTCCGGTCCGTACGCCGGGCCGCAGGCGCCGGGGCCGGGACCAGGGCCGGGCGATACCCGCCCGCCGGGCGGGACTACACCGGGCAGGAGAGCGTGCTGGTGGCGCAGCAGCCGATGCTGATGAAGTGCTCCGTCCGCGGCTCGCGGCCACCGACCAGCTCGTCCAGGCTGATCTCCCCGGCGGGGTGGGCCAGGTCGGCGGTGCGGGCCTGCGGGTTCTTCCACTGACGGATCAGCTCGTTGTCGGACATCACATGTCTCCTTGGTCGAGATTGGTCGAGATTGGTCGAGATTCGTGGTGCGTGGGAGGCGGGGCCGGTCCGGCACGGGGACCGGACCGGCCGCCCTCGACGACCCTTGGTGGCCGTGTCCGGTGATCCGTCGCGGACCACGGGACACGGCCCCGGCCCGGACGCGCCGGGCTTCCTAGCAGAGGTCCACGGTGCAGCACTTGTTCGAGATCACCGGAGGCCAGGTCTCCTGCCGCATGCCGCCGACGACGCTCGCGAGGTGCTCGTCGAGGTCGATCTCGCCGGCGGGGTGCACGATCCCCTCGGCCCGTATCCGGGGGTTCTTCCACTGACGGATCAGCTCGTTGCCGGACATCTCACGCTCCTTGGCGCACGCGGCCGAGGGTCAGCAGTAGGGCCCGGTGGGGCAGCAGCCCCAGGAGGTGAGCCCCTCGGTGGCGGGCTCGCGGCCACCGACCAGCTCGTCCAGGCTGATCTCCCCGGCGGGGTGGGCCAGGCCGGCGGTGCGGACCTGCGGGTTCTTCCACTGACGGATCAGCTCGTTGTCGGACATCACATGACTCCTTGGTGTGGTCAGCCGGGGATCAGCAGAAGATGCCGGTGGGGCAGCAGCCCACGGAGAAGATGAACTCGGTCACCGGGGGACGGCCGCCGACCACGCGGGCGTCGTCCAGGGTGATGTCCCCGGCCGGGTGGGCCAGGCCGGCGGTACGGGCCTGCGGGTTCTTCCACTGACGGATCAGCTCGTTGTCAGACATTTCACAACTCCTTGGTGAGATTCGGTACTTCGGGAGGCTCCGGCCGGATCGGCGCGGAGGTGGGCCGGTGGCCCGTCGTGGTGGAGCGGATCAGGCTCCGCCGCACCACATGCCGGTGGGGCAGCAGCCGTAGGAGATGGCGTACTCGGTCCGCGGCTCGCGGCCGCCGACCACGCGGGCGTCGTCCAGGGTGATGTCCCCGGCCGGGTGGGCCAGGTCGGCCACGCGGGCCTGCGGGTTCTTCCACTGGCGGATCAGCTCGTTGTCGGACATGACGTGCTCTCCTTCTGGATCGGGGTTTCGTGGGTCGGAATCGGTCCTTGGGTCCCGGCGCGCCTCACGCGTTCAGTGCCCCGGCGCGCTGCCGGGGCGCCGCGTCGTGCGCGAACAGCTCTCGGTAGGTCCCCTCTCGTGCGACGAGGTCCTCGTGCGTGCCCCGCTCGACGATGCGGCCGCGGTCGAGCACGAGGATGCGGTGGGCGTCGCGGATCGCGCTCAGCCGGTGTGAGATGACGATCCGCGTGACCTCGAGCCCGGACAGCGCCGCGTCGACGCGGCGTTCGGTCTCGGGGTCGAGGTGGCTGGTGGCCTCGTCCAGGATGAGCAGGCGGGGCCGGTGGACGAGGGCGCGGGCCAGGGCGACCCGCTGGCGCTGCCCGGCCGAGAGCGCGGCGCCGGCCTCGCCGACGAGGGTGCCGTAGCCCATGGGCATGGCCTTCACGTCGTCGTGCAGTCCTGCGATGCGGGCGGCGCGCACCACCTCCTCCTCGGTGGCGTCCTCGCGGCCGAGGGTGAGGTTGTCCATGATCGTGCCGTTGAACAGGTTGAGGTCCTGCAGGACGGCCCCGCAGCGGGAGCGCAGGTCGTGGACGTCGAGGTCGTCCAGTTCGTGTCCGTCGTGGCGCACCGTGCCGGCGGTGGGGCGCAGCAGGCCGAGGACCAGCAGGGCGATGGTGCTCTTGCCGGAGCCGGTGCGGCCGACGATGCCGAGCTTGGTGCCGGGCGGGACGGTGAAGGTGAGGTCCTCGAGCACCGGCGGGGCGTCGGCCTGGTAGTGGAAGACCAGTTCCTCGACCTCGATGCCGCTGGCGGTGTGCGCGGGCAGGCGCACGGGGCCGGTGGGTTCCTCGTCCGCGTCGACGATGTCGTAGACCCGCTCGATCTGGCTCCGCAGCATCGGGTAGCTCTGGCCCGCGCTCGCCAGTCCCTGGAGGGGGGCGAGCACGGCGAGGGCGACGGTGCTGGCGGCGAGCGCGGTGCCGATCGTCATGCCGCCGTTCAGGACGAGAGCGAGCCCGGTCAGCAGCAGGAGCAGCGGGGCGGCGACGGTGAGGGCCTGGTGGAAGGACTCCAGTCCGGCGGTGATCCGGCCGCGGACCACCAGGGCACCGCGGTAGGTGTCGAACAGTCGCGCCCAGTGCTGCTCGGCCCGTCCCTCGACGCCGTTGGCCTTGACCGGGACCACGGCCTCCAGGGTCTCGGTGAGGTAGCTCTGCTCCTCGGCCTTGGCCGACAGCTCCCGCTGGTAGACGGCCGCGACCCGGGAGGAGACCCGTACCACCAGCAGCACGTGGGCGGTGCCCAGGGCGAGGACGACGGGCACGTAGCCGGGGGCGAGAATGGCGAGGCCGATCAGGTAGCCCACCAGGAGCGCGGCGTCCAGCACGAGGATCAGCAGCCGCTGCGTGACGGTCTCGCGGGTGGTGGAGACGCTGCCGAGCCGGGCGAGCAGGTCTCCCCTGCGGCGCTGGATGAAGAACGACAGCGGCAGCCGCAGCATGTGGCGGATGAGCTGCCGTCCCAGCGTCGCCTCGGCGCGGACGCGCAGGGTGAGCACCGCCATCTCTCGCAGCAGGGTCGTCAGCCCGGCCAGGACGGTGGTGCCGAGTACCACCGCGGCGAAGAGCGGCAGGATGTCCGTCCGCCGGTCGGGGGCGAAGGTGTCGACGACCTGCTGGGTGGCGAGCGGCAGCACCAGGGCGAGCAGTTTCAGCACGGTCGCGCAGGCCAGCACGGCGGCGAGCAGGCTCCGGCTGCCGGGCATCGCCACGAAGTCGCGCAGGTAGCGGAGCATCAGCCACTCCCGCATGGGAGTGCGCCGCCGGACGAACCCGGGACCGGGCGACACGTGGATCAGCACGCCGCCGAAGCGCCGGTCGAAGTCCTTCAGGCTCTGCCACTGGCGGCCGCCGGCCGGGTCGGCCAGGCGGACGCGCCGCGCGTTGACCTTCTCCACGACGACGAAGTGGTGGTCGGCCAGGTAGGCGATGGCCGGCTGGTCGACGGGGCCGAGGCGCTCCGTCCGCTCGCTCCGCGCGTGCAGGCCCATGCGGGGGGCGGCGGCGATCAGGTGGGCGGCGGACACGCCGTCGCGTCCGATGCCGAGCGTCTCCCGGCATTCGGCGACCCGGGTGTCCCTGCCGTGGAAGCTGGCGATCATGGCCAGGCAGGCCGCGGCGCACTCGGTGGAGGTGAGCTGGTGTCGCAGCGGGACCCTGCCCATCAGCGCTCCCCCCCGGCGGGCGCGTCGAGCAGCAGCACGGACGGGACGTGTTCGGGTCTGGCGAGCCGGAGCAGGCCGTACCCGATTCCGGCCAGCCCGTTCATCAGGCCGGGGGTGGGGGCGGCGCCGGGCGCGCCGCAGCGGGGGCCGCGGCGGGCCAGGTCGTCGAGGAGGTGGGCGGTACGGGCCGTCAGCAGTGCCGCCGCCTCCGGCCGGTGGCGCATTTGGAGGAGCAGTTCGAGGTTGCCCAGCTCGCCGTGGCAGAGGCTGTGGTTGGCCATCGGCCCGCGCGCCGACTCGGCGGCGAGCGCGCGGTCGAGATCCCGGTCGAGATCCCGGTCGAGGTGCTCGGACGCCGGGCCGCCGACGCGCGACAGGCCGATGCCGGGTGCTCCGTGGCACCAGGCGTGGAGCATGTCGTCGCCGCCCTGTCCCTGCCGGTAGTCGGGCCAGCCCCGCAGGTCCGGCCGGTAGTGCTCGCTCTCGTAGGCGAAGGCGGCCAGGGCGGTGTCACGGGCGCGCGGGTCGCCGCCCGCCTCGGCGTAGCGGCGCAGCGCCCAGCCGATGCCGCCGGCGCCGTGGGAGAAGCCGGTCAGCGGCCGGTCGTCGCTCATGGGCGTGTGCCAGGCCACTCCGGCCCCGGTGGGGACCGCGGTGGCCAGCAGGCGCTCGGCGCACGCCTCCGCGGCACGCCAGGCCGCGGGCGACCCGGTGGCCTGGTGGATCGCGAGCATCGTGGCCAGGGTGCCGGCGCCGCCGACGATGACGTCCAGCGCCTCGTCCTGCCCGGCCGCCTTCGCGCACGACTCGACCAGGTCCTCGACCGGCCGCGCCAGCACCGGGTCGTCCAGCAGGACGGCCAGGTGGGTGAGGGCGTACGCGACTCCGCCGAGGCCGGTGAAGGCGCCCATGACGCCCTCCTCCGGCGGGTCGTCGGCCAGCCTCGCGAGCGGGACGACCGCGCGCCGCGCCAGGTCGGCGTACCGCTCCTCGCCGGTGACGGCGGCGCACCGCGCCAGGAACAGCGCCACGCCGGGGTAGCCGCCGTACAGGTCCCAGCTCAGCGGCTGCGACCTCCAGTACTTCTCCTCGATCAACTCCAGGCCGAGCCAGTTGACGCGCCCGCCGGGTCCGGAGGAACAGGTGAGACGGTCGATGAGGTCGGCGACGTCCCGGGCGGCGGCGATCAGCCGTTCCTCGTCCGGCGAGACGGTCACGGAGGCGGAGGTGGGGACTGGGGCTGTGGCTGGGGCGGTCAGCCGGGCCTCGTCCGGCGAGACGGTCACGGAGGCGGGGGCGGGGGCCGCGGCGGGGGGCGTCGTGCCGGCGGCGAGGGCGGCGAGCCCGGAGCGGTCCCGGGTGACCATGGACGCCCGGATGATCCATTCCTGGCGGGCGCGGTCGTCCCGGCCCATGCAGAGGACCTTGCGGACGGCGCGGCTCAGGCTGGGCTCGGGCAGGACGTCCGGGATCCGGACGCCGCCCGAGCTCCACAGGTCGCGGCTGCCGGGCCGGGTGGTGAAGATCGGGATGTCGCCCGCCCAGAGGTCCTCGGCCTCGTGGGCGATCAGCCGCTCACGGGTGCGATCGCCGTGGGTGATCGCCCACAGGTGGTCCAGCACGCGGTCGCGGTCGAGGCCGTGACGGAGCACGTCGGGGTGGGTGGACTCCATCATCAGCTTGCCGTACGTGCGGGTCGCCCGCGGGACGACGCGGACCTCGTCGCCGGAGAACGTGGTCAGCAGCCGGACCAGGGCGGGGGCGTCGGCCACGATGGCCTCGTAGCCGCGGCCGAACCCGGCCAGCAGGTCGTCGAGGTGGTCGGCGGGGTCGGCCTCGTCCTCGCCCAGGCGCGGGCGGTTGCGCACGCCGGGAAAGGGCAGGTTCTCGCGGACCAGCCGCATCTCGTCGGTGCCCTGTCCGGTCCAGGTCGGCGTCTTCATCGGCAGCACGGCGTCCTTGTCACCGCCCATGCCGGACAGGTCGATCACGCCGCTCTCGCCGACCATGAGCTCGGGCAGCAGGCCGCTGCGGCTCACCGACGACTCCAGGGCGAGCGCCGCCGGATCCTCCATGAGGCGTTCGATCCCCGCGCCGGGCACCAGCGGGTGCAGCAGGGCCTCCAGGTCGACCAGCACGGGCTGGTCGCCGCAGGCGATCAGGTTCTCGCAGTGGAAGTCGGCGCCGTCGAGGGCGTGCAGCAGCGCGAGCAGCGCGCCGAGCCGGTGGTAGTAGCGGGCGACCTCCTCCCGGTCCTGGCACGGCAGGTGGGGTGCGAACTCCACCCAGCCGTAAGAACCGCGGTCCAGCACGGCCAGGCGGATGAGGTCCAGGCCCGCGACGCGCTCGTCGAGCCAGGCCAGGGCGTCGTTGAAGTGCCGGTGAACGGCCTGCGGGCGCGGCTTGTAGACCACCCGCGCGCCGCTTTCGAAGGTCAGGACGCTCACCGCGCGGCCGCCCTGGTGGGTGTCGCCGCCGCCCTCGACCGCCGTGAGCGGCCCGGGGTCGGTGCCGCCCAGCAGCGTCCGCACGATGTCGGGGCGGTCCTCGATGTAGCGGGTGAGCGTCTCGATCTCGCAGGCCGCGAACCGGTCGGCCGTCCGGGCCAGCAGCCGGGCCAGCACCGGGTACTCCTCGCACAGCGCGGTGAGCGCCTCGGGGCGCCCGAACCGCCGGACGAAGTCCGCGAACCGCTCCTCGGGCGTCTCCCCCTCGAGCCGCCGCGAGACGCGCATGACGTTGAGCTCCAGCACCAGCGTCCGCGACGCCGGCGCCGCGAGCCGCTGCCGGAGCTCCGTGCCCCAGGCCGCGAGCAGGGCGTCCGCCTGAACGGTCGGGCCGCACGCGTCCAGCGCGTCGCCCAGGCGCCGCAGCGCGCCCTCGGCGAACGGCGCCACGATCGCCGCGAACCCCTCGCCTGCGGACATCCCGTCCGCGGGGACGACGGTCTCGGCGGACGCCCCGCGCGCCGCGTGCGCCGTGGCGATCGATTCCGCGGCCTGTACGGCCCAGTCCGGCCGGGCGGTACGGCCGGCCAGCGCGGTGGGCTCCTCGTCCAGCAGCGAGGCCAGCTCGTCGACGGTGAGCCCGGCCGCGGCCAGCCGCCGGTCGAACTGCCCGCTCTCCAGCAGCCCGTGAGCGTTCTGCCACTCCCGCAGCCGCCAGCGCGCGGTCTCGCCGGCCGACTCGGGCGACCGGCCCGCGGGGATGTCTCCGCCGGTCCGGTCCAGCCGCTCGGCCAGCGTCAGTCCGCCCGCCCACCACGCGGCGCCGAGTTCGGGCGCCGCCCCCGGGGTGTTTTCGTCTCCGCTCATGGTTGGCACTCTGCCGACGCGCGGCATCGGCCACATGCGGGCACCGCCCCCATATTCGCGCGGACCCGCCGGGCGTCATGGGGGCATCGGCCTTGTCAGGTGGGACCGTGGCCCATCAGCTCGGCCGCTTGCTCGTACACCGGGGGTCGCAAAGGCATGGGCCCTGTCAAGCGGCACTGCGGCGCATCGGCTCGGCCGCGAGCCCGTACCCCGGGGCGTCATAAGGCATCGGCCCTGTCAGGTGGGGCGCATCAGCTCGGCCGCGTGCTCGTACATGGCGGCGCGGTCGGGCAGGCCCGTTTTCTGCAGCAGGCTCGCGACGTGCTTCTCCACGGTGCGGGGCGAGATGAACAGCCGCTTGCCGATGTCGACGTTGCCGCGACGCTCGGCGAGCAGGGCGAGCACCTGGTACTCCCGTACGCTGACGCCCTGGGCGCGCAGCCCGCTCGGCACCTGTTCCCGTCCGGTACGGCGCTGCGCCACGGCCGCGCCGGCCCCGCGCAGCAGCGCCCGGCAGGCCCCGGTGACCGCGGGGACGCCCTCCTGGTGGAAGTACTCCTCGGCGGTGCGCAGCCAGACGAGCGGCTCGCCCCAGCCGTCCACCAGGGCGGCCTCGGCGACCAGCCGCAGCCCCAGGTGGTGGGCGAGGGGGAAGGGCCGGACGGCCTCGGCGGCCCTGCCGAACGCGGCGAGCGCGCCCTCGGGGTCGCCCTCGCGGCCCAGCAGCACGGCCCTGGCCAGGTGGAGGAAGGTGCGGTTCCAGGCCAGTTCGGCGGCCGAGGCGGTCTCCGCGGCGTCGCACTCGGCGGCGCCCGCCCGGCCGGCGAGCACGTCCATGAGCACGCCGAGGCCGTACCTGCCGGTGAGGTAGTAGATGGTGGGGTTGTCGTCCTCCCACTCCCGCGCCCTGGTCAGCATCTCGCCGCAGAGGTCGCGGTCCTCCTCCAACAGCGCGCACATCGCCTGGCACAGGCCGTGGACCACCGGCATGTGCAGGCTGCTCTCGCCGCCCCACGCGCGAAACCGCTCCAGCGCGCTCTCCATGTCGGCGCGTTTGGCCTGGTGGGCCGCGAGCGTGGCCTGGGCGAGCAGGAGGTACTGGGTATAGGCGGTGTGACCGAGCCGGATGGTGGACTCGACGCACGGGACGGCGAGCTCGTGGGCGTCGCCGTACTCGCCGCGCAGCACCCTCGTCATCACCAGGGACGCCCGGGCGGTGTGGACCAGGCTGATCGCGCCCGCCCGGGCCGCCGCCCTGTCGGCCTCCTCCAGCGGCTCCCGCCCGCCGGTGCGCAGGGCGTGGTTGGCGGCCAGGCGCAGTGTCGCCCGCAGCTTCCACAGCTTCAGGCCGTGGGCGTCGGCGATGGACGCCACCCGCGTCAGGCACCGGTCGGGCTCGTCGAACCCGCGGGTCCGGGAGAACATCGCCATCCGCTCCCACGCCTGGCAGGCCACCTCGGGGAGCGGGACGCGTTCGGCCACCTCCACGGCCCGACGTACGAGGGCCTCGGCGGCGGCCATCCGCTGGGGGCTCTGCTGGAGTACCCCGTGGTCGGGGACGATGAGCTGGGCCTCGATCACGTCGATGGCCGCCGTACGGGCCTCGTCCGGGTCGACCTGGAGGAGCCTGCGGAGCGCCGCGACGTGTGCCAGGCCGTCGGCGGTCTCGCCGATCTCGGCGGCGACCCAGGCCAGCTTGGTGCGCAGGTCCATCTCGTGCGCGATGGTCATCGCCGGGTCGCCGCCGATCGGGAGGTCCTTGGCCAGGGCGAAGGCGCGGTCGGCCTGCCCGCTCTCGGTCAGCGCGTGCAACAACCCCTGCAGGACGCGCGTCCGCAGGCCGGCGGGGGCGGGGTCGAGCATGGCGTAGGCGCGTTCGAGCAGCGTGACGGCCAGGTCGGCGGCGCCGTCGTCCAGCAGGCGGAGGCCGGCGTCGGCGAGCAGGCCGGCCGCGCCGAGGGTGTCCCCGGCGGTCAGGCGCAGGGTGGCCGCGATCTGGCACCACTCGCCGGGCAGCCCGGGGTGCAGGCGCTCCAGCGCGTCGGCGGCGCGGCGCGCGATCGACGCCCGCTCGGCGGGGATCAGCGAGGAGCGCAGGGCCTCGGCCATCAGCGCGTGCCGGAAGGCGTACCAGTCGCCGGCGGAGTCGTCCGGCGTGATGAGCCGCGCCCCCGTCCCGGCGCGCAGGAACTCCATGACCTCGCGCTCGGCCAGGCCGGTGGCCTCCTGGATCATCGGGATCGGGAAGCGGGAGCCGAAGACCGCCGCCGCGTGCAGCAGCTCCTGGGCGGAGAGGCTCAGCTGGGCGGCGCGCAGCGTGATGCTGCGCACCAGCGTGGTCGGCACGTCGATCGCGGGATCGCCGTTCAGCCGCCACCGCCGCCCGTCGCGTTCCAGGGCGCCGACGTCCGCCATGGCGGCGAGCAGTTCCTCGACGACGAACGGGACGCCCGCCGTGTCACGTTCCAGGCGGGTGAGAAGCGGCCGGGGCAGCTCGTCGGGCGCGACCTCCAGGCAGGCGGCGGTCAGCCGGGCGAGCTGCTCCGGCGGCAGGGGCGCGAGCTCGACGAGGTCCGCGGTCCGCCGCTGGGCGCAGGCCTCGGCGACGGAGCGGGCCGGCCCGGCGTGGCTGCGCATGTTGGCCAGCAGAAGGGCGGGCACCCCGGCGAGGTTGTCGGCCAGGTACTCGACGACGGCGAGCGTGTCGGCGTCCGCGTCGTGCAGGTCCTCCAGGACGAGCAGGCAGCCACCGTCCCGCCCGATGACGGCCAGCAGCCGCAGGACCGCCTCGGCCAGCACCATGACCGACTCCAGATGGTCGGCGACCCCCGCCCGGCGCCACTCCGGGACCAGCGTGGTGAGCGCCGGCAGATAGGGCACCAGGGCCGGGTCGTCCGGCGGCTCCTTGGTCCTGGTGTAGGAGAGCAGCGCCTCGCACAGCGGTTTGAACGGGATGTCCGCGCTGACACCTCCGCCCCGTCCCCGTAACGCGATCATTCCTGTGTCGAACGCCTGATACGCGCACTCCGTGGAAAGACGGGACTTGCCTATTCCGGGATCGCCGAGCAGGAAGACCGCACCACCCCGGCCGTCTCGCGCGGCGGACAGGCGCCGGTCGAGCTGCTCGATTTCCCTTTCGCGTCCGACCAGAATGGGGGAGATAAATGACATGACGACAGGTTAACTGCCGCCATGTCACGAAAAATGCTATTTAGGGAGCACTCATGGAGACGGGATTGACGGGATCGTCCCCGCCCGCGGCCAGCACCACGTGCGCCGCGGTGTCCGGCGAGCCGAACGCGATCGTCGCCCCCGTCGTCAGGCCGGCCAGCACCAGCGCGCGGGTCACCGGGGACACCCCGGCCAGCCTGATCATGATCGATCCGGCCGGACCGCCCAGCCGGTCCTGCCACGACGCGGCCGGCTCCCCGGTGGTCGAACGGTTCTCAGAGTCCACGGCTCTCTCCTTCATCAGCGGGCCGCAACAGCAGCACCGACGGTGTCATCTCGGGAAGGGCCAGCCTGAGCAGACCGTGGCCGATACCGGCCAGGCCGTCCAGCAGGCCCGGGGTCGACGCGTGGCGGGGAGTACCGCACCGCGCCCCGTAGGTGTCCAGCGAGGCCAGCAGCCTGCCGGTGTGGCGGTGCAGTGACCGCTGTGCCGCGGGGTCGCCCCGCCGGGCGAGGGCGCTCAGCGTCTCCAGACGCCCCGTCTCGCCGTGGCACAGGCCGTGTCCCCCCAGCGGGACGTCGGAGACCGGGGACGCCGCCGGATCGCGCGGGAGACCGGCGTCATCGCGCGGGACGGCGACGTCACCACCCGAGACGGCGGCGTCATCGCCCGGGAGGGCGGCGTCGGACAGGGCCAGGCGCACCCCCGCCCGGCCGTGGCACCAGGTGTCCCCCTCCACCGCCCGCGCGGCGGCGCGGGTGAGCAGGCGGGCGCCCTCCACGCTCCGCCCCTGCCGCAGGAGCGCCCACCCCACGCCCGCGGCGCCGAAGGCGAACCCCGGCGCCGGCTCCGCCGCCGAGGGCGCCGCGGCCACCAGGCGTTCCGCGCACGCCGCCGCCACGCGGCCGGCCGCGGCCGATCCCGTATCGTGCCGGACGGCGAGCATCGCGGCCAGGCACCCGGCCAGGCCGTCGTGGACGTCCAGCGGCGCCTCGTCGGTGACCGCCGCGCCGGCCGCCTCCACCGCGGGCTCCACCCAGCTCGCCACCTCGGCGTCGCCGAGCAGGACACCGAGCCGCGACAGGCCGTACGCGATGCCGCCGAGGCCGCCGAACCCGCCGCAGCCCACGGCTCGCAGCAGGGCCTCGTGCGCGGCGATCCGCTCCAGCAGCCCCGGCAGGGGCCGTATCGCCATCCGGGCGAAGTCCAGGTAGCGGGAGATCCCGGTGGCGTGACTCGCCTGCGCCAGGAACAGCGCGACGCCGAGGTACCCGCTGGACAGTCCCGCGCCCAACGGCATGATCGTCCACCGGCCGTCCTCCACCGGCTCCAGGCCCAGCCAGTTGACGGTACGGCCGTCGCGGTGCGCGGTCGCGCACAGGCGGTCCGCGATGCCCCGCGCGGCGGCCACGAGCGCCGCCGGACGGGGCAACGTGGCCGGCAGCGGCGCCTCGGACGGCTCGCCGGGCGCGTGCCGCCCACCCCGGTGGCGGGTGGCCATCGACGCCTGGATGATCCATTCCTGGTTCTCCCGGTCGGCGGCACCCAGCCTGGCCAGCTTCGCGGCCACGAGGTCCAGCCCGCTCTCCTGCGGACGCCACGGCAGCGCCCTGCCCCCGCCGTCGCGGATCTCCCGCTCGCCGGGGAACGCGCCGAAGTACGGGATGTCCCCCGCCCACAGGTCGGCCCGCTCGGACGGCACCGCGGCCGACCGCGCGGGGTCGCCGGCCGACACGGCGTCCAGCAGGTCGAACACCTCGTCGCGGTCGGCGGTGGACCGCATCACGTCCGGGTGCGTCGACTCGGTCAGCAGCTCGCCGTAGAAGCGGGTGGGCCTGAGCAGCACACGGACCTCGACCTGGCCGAACCGCGCCAGCGGCCCGCGCAGCAGCTCGTCGCGCCCCGCCGCGACGGCGTCGTAGGCGCGCCGGAAACCGGCCAGCAGGCTCGGCACGTGGTCGGCCGGGTCGGCGTCCACCCCGTTCAGCGTGGGGCGGTTGGCCGCTCCGGCGAAACGGGTGACACCGCGCACCAGCCGCATCGTGTCCGTCCCGGCGTCCTCCCACTGGGCGGACAGGAACGGGTACACCCCGTCCTTGTCCCCGCCCAGGCCGGAGACGTCCATCGCGCCCCGCTCGCCGACCATCATCTTCGGCAGCAGCGCGGTGCGCTGCACGGAGTCGCGCAGGGCGTGCAGCGCCGGGTCGGCGGACGCCTCCGCGGGCAGCGCCGCGTGGAACAGCGTCTCGACGTCGACCAGCACCGGCCGGCCCGCGGAGGCGACGAGGTTCTCGTAGTGCACGTCGACGGCGTTCAGCGCGTACAGCAGGGCGAGCAGCGCACCGGCGCGCGTGTAGAACCGCTCCACCTCGGCCTCGTCCGCGCACGGCTCGGCGGGCACGAACTCGGTCCAGCCGTAGCCCTCCCGCCGCACCGCGCGCGGGACGTGCAGGCCGAGGCCGGGGAGCCGTTCGTCGAGCCAGTCGAGCACCTCGGCGAAGTGCGGGTACGCCTCGACCGGCCGCGGCCGGTAGACGACCCTCGCGCCACCGGCCAGGGTCACCACGGTCACGGCGCGCCCCCCGAGATGGCTGTCGCCGGCGGCGGAGAACTCCACCAGGCTCCCGGGATCGCCTCCCAGCAGTTCCCGCAGGTGCTCGCGATCCGCCGCGAAGCGCGCCAGGAGTTCCAGCCCCGCCTCCACCGCCTGGTCGGCGGCCTGGCGCAGCAGGCGGGCGAGGACGGGGTACTCCTCCAGCAGCCCGGCGAGTCCCTTCTCGCCGCCCACCCGGCCCACGAAGTCGGCGAACCGCTCGGCCGGCGTGGCTCCGGACAGCTCTCCCCTCACCCGCCGCGCGTTCAGCTCGAACACCAGGACCCTGGAGGCGATGCGCGTGAGCCGGGCCGCCAGGTCCGTCGCGAACCGCTCCCGGACCGAGGGGGGCGCGCCCCCGCCCTCCAGCCGTGCCGCGCCGGTGACCAGCCGCTCCACCGCCTGCCGGACGAGTGGACGCACCGCGTCCGACAGGGTCACGTCCGACAGGGTCGCGTCTCGCCCCGCCGGGACGCCTGACGTGTCCACGACGGCCTCCGTCGTGCCCGCTCCGGCGGCGGGACCCTCCGCGCCGGGAGCGGCGGGACGCTCGGCCCGCGGAACGGCTTGAACGGCCGGACCAGCGGGACCAGCGGGAACGGCGGCCCGGTCAGAGGGACGCGCCGCCCGAGCTCGGGACGGCACGGCGACGAACGGGCTCGCAGGGTTCACAGCCGTCAAGTATGACGATCACCACGAACCTCGACATGGGGGCGATGCCCCCATATTTCCGCGAACCCCCATCCGTGGCGCACGTCCCACGGCGACACCCCCGGCCCGGCCCTCCCCCGCGACATCCCGTTTGCGGCACTTCCATAGCCGACTATAAGATAGCCGACTATGGAAACTGCTGACGTACTCGCGATCCGCGGGAGCACCGGGGAGGGATCGCACGACCGGTCGCTCCCCCGCACCGCGCGACAGCTCGTGGCCGTCCTGTCGCGCAAGGAGGGGCGACACGACACCACCCGGCCGTGGCGGCGCGTCCTCGCCCGCGCCGCGGATGGCCGACCGGCGGTGCCGGCGTGACCGCCGGGCGGCAGATCGCGGCCGAACAGGGGCCGATCGGCTACGCCCTCGCCGAGGTCACCAGGGCGCACCGCGCCGAGATGCAGCGCCGGATGGCCGAGCTCGGCCTGCACCTGGGCCAGGAGCTCCTCATCGTCGACCTCCACCACAATCCCGGGACCACCCAGGCGGACCTCGTCCAGCGCATGGGCATCGAGCAACCCACCGTCGCCAAGGCGATCACCCGCATGGAGCGGGCCGGGTTCGTCGAGCGTGCCGCGGACCCGGGCGACCGCCGGGTGACCCGGTTGCGGCTCACCGGACGCGGCGAGGCCGTGGTCGGCGCCGTCGTGGCCGCGTGGGCGCAGGTGGAGAGCCGGGCGAGCGCGGGGCTCGGCGACGCCGACGCCGCGCGTCTCATCCGGCTGCTGCACACCGTCCGCGACAACCTCACCTGACCATCACCCACGGGAGAGCTCATGGAACTCGGACTCGCAGGAAAAGTCGTTCTGGTGACCGGCGCGAGCACGGCCATCGGCAGGGCCACCGCGATCGCCTTCGCCGAGGAGAAGGCGCACGTCGCCGTCGGCTACCACACCAACCACCGGGCCGCGGAGGAGACCGTCGCCATGGCCGAACAGCGCGGCGCCCGGGCGATCGCCTGGCGGCTCGACCTCGGCCGCCCCGACTCGCTGGAGGCGGCGGTCGCGCACGCCCGCGACCGGCTCGGACCGGTCGACGTCCTGGTCAACAACGCCGTCCGCTGGCCGGACTGGCCCGAGCCGGGCGAGCTGTTCGAGACGGCACCGCCCGAGCGGTTCACCACGTCGGTGACCGCGAACCTGGTCGGCCCCTACCTGCTCGCCCGCGCCGTGCTGGCCGACATGCGGGCGAGCGGATGGGGCCGCGTCGTCAACGTCTCCACGGGGCTGGTCGTGGACGGCTTCCCCGGCAACGTCTCCTACGTGGCCGCCAAGGCGGGTCTGCACGGCCTGACCCGCGTGATGTCCAGGGAGCTCGCCTCCGCCGGCATCCTCACCAACGTCGTCATGCCGGGCTTCACCCCCGCGGGCAAACCCATGCCGCGGGACCTCCTCGACAAGGCGGGCGAGGCCGCCGCGACCAAGCGCGTCAGCCACCCCGACGACGCCGCGCGCATGATCGTCTACCTGTGCTCGGCCGCCAACACCAACACCACCGGCGAGGCCATCAGGACCGACGGCCACTTCCTCACCCCGGGCTGACCCTCCGCCCCCCCGGCGACCGGCGCGACGCTCCTGGGACTTCTGGACGTTCACCAGGCACTCCAGACCTCGCGCCACGGGACGGACACCCGGGTCCCCGCGACGGATCCCGGGCGTCGTCTCGGAGTCGGCCCTACACCGTCGTGCTCTCGTTCGTCTCTCGTTCCACTCCGCGCCGGTACGGAGAGTAAGGCGAGAGGGCGGCGAGAGATGCCGCTCATAGCGTCGATCTCAGGCTTTGACAGGACTCCATCGAACGGGGAGGAGACGCGATGCTGGCAGCCCGGGATGTGCGGGTGACGATCGTCGGCGCCGGACCGGTCGCTTGTCTGGTGGCGATCGAACTGCGGAAACGATCATTCGAGGTGAGTCTCTACGAGCGCGGCTCGGATGTGCGCCTGGCCACCGGAGCCCGGGGGCACTCCTTCAACCTGACCCTGACCAGACGTGGGCTCACCTCGCTGGACGGCCACATCGTGGACATGCTCTACCGCAACGGGGTCGTGCTGCCGCAGCGGGTCATCCACCACGTGGACGGGACGACGTCCTGCCAGCCCTACGGCACCGACCCCGACCTGCACCACCTGCTGTCGATCCCGCGGAGCCTGCTGCACGAGATGCTGCTCGACGAGGCCGAGAAGGCCGGGGCCCGGCTGAACTTCGGGTTCGAGTGCATCGGCGTCGAGCCCGCGTCGGGGTCGGCGACGTTCGTGGACGGCGGGGCGGGGATCGTGCGGACGAGCGCGGACCTGCTGATCGGCTGTGACGGCGCGAACAGCATCGTCCGTCACGAGATGTTCCGGCGCGGGGCGCAGATGCGGATCTCCCAGGACTACGTCGCCGACGGCTTCGTGGAGATCCGCATACCCGCTCTCACCGGTGGCGGCCACGCGCTGCTGGACGCGGCGCGTGACCCCGAGCGTCCGCGCAACCCCCGGCACGGGCTGCACATCTGGCCTCGCGGCGAGTTCATGTTGCTGGCCCAGCCGAACGTGGACGGCTCCTACACCGCGGGCCTGTGGATGCCGATGGCCGGCGGGGACGACGGCGAGGGCGGCGAGGGCGGCGAGGGCGGCGAGCGGCTCGGGTGGGACCGGGTGCGCACCCCGCGGGACGTGCGCGCGTTGTTCGAGGAGCACTTCCCCGACGTGGTGGACCTGGCCTCCTCGTACGCCGAGGACGTGCTGCAGTGGTCGCCCGCGCCGCTGAAGACCGTGCGGTGCGATCCCTACCACCACGGCCGGACCGTGCTCATCGGCGACTCGGCGCACACCCTGGTGCCGTTCTTCGGCCAGGGCATCAACTGCAGCTTCGAGGACGTACGGACCTTCTTCGCCCTCTTCGACGGCAACCTCGCCGAGAGCGGGCAGGGCGCCGCGGCCGCGCTCGCCGCCACGCTGCCCGCCTACACCGAGTGGCGCAGGCCCGCGGGCGACACCATCGCCGACCTGTCGCTCGCGATGGCCTCGGAACTCAAGGACCGCAGCGGGGACGTCGCGTTCCAGACCCGTAAGAGACTGGAGAAGGAGCTGCACCTGCGGCATCCCAGCCTGTACGTGCCGCTCTACCACGCCGTGGCGTTCACCGACACCCCCTACCAGGACGCGGTGGCCCGCCACGAGCGGCACCGGGCGGTGCTCGACGAGCTGTGCTCGCGCCACGATCCCGCCGACGAGGTGGAGCTGATCATCTCGGCGTACGCGGAGACGATCGGCCGCACCGACCCCGGCCCCGGCTCCGCCCCGGGCCCCGGCCCTGATTCCGGTGCCGGCCGGTCGAACGGGCGACGGGCGGTGGAGATCGGCCATCTCGTCCCCGCTCCGCGGACGGAACCGCGACCGGTAGCGGAACACAGCGCGCAAAACGGCGCGGAACACGGCGCGGCGGGGACGGATCTGCACCTGGGCCCGGCGCAGCAGAAGGAGCTGCTCGACGTCGTGACGTCCCGTCTCATGGACTTCCACGAGGACCTGAGCAAGGGCAACCACCCCGCCTGGTACCGGGTCGCCGCCGCGGAGCCGCCACGGGCCGAGCAGCGGGCACCGCGCACCGGCACGGCCGTCGCCACCCTGCTCGACGAGATCTTCGACTCCGCGCTCCCCGACGGGATGATGCACCCCCACCCCGGGTTCATGGCCCACGTGCCCTCGGGCGGGCTGTTCCAGGGGGCCGTCGGCGAGTTCGTGGCCCGCAGCCTCAACCGGTTCGCGGGCGCCTGGGCGGCCGCACCGGGTTTCGCCCGGCTGGAGGCCAACGTCATCGACTGGTTCTGCTCGCTGATGGGGTACGGCGAGGGCTCGTTCGGCTACCTGACCACGGGCGGGTCGATCGCGAACTTCATGGCGCTGCGGTGCGCGCTGGAACGCCTCCCCGAGCACCAGCACCACCGGGCGGCCGTGTACGTCTCCCAGCAGGGGCACTTCTCGGTGGCCAAGGCCGAGCGGCTGGCGGGCATCGGCGCCGGAGGACACCGGGCCGTGCCCACCGACGGCGCGTACCGCATGGACCTCGCCGCGCTGCGCGAGATGATCGAGCGGGACCTGCGCTACGGCACGCCGCCCGCCTGCGTCGTGGCCACCGCGGGCACCACGAACACCGGCGCGGTGGACGACCTGCGCGCCGTCGCCGCGCTGTGCCGCGAGTACGGCGTCTGGTGCCACGTCGACGCCTGCTTCGGCGGTTTCTTCCGCCTGACCCGGCGCGGGCGGGTGCTGCTGGACGGCATCGAGGAGGCCGACTCGATCGCGGTCGACGCCCACAAGTCGCTGTTCCTGCCGCACGGCAGCTCCGCGTTGCTGGTGAGGGACAAGAGCACGCTCAAGCAGGCGTTCGCCATCCCCGACGCGGCCTACATCCCGGAGCTGTCGCAGGACGACGAGCGCCCCGACTTCATGGACTACGGCCCCGAGCTGACCCGCGAGTTCCGCGGCCTGACCGCGTGGCTGCCGATCAAGATGCACGGCATCAACGCCTTCGAGCGGTGCCTCGACGACAAGCTCGACCTCGCCGAGGACCTGGCCAGGCGGCTGGCCGAGGTGGACGGGATCGACATCGTCTCGCGGGGAGAGCCGCACCTGCCCACCGTGGCGCTGAAGGTGCGCCCGAACAACGCGGCCGACAAGGCAGGCACGGCAGACAAGGCGGGTACGGCCGAGGCCGACCGGCTCACGCAGCGGGCCTGCGAGCTGATCTGCTCCCGGGGCAACATCTACGTGGCCACCTCGGAGCTGCCGCACGAAGGACACGTGATCCGCGCGTGCATCATGCACCACCAGACCGACGCGGGGGTCATCGACCAGTTCGTCGAGGACGTCCGCTGGGCCCTGCGCAGGCTCGGAGAGGAGTGAGAGGACGATGTTGACCACCACCCCGGTACGGCGGCTTCCCCCCGGCCCGGACGGGCCGGTCGCCGAGCAGCTCGCCGCGTTCGAACGAGACCCCTTCGGGTGCGTCGAACGGACGGCCCGGCGTTACGGCGACATGTTCACCCTGCGCCTGGGCGCGCTGGGCAACGAGGACCTCACCGCGGTCGAGCACAACGGCCACTGGGTGTTCCTGACCCGGCCGGACCAGCTCAAGGTGATGTACGGCTCGGACGACCGGACGAGTGGCGCCCTGGCGAACAAGGTGTTCTTCGGCACCGAGGAGGAGTCCGTCGGCTACATCGACGGCACCATGCACCGCAGGCGCCGCGCCCAGCTGCACCCCGCCTTCAGCGGCAGCCGCGACTACGCCGCGATCACCGCGAACGCGGTCGACGCGCACGTGGCGCGCTGGCCGCGAGGGGTGCCGTTCGACCTGTTCACCGCGTTGCAGGCGCTGACGAGCGACATCATCGTCGAGGTGGTCTGCGGGGGGATGGACGCCGAGGACAAGGCCGCCCTCGCGGCGCTGCTGCTCCCCATGGAGAACGCCGGATGCGGGCGCGAGGAGATCCTGGAGGCCGACCGGGCCGTCCGCGCCTTCGTCGACGAGCGCCTGCCCGGGCATCTGGACCGCTGCGCGGAGGCGGGCGTGGACGACGTCTTCGCCGCCCTGCTGCGCCACGCCGCCGAGGGCGACGGATCCCTGACCGACGAGGTGGTACGGGACGAGGTGTTCAGCCTGCTCTACACCGGTTTCTCCACCACGGCCAACACCCTGTCCTGGACGTTCCTGCACGTGCTCGACGACGACCGGGTGCGGGCGGAGCTCGGCCGCGAGCTCGGCGACCGCTTCCGCTCCCGCCCGGTGCGCGCCCAGGACTTCCGCGGGCTCGACTACCTCGACGCCACGCTCATGGAGGCGTTGCGGCTGCACCCGGTCTCGGCGCTCAACGGGGTGCGCATGGTCGTCTCGCCGATGCGGATCGACGACTACGAACTGCCGCCCGGGACGTTCCTGGTCCACTGCGCGTACCTGCTGCAGCGCGACCCGGACCTCTACCCGGACCCGTCGCTGTTCCGGCCCGAGCGGTTCGTGGACGCCTCCGTCGACCCCTACGTGTGGGGCGCGTTCGGCGGAGGTTCCCGCACCTGCGTGGGGCGCGGGTACGCCCGCGCGGAGATGCGCATGATCCTGGCGATGGTGCTGTCCTCGGTCCGCATGCGCGCGGCCGGGCCGATCCCCGCCGCCCGGCAGCAGGGGATCTTCATGGCGCCCGAGCGGACCCGATGCGTTGTCGAGGAGTAGGCCCTGATGACCTTTTCACCCGCGCGTGCCGCCTTCGACCTGGACACCGTACCCGGTTGCGCCGAGGCCGCGGCCCTGGCGCGCGACCACGCCGTCGTCCCGGTGTACCGGGAGTTCCTGGCCGACGCGCTGACCCCCATCATCGTGTTCGACCGGCTCTGCGGCCCTGACGACACCGGATTCCTGCTGGAGAGCGTGCCCGTCAGCGGCGACATCGGCAGATACTCCTACATCGGGCACCGGCCCCGGCTGCTGGACCCGCCGGTGGGCGACCCGCTGGCCGCGCTGCACGAGATCGCCATGACGCGGGCCGCCCCGGTGCCCGGGGTGCCGCCGTTCCACGGCGGCGTCGTCGGCTATCTCGGCTACGAGGCCGCGAGCCGTTTCGAGCGCCTGCCGCTTCCCGACGGGCCCGCGCCGGGAGTGCCGGAGTCGGCGTTCATGACCGCGGAGGACCTGGTGGTGTTCGACCACGCCACCCGCAAGCTGCTGGTGCTCACGCTGTTCCGGCCCGACCGGGAGTCCTACGGGGACGCCGTGGAGAGGCTCGACCGCATGGGCCTGTGCCTGCGGTCCGCGCCCTCGGCCCCCGGGCTCGTCGGCCGGGCCGCGCGGTCGCGCCCGCGTGCCGCGCCGGACAGCGAGGGGTGGCGCTCCAACGTCACCCAGGAGGAGTTCGAACGGCGGGTCGTCCGGGCGCGCGAGTACATCGCCGCGGGCGACGCGTTCCAGATCGTGCTCTCGCAGCGCTTCTCCCGGCCGCTGCGCGTCACCCCGCTGGACCTGTACCGGCACCTGCGCGCGGTGAACCCGTCGCCGTACATGTACCACCTGAGCCTCGGCGGGGGACGTCACGTCGTGGGCGCCTCCCCTGAGCTGCTGGTGCGCACCGACGGCCGCACCGCCCGCACCAAGCCGCTGGCCGGCTCCCGGCCCCGCGGCGCGACCCCGCACGACGACCTGGCGATGGAGCAGGACCTGCGCGGCGACGCCAAGGAGTGCGCCGAGCACGTCATGCTGGTGGACCTGGGCAGGCACGACATCGGCCGGGTGTGCGCCCCCGGCACCGTGCGCGTGGAGCGCCTGATGGAGGTCGAGCGCTTCTCGCACGTGATGCACCTGTCCTCGACGGTGGCCGGAGAGCTGCTGCCGGAGGCGACCTGCCTGGACGCGCTGCGCTGGGCCTTCCCGGCCGGGACGCTGAGCGGCGCGCCGAAGATCCGCGCCATGGAGATCATCGCCGAGCTGGAGGCGGAGCGCCGCGGCGTGTACGGCGGCGCGATCGGTTTCGTCGGCGTCGGCGACAAGGCCGACCTCGCCATCGGCCTGCGGACCATGGTGATCGCCGACGAGACGGTGTACGTCCAGGCGGGCGCCGGGATCGTGGCCGAGTCGGACCCGACAGCGGAGTACCTGGAGACCCTGCACAAGGCCAACGCGCTGTTCAGCGCGGTACGCGAGGCGGAGGCCACGACATGAACGCGACCCCCAAGGTGGCGGTGATCGACAACTACGACTCCTTCACCTACAACCTGGTCCACTACCTCGCCGAGCTCGGCGCCGCGGTGTCGGTGTTCCGCAACGACGAGACGACGATCGGCGGGCTGGCCCGCCACGACATGCTGGTGATCTCCCCCGGCCCCTGCACCCCCGCCGAGGCCGGCCTGTCGGCACCGGCCGCGCGGGCGCTCACCGGCCGGATGCCGGTGCTGGGCGTGTGCCTGGGCCACCAGGGCATCGCCGCGGCGTACGGCGCCGAGGTGGTGCGGACGGCGCCGGTGCACGGCAGGGCCTCGACGATCAGGCACGACGGCACGGGCGTCCTGGCCGGGCTGCCCAACCCGTTCACCGCCACGCGGTACCACTCGCTGGTGGTGGACCACGCGAGCCTGCCCGACGAGCTCGTACCCACCGCGTGGACCGACGACGGCGTGCTGATGGGGCTGCGCCACCGGTCGCACCCGACCTTCGGCGTCCAGTTCCACCCGGAGTCCGTGCTCACCCCCATGGGAAAGCGGCTCATGGCGAACTTCCTGAGGAGCGGATGACCGGCCCGCCGGGGAGGGGGGCACGCGGCGGGAGCACCCCGGCCTCTCCGGCCTCCCCGGCCTCGGGGCTTTCCTGACCTTCGTGCCTCCCGCGGCCGAGAACGGCGACCGCGACGCGTCACCCCGGAGCGGGCGCGATCGCGCAGATCTGGTGAAGGAGTTGTCAGCGGCATGCAGATGATTGATGTTCCGACCGATGGTGCCCCCGCCCCGCGGCCGGCCCGTACCGGCGTACACCCGCCGCCGGCCGGCTGGCGTCCGGACTCCTGGCGCGGGCTGCCCATCTCCCAGCAACCCGACTGGGCCGACCCCGCGGGGCTGGGTCGCGTCCTCGGCGAGATCTCCCAGCTTCCGCCGCTGGTACTGCCCGGCGAGATCGAGGACCTGCGCGCCGAACTGGCCCGCGTCGCGGACGGCCGCGCCTTCTTCCTGCAGGCGGGCGACTGCGCGGAGCGGTTCGGCTCCTGCATCGAGAACGGGGTGCGCGGCAAGCTCCGGCTGATCCTGCAGCTGGCGATCCTGCTGTCCTACGGCTCCGGCCTGCCGGTGGTCAAGGTCGGCCGGATCGCCGGGCAGTTCGGCAAGCCGCGCAGCAGCCCGACCGAGATCGTCGACGGCGTCGAGCTGCCCGTGTACCGGGGCGACATCGTCAACGACACGGCGCCCACCCGGGCCGCCCGCACCCCCGACGTCGAACGGCTGCGCAGCGCCTACCACCACGCGTCGGCGACGCTGAACGTGCTGCGCGCCCTCCTGCAGGAGGGCTTCGCCGACCTTGAGCAGGTGCACGCCTGGAACCAGGAGTTCGTACGGCGCAACCCCGCGGCCCGGCAGCACGAGGACGTCGCGGCCGACATCGCGTGGGCGCTGCGTTTCATGGCCGCGTGCGGTGCGGAGCGGACGGACCGGAGCACCCCGCAGGACCACCTCTACACCTCGCACGAGGCGCTGCTGCCCGGCTGGGAGGAGGCGCTGACCCGGCCCGACGAGGAGACCGGGGCCTGGTACGGCACCAGCGCCCACATGCTGTGGGTGGGCGACAGGACCCGGAGACGGGACGGCGCGCACATCGAGTACCTGTCCGGGATCGCGAACCCGATCGGGGTGAAGATCGGACCGGACGTCACGCCCGCCGAGCTGCGGCTGCTGTGTGAGCGGCTGGACCCCGGCCACACGCCCGGCAGGCTGGTGCTGATCAGCAGGCTGGGCGCCGACCGGGTGCTCGACCTGCTCCCGCCGCTGGTCCACGAGATCCGCGCCACCGGGCGGCCGGTGGTGTGGGCCTGCGACCCCATGCACGCCAACACCTTCCGCTCGCGGAGCGGTTACAAGACGAGGCGGCTGTCGGACATCACCCGCGAGGTCGCGGGGTTCTTCGCCGTGCACCGGGCCGCGGGCACCTTCCCCGGCGGCATCCACCTCGAACTGAGCGGCGACGACGTCACCGAGTGCCTCGGCGGGGTGGAGGAGGTGCTGGACGTCGACCTCGGGCACCGGTACGAGACCGCGTGCGATCCGCGGCTGAACGCCGGCCAGTCCATCGAGCTGGCCTTCGCGGTGGCGCGGCTGCTGCGGCGGCACTGCGCGGCGTGACCATGGCCCGTCCCGGTCCCGGCTCCTCCGGAGCCGGGACGGATCAGTGGACGCGGGGCAGGGAACTCAGGGGGTCAGGGAGCTCGGCATCGGCCACGGGACGCCACGGAGAACCATGGGACGTCACAGAGAACAGGACGGATCACAGGATGCGGGACGGCCGCGACAGGAGCCGGGGCGGCCGCGTCAGGCCGCGCGTCCCCGGGGCGGCACCGCCTCCGCGCCGGGCGGCGGCCCCGGCGGGGTGCCGTCCCCGAACGGCCTGCCGCCGAGCGCCTCGCGGCCGTGCGGGGTGAGCCATCCGGACAGGTCCGGGCCGCCGGGCACGATGTGGTGGGGGTTGCCCTCGTCCAGGACGAGGTGGTAGTGGCGCTTGATGTGGTCGAAGTCGACCGTGTCCCCGAAGCCGGGAGTCTGGAACAGGTCACGCGCGTACGCCCACAGCGCCGGCATCTCCGTCAGCTTCGACCGGTTGCACCGGAAGTGCCCGTGGTAGACCGCGTCGAAGCGCACCAGCGAGGTGAACAGCCGGATGTCGGCCTCGGTGATCGTGTCGCCGACCAGGTAACGACGGGTCCGCAGCCGCTCCTCCAGCGCGTCCAGGCGGGCGAACAGCGCGTCGTAGGCCCGCGAGTACGCCTCCTGGGTGGTGGCCATGCCCGCCTCGTACACGCCGGCGTTGACGTCGCGGAACACCACCTCGTTCAGCTCGTCTATCTCCGCGCGCAGCGGCTCGGGATACAGGTCCGGGGCGCCGGGGCGGGCGAGTGCCGTCCACTGGGTCGCCAGGTCCAGGGTCATCACGCCGAAGTCGTTGGTCACCAGGCGCCGGGTGGCCACGTCGACCATCGCGGGAACGCTGAACCCGCCGTCGTAGTCCGCGTCGGCGGCCAGATACGCCTCGCTGAGGTAGCGGTAGCCGAGGACGGGGTCCCTGCCGCCGGGGCCGAGGCCGAAGTTCCAGCCCCGGTCGTCCTGGATGGGATCGACGACGGCCAGTGAGATCGCGTCCTCCAGGCCGAGCAGCCTGCGGCTCACCACGGCCCTGCTGGCGAACGGGCACGCGCGGCTCGCGACCAGCCGGTAGCGGCCCGCCTCCACGGGCCAGGCCGAGTCCGGATCCGCGGTGATCCGGTCGTCGAAGCGGCTGGGAGACATCACGGATTCGGACTCTGCACTCAATTCGGCTCCATGGAATCGTGGTCGGTCTCTCCGACGGTGACCTTCCCCGTACGCGCCGGGGCATTACGACTTCGAGGACTCGCGACGCCGGGAATTCACGGCCTCGGGGATTCACGGGCGGGGATTCACGGCCTCGGGAGATCACGGCTCGGGGAGTCCGCGGAGACCGCGGAGACCGGAGCCGGGGCCGCCGGGGTGCGGCGCGACCGCGCCCTGGCGGCGAGCGCCACGGCGGTCGCGACGTTGACCGCGGCCATCGCCAGGCAGAGCAGCGGAAGCCCGCCCAGGGAGAGCAGCGGCCCGGCCAGGCCGAGGCTTCCGGCCGCCGCGGCGGCGCCCATGGCGAGCTCGCCGAGCCCTTCGGCGCGGTTGCGCAGCGGTTCCGGCGTCACCTCCACCAGCCACATGCTGCCGCTGACCAGGTGCAGGTTCCAGGACACCCCGACCAGCGCCAGCAGCGCCAGGTCGGAGCCGACGCCGCCGCCGAGCACGCCGAAGGCGAGCGAGCCGGTCATGCACAGCGCCGCGGCCGGCGCCACGGTGCGGGGGCCGAACCGCCTGCACAGCGCCGCCGAGACCGGCGCGAAGGCGAACATCGCGCCGATGTGCAGGGCGGCGAACATCCCGACCGCCTGCAGGTCCCACCCGCTGTGCTGCAGGTGGTTCGGCACGGAGCCCATGATCGCCACCATGGACAGGTTGCCGGTGCCCAGCACCAGCAGCGGCAGCAGCCGTCCCGTCCCGCGCCCGGAGGCCGGGGTGCCCGTCGCGGGCGCCTCCGGCCCGCCGCCACCGCGCAGCCTGAGCAGGATCAGTGACGCCAGCGGGAACACCACCACCGCGAGCAGGTGCAGACCCGTCTGCGGGGGCAGGCCCGCCGCCTCCGCCACCACGCCGGTCGGTCCGAGCAGCACGGGACCGAGGACCGCGCCGACGGTGACGGCCGCGACCGCCAGCCCCATCGCCTGCGGGGCACGGCGCTCGTCGACGAGGTCGGTGGCCAGATAGCGGCCGAGCATCACGCCGGTGGTGCCCGCGCCCAGGAGCACGGTGCCGAGCAGCAGGCTCGCCAGCCCCCAGTTCACGGAGAACACGACGACGGCCGCGCCCGCGGTCGCGCAGAGGTTGCAGGCGGCCGGTCCCCACACGCGCCCGAGCCGCCGCATGATCGTGCCCGCGGCGGGGCCGGCCAGCGCCGACCCGGTGACCAGGGCGCCCATCGCCGTCGGGCCGTAGGCCGCGGATCCGGTGATCAGCTCGGCGAGCAGGGGGCCCGCGGTGGCGCCCGCGGCCAGCCCGAGCGATCCGACGATCTGGCTCAGGCACAGCAGCAGGACCGTTCCAGGAAGACGGGTCCGTTCGGAGGTGTTCATCGCGCCGCCCACCACCTGACGCGGTCGTTGACCATGCGGTCCGTGGCCGTCATGTGCCGGCGGTGGGGTTCGCTCAGGTGCGCGATGCGGCGGACGACGGACCGTGGCGTCTGCGCCAGGTTGGCCTCCAGCAAGGTGCGCGCGAACCGGTCGAACGCGTCGGCCATGTCGTGCTCCCGGGTCCCCAGGCAGAGGTCGGCGAGACGGTCGAGCTGCCGTACGGCCGCCGCGGGCAGCCGGAACCGGCAGGCCACCACGTCGACGTCCGGCGAGAGCGACCGTTCGGCGCCGGAGGCCTCGAAGGCGTTGAACAGCGGGCTGACCCCGGTGAGGCCCGCCCGGCCCGTCAGGTCCGGGCAGTGCTGGGGCGGTCTGCCCGTCACGTCGTCAGCGATGCGCATCGCCGTCACCCCTTCCTCTCTCATCACCCCGACCGCCAGGTCCAGGGGGGTCGCCGGCAGGGCCAGGTCCCGGACGGCGTGCACGGCCGCCGCGCCGGCGCGGGCGCCGGTCGCCGCGACCAGCAGCAGTTGCGCGGCCTCCCGCGCGGACTGCAGGTGGAATCGCCGGGTCGGCGCCGGCAGCCACAGCACCGTCCCCTCGCGGCACGCGCGGCGGAAGCGGCGCAGCAGCGGCGAGTCGTCGGTGACGTGGGCGAGGCGCGCGATGACGGCGTTCACCCGCCCCCGGGCCGCGGCGTCGGCGACGATCAGTTCGATGGCCCGCTTGCTGGCCGACCGGACGTCGTGGGCGTACAGGAGCAGTGACTCCTCGGCGGAGGCGACGACCAGGACGCCGACCCGCGCCTCGGCGCAGGCGTCCACGACGTGGCGCGTGCCCAGCACGTCGGCGCAGACCGAGTCGTGGGTGTCGCGTTCGGCCGTTCCCGTGACGGGGCGCGTGGCCAGGTGGAAGACGACGTCGGGGCGGACACCGGCGATCAGCCGGGAGACCCGCTCCCGGTCGCGGATGTCGAGGACGCGGTGCTCGGCGCCGTCCACGGGGGCGTCCGGCGAGAGTCCGGCCGTCAGCAGCCTGCCCGGCCCCATGCCCGCCAGCCCGGCGACCAGCATGCCGCCGATGCGCCCCTCGGCCCCGATGACCAGCACGGTGCTGCCGCCGACCAGGTCGCGTACCCGCCGGTGCGGCACGCCGACGTCCCGCCCGGCCGCCGCGAGGACGTGCCGGTAGCGCGCGCCCCCCGCCGGGTACGTCGCGGTCAGCTCGGCGGTCAGCTCCCACAGCCTGCGCAGGGTGGCGTGGTCCAGCGCGCGGCGCCACGGGGGGGCGATGGCGCGGATCTCGTCGAGGATTCCCTCGATACGCCGTGCGGCACTCATCTCGATGACTCCTGTACGGCAGGACCGGCTCGGGACTCAGAACTCGGAACCCAGGACTCGGAACCCAGGACCCGGAGCTCGGGGCTCAGATCTCGGAGCTCGGGGCTCGGGGCTCGGGGCTCGCGGGTCCGGGCGGGGGCCGTGTGGGCGCCCCGTCCGGATCCCCGGCTCAGCTCGCGGCGGGGGCCCGCTTGATCCCGCTGATCACCCCGTGCGGGGTCCAGGTCTCCCCGGGAAGCCTGCGCACCTCGTCGAACCCCGTCTCGCGCATCCACCGCTCGTAGTGGCTCCAGCTGTAGATCATGCTGCGCGGCGCGGTGAGCGTGGCGAAGTAGGCGTTGTCCAGCGCCGAGTAGAGCGGGCCGTCGCCGGTGTCGCCGGACATCACGTTGAACACCATGACCCTGCCGCCCTCGGGCAGCGCCGCGTGCGCCTTGCGCAGCAGGTCGCGGTTCTGCTCCGGGGACCAGATGACCAGCTGGTTGGCGAACAGCACCGCGTCGTGGCCCTCGGGGTACGGGTCGTTGAAGATGTCGCCCACCCGCACGTCGATGCGATCGCTCAGGCCGTTGTCGGCGATCTTGCGCCGGGCGATGTCCACCGCGCCCGGCAGGTCGAGCACGGTGAACTCGACCCCGGGATTGGCGCGGGCCAGCTCGATCGCGTTGACCCCGTCGCCGCCGCCCACGTCGAGCACCCGGCGCACCCCGGTGAGGTCCGCCCTGGCGACCAGGACCGGGTTGGACAGCAGCGACCAGGACCGCATGCAGCGGTAGAACAGCCGCTCCAGCTCCGGCGTCTCGGGCAGCCGGTGGTACAGGTCCTCGCCCGTCCCCGCGAACCGGGCCAGCCCGGCGTTGGTGTTCTCCCGCAGTGACTCGACGAGGTCGGCCAGCGGAAGATAGACGAGTTTGGCCTGGAAGGCGACGATGTCGGCCAGCACCTCCCAGGAACCGTCCTCGAACATCCCCTGGATCACCGCGCAGTTGCGGTAGCGCCCGCCTGTCACCTCGGTGAGCCCGAGAGCGGTGACGCCGAGCAGCAGGATCTCCGCCGGGCGCGGGTCCAGCCCGAGCGCGTCGCCGACCTCCTCGGCGGCCAGCTCCCCCTTGTCGCTCAGCAGGGCGAACAGGCCCAGCTCGCAGCCCGCGTTGAGCATCTGGAACGCCGCCGCCCCGAACAGCGGGCCGACGAGATCCTCACGTGACCGCACCTTCCGCGGACCGTGGTGGTTGTGAAGGGACACCGCGCTCTCCTCCCGTGTTCTCGCGCGTGGGGCCGTCACGACACGTCGAACAGCGTGCCGGGGACGGGGTGGCATCTCTGCTCGGTGCCCAGGTCGTCCAGCCGTGCCATCTGGGACTCGTCGAGGGTGAAGTCGAACACCTGGATGTTGGCGCGGATGCGCTCGGGCCTGGCCGACTTCGGGATGACGACGATGTCGTGCTGCAGGTGCCAGCGCAGCACGACCTGCGCGGGGGTCCTGTCGCACTCCCGGGCGATCTCCACCGCCGTGGGGTGCTGGAGAAGTCCCTGGTCACGGCCGATGGGGCTCCATGCCTGCGTCACGATGCCGCGTTCGGCGTGCGCCGCGCGCAGCTCGTGCTGCGGGTAAAGGGGGTGCAGCTCGATCTGGTTCACCGAGGGAACCACCGAGCACTCCTCGGCCAGCCGGTCGAGTTCGGCGACGCCGAAGTTCGACACGCCGATCGACCGGACGCGGCCGTCGGCCCGCAGCCTCTCGAACGCCCGCCAGCTGTCCACGTACCGGTTCAGCGCGGGGCGCGGGAAGTGGATCAGGTACAGGTCGAGATGGTCGAGGCCGAGCCGGGCCATGCTCTCGTCGAAGGCCCGCATGGTCTCGTCGTAGCCGTGGGCGTCGTTCCACAGCTTGGTGGTGACGAAGAACTCCTCTCGCGGGACGTCGCTGTTGGCGATCGCCTTTCCGACTCCGGCCTCGTTCTGGTAGGCGGCGGCGGTGTCGATGAGGCGGTAGCCCTCTTCGATCGCCGTCGTCATCGGCTCCACCACCTGGTCGGCGGGGATGAGGAACACCCCGTACCCGAGCTGCGGGATGGACACGCCATCGTTGAGGGGCACGTGCGGGATCGTGGTCACGGCAGGTTCGTCCTTCCTGTTCGGGGCCGTCGTCAGGAGTAGCGGCCGGGCTCGGGCACCTCGTCCAGCAGCCGGTACAGGCCGACCTCGCGGCGCTGGTAGGCCACCGGGTGGTGCAGCGTGTGGGTACGGACGTTGCGCCAGAAGCGGTCGAAGCCGAACCGGTTCGCGGTGGAGCGGGCCCCGGTGACCTCGAAGATCCGTGAGGTGACCTCGAGCGCCACCTCGTCGGCCCGCGCCTTGACCGCCGCGGTACGCACCTTGTACTCGCCCCGGATCCGGGGGGTGACCGAGTCGGGGTCGCGGTGCAGCGCCATGCCCTCCTCGGCGACCTGGTCGGCCAGCGCCTCGGCGGCCCAGAGCTTGGCGGTCAGGTCGCCGATGGTGTCCTGGACGCGGGGCTCGTCGACGGTGCGCTCGTAGCCGCCCCAGCCCCGGCCCGTCTGGGTGTACTCGATCGCGGCGCGCAGCGCGCCCCCGGCGACACCCAGCCAGATGTTGCAGAACAGGAGCTGGCCGGTCGGCACGTTCGTGGTCGCGTAGGTTCGGGGTTCGAACACCTTGCCCCGGTAGCCCAGCGCGTCCTCCCAGGGCACCCGGACGTCGCGGATGGTGATCCCGCCGCTCTCCGTCAGGCGCTGGCCCATGTTGTCCCAGTTGTTGTGGTGGATGATGCCCGGCTGGTCGGTGGGCACGACGGCCAGCACGTGGTCCTCGCCGTTCAGCACGCCTTCCAGCACCGTGTGGTCGGAGACCTTCACCCCGGTGCAGAAGTGCTTGCTGCCGTTGAAGACCAGGTGGTCGCCCTCGTCCGTGGCGACCACGTCGGCGTCGCGCGGGTTGAGGGCGCACCCGAAGAACCAGTTGCCCCGGGTGGCCTCGATCTCCAGCCGCCGGATCTGCTCCTCGGTGCCCAGCCAGCGGGGCAGCCAGCACCAGGTGTAGTGGTCGCCCAGCAGCTGGCCGATCGACCCGTCGGCCGAGGCGACCGCCCGCACGACCCGGTAGGCCGTCGGCCACTCCTGGCCGGCGCCGCCGTGCTCCACGGGACCGAAGATCGGCACCAGTCCCGACTCCTTGAGGACCTGGATCTCCTCGTGCGGCGTCTGGTTGGCGCGGTCGCGCTCGGCCGCGCCGACGCTCAGCACGTCGGCCACCTCCCGGGCGCGGTCGACCCATCCCGTCGGCGTGTCCGGCCTGGCCGACCAGTCCGGCAGGGGTATGGCCCCCGAGGGGGCGGGCGTGGTGATGGTCACGTTCTCTCCTTGGGGTCTCGGGGTGTCTCAGGGGGCGGGGCGTCGAGGGGCGGTCTAGGCCGCGGGGCGCGTGGTGCCGTGCGGGTTGTCGATGACCGAGCGCCAGAGGCCGTCGGCACCGCGCCGGATGACGTCGGTGCTCGTTCCCTCCATCCGCATGTGGTCGCCGCCGGGGCCGGTGCCCTCCACGACCCAGTCGGCGATGATCAGCGCGATGTCGTCCGCGACGTAGACGTGGCGGTCGCGGATGTCCATGGGCAGCCCGAGCGCGAGGAAGTCGGCGATCGCCTTGCTCGCCTCGCCGCCGGTGACGGGATCGCCGGGGCCGCGGACGAAGACCGCGCCGTCCTCCAGACCGGCCTCGACGGCGGCCGCGTCACCGGAGTTGAAAGCCCGGCGGAAGTTCTCAGTGTGCTGGTACGGGTCGGAGACCGGGGCGAAGGTGCTCCTCGTCGAGCTGGTCATCTGTGCTCCTTCATGACATTCGGTGGCTCGCGGTTTCCGCGGTCAACGCGGGCCGGGGGCGGCGCCCCGCGGAGGCGGGCTCCGCGACGTCCGTGATCTCGGCTGGGACGGGCTCGTGCGGTTCCGGCCACACCGAGTAGCGGCGCAGCCCGTACAGCAGCGGACGGCGCGACTCGCGGCGCAGCACGCGCTGGACCGCGCCCATCACGACGGTGTGGTCGCCGACCCGGTCGGCGCGCGACACCAGGCAGTCGGCTATGGAGTGGGCGTCCCGCACCAGGTGCGGGCCGCACGCCCCGCCGTCGACCGTCCACTCGGCGCGCTCGAAGCGACGCGGATCCCCGGAGGCGAACAACTCGGCGGTCGGCCGGGCGTTGTGGTCGAGAAGATTGAGGGTGAACCGCCGGGCGGCGAGCACCGCCGCCAGGGTCGGGCTGGCGTTGCGCACGCACACCAGCAGGGTCGGCGGGGCGAGGGTGACGCTGCAGACCGACGAGCAGGTTATGCCTCTGGGACTGCCGTCGGCGGAGACGACCGTCACGACCGCCACCCCGGTGGGAAAACCCGCCATCAGGGCGCGGAAGTCATCCTGGCCGGTCTGATTCGTGTTCGGTGCTTCGCGCATGTGATACCGCCTCTGCTGGCCGGGAGCCCGGTCCGGACCCGTACGCGACGATGTCCGGGAACCGCCTGCAATCACGTGAGTTCACGCTATGGGCGTCGGCTCTCGATGCTCTCTTCCCCATCTCTCACCGGCCCCGGCCTGGGCGGGCCGTGAGACGGCGAAGACAGCGAAGACGAAGACGAAGAAACCGCCGGAGCGATGCTCCGGCGGTTTCGGGTGGCGCCTGTCGTACCGGCCGGACGTCTCGCGTCCGCGGCTCGCGGTGGTTCGTGGCCGGGCCGGACGTCACACGTCCGGCGCGCGACGAGTCGGTGCCGGGGCGGGCGTCGGGCGTCCGCGCCTCGCAGTGCGACTGTCGGGGGCGGGCGTCACGCGTCCGCGGCGCGCAGTGGCTTGAGCGCCTCGGCGATCCGGGTGAAGCGGGCACCGTGGTATTCGGCGGCGGCGTACACATGCTTGGCCAGGTCCTCGTCGCCGTCACGGATGCTGATGCCGTACGGGTTGCCGCCCGCGGCGTGGATGAGGTCGTAGTCGACGTACCCGGTGGGGACGATGATCGAGCCCCAGTGGTGCATCACGTTGTAGAGGGCGACCAGGGTGGTCTCCTGCCCCCCGTGGACCTCGTAGCTGCTGGTGAACCCGGTCGCCGCCTTGCCCGCCAGCTCGCCCTCCTGCCAGATCTTGCCGGTCATGTCGAGGAACTGCTTGAGCTGGGAGCTGACGTTGCCGAAGCGGGTGGGCGTGCCGAAGGCGAACCCGTCGGCCCAGACGAGATCGTCGACGGTGGCCTCCTCGACGTGGGCGGTGGCGTCAAGGTGCTCGCGCCAGGCCGGGTTGGAGTCGATCGCCGAACGAGGGGCCAGCTCGGTGACCCGGCGCAGCCGGACCTCCGCCCCCGCCGAGGCGGCGCCACGGGCCAGGGCCTCGGCGAGCGCGTGCACGTTGCCCGTCGCCGAGTAGTAGATCACTGCGATTCGGGTATTCATTAGCACACCTCTCAACTGTTCACTTGACAACCGTTCTTGATTCAACGGTATAAGTGGAATAGTGCACGAGTCAACTGTTGCGATATGGTAGTAAAATGGACGAACGTCGGCTGGAGCGGAAGATGGCGGCCTGGGCCGCGATCTTCCGGTTCAACGGGATGACGAACGTGCGTCTCGACGCGGTCCTGCGCTCGCGGGCGGGGATGACGCTGGCGGAGCACGAGTTGCTCGCCGTTCTGCAACGGCACGGCGGGCGTGCCCGGATGGGCGAGCTCGCCCGCGACCTGATGCTCTCCAAGAGCGGGGTGACCAGGCTGGTCGCCAAGCTGGAGGAGCCCGGCGACTGGGTCCGGAGGACGATGTCGCCCCGCGACCGCCGCGCCACCTGGGCCGAGCTCACACCGGCCGGCGAGAAGGCCCTCGAGGCCGCCAAGCCGGTGTTCGACGCGGCGGTGTCGGAGATCTTCGCGGACGCCCTCCCCGACGGGGAGCTGGACCGCGTCACGGCGGCGCTGGAACACGTCATCGGCACGAACGGATGGACCGCCACGACCGGCTCGTGCGCGGCGGCGTACGCCCCGGTGCCCGGCACGCGCCCCGACGACGTGCGTCCGGGCGGCGCATCCCCGGACGACGGACACCCGGCCGGACATCCGACCGGACATCCAGACGTTCGTCCGGGCGGCGTGCCCCCGGACAGCGGACACCTGGACGCCGGTCCGGGTCGGTGAGCCCGGCCGGGTGGCGTCCGTACGCGTTCCGCGCGCACGGACGCCACCCGGCCGGGCCCCGTCCACCTCCCGCGCCTTCGCACGGCGGCCGTCAGCTCGCGGACGGCACGGCCGCGACACCGTCCTGGTCGTCCGCGTCCGCGCCGACGATGCCGAGTTCCGGGCGGCCGAGCCGGGGGCGGGCCGGTGCCGGCACGCGGGGCAGCCGGCCGCGATGGCGGGCGGCGAAGCGCAGCCCCTCGGCCTCGAGTTCGAGCCAGGCACCCGGATCGGACGTCACCATCTCGATCATCTGCTCGCACACCGACGTCGGGCATTCGATCAGGCCGGACGCTCCCGCCTCGCCCTTGAGCAGTCGCTCGGCGCCCTGGGCGAGACCCAGCCAGCAGTCGGTGGCGCGATCGAGCATGCCGGTCCGCTGCGCGGCGGTCAGCTCGCTGAGGGAACGTTCCCTGGCGTACAGACCCATCAGCTGGTGCATCCGGCAGCGCAACACCCCCATGTGGTCGGTGCCCGCCACGTCCAGCAGTCCCCGGTCGACGAGGTGTTCCAGGATCGGCTCCACCTCGGCGATCGGGGTGTCGACGGCGGCGGCGATCACCCAGGCGCCGAAGTCGGGCACCTGCAGCATGCCCGCCGCGTACCAGACCCGCCGCGTGTCCGGGTCGAGGGCCTCGACGCTGGGGGCCAGGTAGGAGCGCATGTCGAACGCGCCGTGGGAGAGCTCGTCCAGCCGGCGGTCCGGGTCGCTCAGCCGCTGCGCGAGACGGCCGATCTTGAGGTGGGTGCGGGAGGCGAGGCGCGCCGCGGCGGCACGCACCGAGAGTGCCAGCCTGCCGGTCGCGCCGACCACCTGGTCCACCGCCTCGGGCTCCGCCGCTATGCGGTGGACGCCCACGACCTTGCGGAGAAGCTCGACCGACTGGTCGACGGTGAGCATGCCCACCTCGACGGGGAAGTTGCCCGGGACGTCGGACAGGTTCGAACGGCTGGTCATCAGCAGCGCGGCCTCGGGCGTGGCCGGGATCAGCGGCCAGACGTGACCGGCCCCGAGCACGTCGTCGAGCATGATGAGCACGCGCCTGCGGTCGAGCAGACTGCGGTAGATCGCGGCCCGCTCGGCGAGCTCCTTCGGGATCGCGGTGTCGGCGACGCCGAAGGAGCGCAGGAAACAGGACAGCACGTCGCCGACGTCGACCGGGTCGGGCCGGGAGCCGCGCAGATCGGCGTAGAGCTGCCCGTCGGGGAACTCGTCGCGCAGCTGGTGGGCCACGTGCAGGGCCATGGCCGACTTGCCGGAGCTCCACTTGCCGTAGACGCCGCAGATGCGGGCGCCCTGGCTCTCGGCCGTCAGCGCGGCACGGATGCGGCGCTCGTGCTCAGGCCGGCCGACGTAGTCGGGCAGGTCCGCGACGAGCTGGGCGGGCACGTTGACGGGCGTGTCCTCCAGGGCGTGAACCGGTTCGCCGGCCAGGACGCGCTGGTGCATCTCCCGCAGGGTCGGGCCGGGTTCGAGGCCGAGCTCGTCGACGAGGAGCACCCGCCCAGCGGCGTAGACCTCCAGTGCCTCCGCCCGCCGGTCGGCGCAGTACAGCCCGTACATCAGCTGCGCGCGCAGGCCCTCCCGCAGGGGATACCGCTCCACCAGGGCCATCAGCTCGTCGATCAGCTCCCGGCCGCGACCGCACTGGAGTTCCAGGTCGATGCACTCTTCGATGACCGACAGCCGCCGCTCCTCCCACTTGGCGGCGATGGCCTGCACGGCGGGGCTGTCGACCTCGGCGAGCACCGGGCCGCGGAACAGCGACAGCGCGCAGCGGAAGCGGGACGCCGCCAGCGTCCGATCGCCCTGCGCGGCCAGCGAGCGGGCGTCGGCGACCTGCTCGTTGAACCGGTGCGCGTCGACGGTCTGCGGGTCGACGCGCAGGGCGTAACCCGGTGACGTCGTCTCGATGAGGTCCGCGGCGGCTCCGGCGAGCGCGAAGGAGCGGCGCAGCTGCCATATGCACGTCTGCACCTGCTCGGCGGCGGTCCGCGGCGGCCTGCCCGCCCAGAGGGCCTCCACGATCTCCCCGACCGTCACGATGCGGCCGGCGCCGGCCAGGAGCATCGTGAGAACGATGCGCTGCCGGTTCTTGCCGACGACGACCGGTGTGTCACCGATCAGCACTTCAAGCGGACCCAGTATACGAAAAAGCATATGCGCCTCGACATTCCCGTTAACAGCAATCTAATCGGATCATCTCGCCTCGTCCCATCATCAATCCCCATTCTCGATCGGGTGTTCACGGCGCCCTCCGCGACAACCCGGTTGACCACGGAAGGGGACCGTCACGGCCGTTCGTCACCTTTCCTTTCCTTTCCTTTCCTGGTGGATCGCCGTTTCGTCGGCGGATCGACGACGCGGAGTGAACGTGACACACCCATACCATCAATTCCGGATGGTCACTATTCGACACGACAACGCATGCGATCTTGATTTAACAAGACCCTACCCTCCTTTACGTATAGCAAATCACCGCGTATGTGGCAAGCCAGCGATAAATGGCACTGTCGCTGCTAATCAGTGGTCGACAATCATAAGTCTCCTGACGTAATACTGATTTTCACCGTGACATAATGCGTCACGCCCCGTCGCCCCATTCCGTACGCGTCGCCCCGGGAAGCCCGGGAGGAGGAGTCCCGCGAGCGGGGAGCCAGAGGAGTGCGAGGGGCGCTTGACCAGGCTGGATTCACCGTTTCCGGCTCGACGGCCGGCCGGTCCCCGCACCGGGCGCCGACGGCCCGGCGTGACCGGGCGCGACGGCCCCGGATTTCGGTCGACATCGCCGGGCCCCGCGCGCCGTCCGCGGCCCCCGGTCGCCGAATCGCGGATTACGAGCGACGACCCGCGTCATAAAACGTTCCAGAAGGGAGGCGCCGCCACTTGGCGGAAACAGCCGTTTCCCGATTAACGCTCCTCATGCAGGGCGGGAATTTCCGGACCGGCCGGATGTGGCCGAACCAAAGAATGTTCGACCAAGAGAATGGTGCCGTCGAACGAACACGTACGCGACCGGGTCCTGGACGCGAACGGCGACGGCGGCGAGAACACGCCGTCGGCGACCCGAATTATCGAAGGCCCTTCCTGCCCAACCGACCACCACCCCATCGCGCTTTTCTGTTCGTTCTTCGTGTACAGGGGGCGACCAGTCCCCGGCCGACCGCCGCTACCCGCGCACGGACCGGTCAAACACGGCCGGGCACGGTCTCCGACGCCCTTGTGCGGTGTTCCGGCCCGTTTCCTGTTCACGACCGTGAGCGGACGCCGACGGACGATCGGGGCCATTCGCCGGATCGCCGTCCTGTTGTGGCCCACCATCCGACGCGCGGGACACGGTGACGGCCGGGTCTCCGATCGGAGACCCGGCCGTCACCGTGTCGCACCGCGCGGGGCCGGAGCCGAGGCCGTCACCTCGTGCCGGACAGCCCCGGATCCATGGCGCGGTCATGCGGTTCAGGTCCGCGTGACACCCGCGTCCGGTCCCCGGACGCTCAGGGAGTCGGGGTCGGGGTGGGGGTCGGGGTCGGGGTTTCCGTCACGGTGGGGGTCGGCTCGGGAGTGGGGACGACCGGCGTCTCCGAGGGAGGCGCCGGGGTCTCCGAGGGAGGGAGCGGGGTCTCGGAGGGAGGCGGCGTGGGGGTCACGACGGGAGGCGTGGGGCAGACGCGGGGCGCGTGCCACCTGCCGGACCGCCACTGGTCGACGGCCCACCGATCGCCACCGCGCCAGAACTTCCTGCTGGGCCGCGTCAGGTCGAAGACGTAGGCGGCCGTCGCCGTCTCACCCTCGGTCGGCGGGCTCGTGGGCGTCTCGCTCGGGGTGGGCGTGTCCGTGGGCGTGTCCGTGGGCGTCTCGCTCGGGGGCGGCGTATCCGTGGGCGGCTCACTTTCAGTCGGCGTGGCCGTGGGCGTCTCGCTCACGGTCGGCGTACTCGTGGGCGTCTCGCTCGAGGGCGGCTCGCTCACGGTCGGCACGCTCATGGCCGGCCCGTTCGCGGTCGGCGCGCTCGGGGTCGTCTCACCCGTCGCCGGTCCGCCCGGGGTCGTGGTCGTGGTCGTGGCGGTCACCGAGACCCAGTCACCCTGCCTGATCGTGTTGCCCCGCCGTCCCGAGAGGGACTTGGTGGAATCGGCGATCGCGTACACCTTCTCGAAGCCGTCCTGGCTTCGCACCGTGATCGAGTCCTCCGCCACGACGGTCGCCTGACCTGTCTGGGCGAAGACCGTGAAGCCGCAGCCGTCCTTCGCCGGTAGGACGAACTCGCCGTGCAGCACGCCGGGGAACGCCACCCGGGGTATCCGCGGCGGCGTCGTGGCGGTGGGCGTCGGGGTCGGTGTGGGCTCCGGGGTCGGTGTCTCGCTCACCGTCACCGTCACACTGGGAGTCGGCGTCTCCGGCGGCGTGGGAGCGGGCGGCGGCGATGCCGCCGACGCCGAGGACACCCCGACGCCGCCCGAGGCCGCCAGTACGAAGGCGGTGGCGAGGACCATCGGGCGTGGAACGCGCCTGGGTGCTCCGCCCGATCCGCTCGACGACACCTCGTTGGACCTGCCGGGGGTTGTTCGCGTCACCTTGTCCTCCATCTGGTTCGATCCGAAACCAGCGGGGGCGTCGATGGGGTGCCTACGCCCGCCGCCGAGACAGAGGACCACCGCCCGGTCGTGGTCCTCTGTCGAGGGCGCGGGAAAGAGTGCCCGCTTCCGGCGGACCCATGCAAGCAAAATAAGTGCACGACACCCTAAATCGGGCGTTCCAGCAGCTCACCACCGTGTTTAAAAATTTTGAACTTCGACCAGATTCGTCCCTGCCGGGCCCGTTATCCCGGCTCTGGTCGGGGACGGGGAGGAGAAGGGTCTCAGGTGCCCGAGAGCGTGCCCGGATGCCCGAACGTGCCGGATGCCCGGATGCCGAACGTGCCGGATGCCCGAGCGGCCTGCCGCCTCCACCGGCCCGCGACCGCCGGGATGTCCGGCGGAATCCTCACTCCGTCACACCGAATCCTCACTCCGTCACACCCCGGTCGGCGACGACCTTGCCGACGCGGAGCCGGACCAGCCACTCCCCCGGTACGCCGTTGCGCCGGCCGAACTCGTGGGCGCGCTCGCAGCCCATGTAGCGGCCGCCGATCTCGGTGGCCCACCTCAGCAGCTCGTCCGGATCCGCGGAGAGGGTGACGATACCTTCGATCATGACATAGGAGAACGGCGGGACCTGGTCGTCCACGCACAGCACCGCCCTGGGGTCGCGCCGCAGGCTCTTGCCCTTGACCCCGCTCTCGTGGGTGGTGAACACCACGTCGTCCCCGTCGAGCACGAACCAGATCGGCGTCACGTGCGGCCTGCCGTCGGCCCTGACCACCCCGAGCTTGCCGGTGCGCGTCCCCGTCATCACGAACTCACGCCATTCGGCGTCCGTCATCTTCTCCATCCGACGATTGTCCTCAGCCCGTCCCCCGAAGGGGCACCGGGACACGCCGCCGGGCGTCCGCGCACGCCTCGGCACGCTCAGGAGTAGGCGGCGACCATCCCGGTTACCACCCCGATGAGCGAGACGAGCGTGAGGAGGCACCCGAGGACCACGGCGGCCCGGCGCCCCCGCCGTACCCTGAGAACGTAGAGGAGGACGTACGGCAGGAAGCCCAGCACGCCCACGCCGAGGAACGGCATGGTCAGCGCGGCCAGGACGCCGGAGGTGCCGGTCGGCACGGCGCGGTCGCCCTCGGGAGCGAGCTGCGCCCGCCTGACGTCACCGGCGCTGGAGTCGGGCGAGGCGTCGACCGGGACGGCGTCGCCGCCGCTGTCGGGCACGAAGCTGCCCTTGCAGTCGTAGCGGCCCCGGCCCAGGTCCTCGCACGAGACGACCGTGAGCGTTCCCGGGGTGCCGATCGAGCCCGTCGCGAGCTTGAGGCCGGGGACCGCGACCACGAAGGGCAGCACGGCCAGCCCCGTCCACAGGATCAGCAGGATGGCCATGCCGACCTTCCCCGGGGTGCGTCCCGGGCCGGGGGTCGGCACCGGCTGGAAGGCGTTCGCCACGTCCTCGAATGCGCTGCTCATGGGGAAAGGATGAGACACACCACTTGCGAACTACCTGTTCATGACTTGTGGCGGGTCGCCCTGGCCTCCGCCTCGGCGGCGTCGAGCTTGGCGGCCTCCTCGGGAGTGGGCGCGGTGCCGCCGAGGTGGCGGGGCTGCCACCAGACGCCCGGCGGGATCTCCGGGTAGCTCCGCTGCGCCTTGTCGAGCATCTCGGCCATGCGCTCGCGCAGGTCGACGGTGATGGCGTCGTAGTCGTCGCCGCGCTGGGGGTACATGGGCTCGCCGACCTCGATCGTGATCGGCACGTGCCGCTGCAGCAGCTTCTTGGGGTGGCCCTTGGTCCACAGCCGCTGGGTGCCCCACAGGGAGACCGGGATCATCGGCACCTTGGCGCTGACGGCCATCCGGACCGCGCCGTTCTTGATCTCCTTGATCGTGAAGGACCGGCTGATCGTGGCCTCGGCGAACACGCCGACGACCTCGCCGCCCTTGAGCGACTTCAGCGCCGCGCCGAACGCGGCGGCCCCGGCCGCGCGGTCGACCGGGATGTGGTGCATGCCGCGCATCAGCGGCCCGGAGATCCGGTGGTCGAACACCTCCTTCTTCGCCATGAAACGCACCAGGCGCCCGGAGGGGCGCGCGGCCAGACCGGCGAAGATGAAGTCGAGATAGCTGATGTGGTTGCTGACCAGCACGGCCCCGCCGGTCCGCGGGATGTGGCCCGCGCCCTCGATGCGGATCTTGAGGTCCAGCGCGCGGAACACGGTCAACGCCGCCCCGATGACCGGGGGGTACACGATCTCAGCCATGGCTGAACCGTACCTCAGCTCTCTCCCCGGCCCGACCTCCCTCGTTCCTGTCCCGCCCCTCTTCCGGACGCCCGCGCGTGGCCGGGCTCGATGTCCCCGGAACGCCTCCTCCTGCCATCGCGATCCGCACGCGCGGGCCGACCCCGGCGTGGACCCGTGCGGACCGGTGTGAACCGGCCCAGGTCTCCCCGCGCTCCCCCGCCGGTCCGCCCCGGCGAGCCCCCGGGTCCCGTACGGTGACCGCCTGCCCGCCGGAGCCGCGCGGGGCGGAGGTCGGCCCCGCGAGCTCGGCGGCGTTCATCTCTCGACCAGGGCCAGCACCCGCAGCGGGCTGCCCGAGCCTCCGGCGATGGGCAGCGGCGGGGCGACGACCACGGCGCCGGTCACCGGGAGCCGGTCGAGGTTACGCAGCTGGGTCAGGCCGTACTTCCCCGCGCCCAGCAGGAACGAGTGGCACGGGAAGGCGGGGTCGAAGCCGTGCGCGGCGCCCGCGTCGGTGCCGACGGTCTCCACGCCCAGCCCGGCGATCGCGGTCTCCTCGGCCAGCCACCGGGCGCACTCGACCGAGACGCCGGGCGTGTGCGGGCCCGTCTCGTTCGCGTTCAGGAAGCGCTCCTGGTCGTGGGAGCGGGCGTCCCAGCCGGTGCGGTAGAGCAGCCATCCGCCCTCCGGCAGCGGCCCGTTGGCCTCCTCCCACGCCTTGACGTGCGCGATCTCCAGCAGGAAGTCGGGGTCCACGGCCGCCTCCGCGGCGAGGTCGAGGACCACGGCCGGGGCGATCAGCCGGTCGACCGGCACCTGCGAGACGTCCTCGCCGTCCTTGCCGGTGACCCAGTGGACGGGCGCGTCGAAATGCGTGCCGGTGTGCTCGCCCGTCACGATGTCGTTCCAGTACCAGGCGGGGCCGCGGTCGTCGTAGCGGCTGATCTCCCTGAGCTCGAACGGGACGGTGTTGCCGAACGGCTCCGGCAGCCGCAGGATCGGCGTCTCCGACGACAGCGGCGCCGTCAGGTCGATCACCTCGATCCCGCCGTTCCGGATGCTCTCCACCAGGTTCCGCAACACCGACATGACGCCTCCAAGGGGGATAGGACCTGGGCAGATCCTCCTACAGCGCCACCGCCGCCCGCCACCTTCGCGTCCCCACCTCCCCGCCTCCCCACCTCCCGCCTCCCCACCGGATCACCCCGCCCCGCGCAGGCCCCGGCCGTCCGGTCCGGCGGAGGCGCGGCACCGGGACGCGACACCGGGACGCGCACCGGGACTCGACGCCGCGGACGCGACGCCGGGGAGGGGCTTCCGCGGCCGATGCTTGCCATCGCTCGCGAACAGGGCGAGTTTGGGAACTGTGAAAAAGCTCATCAACGATGTCGAGTCCGTCGTTCCCGATGCGCTGCGCGGCGTCGCGGCGGCCCATCCCGGGCTGCGGGTGGACGTGGACAACCAGATCGTGTTCCGGGCCTCGGGGCCGCGCCCCGGCAAGGTGGGCCTGGTGTCCGGCGGCGGGTCCGGGCACGAGCCGCTGCACGCCGGATTCGTGGGGTACGGCATGCTCGACGCGGCCTGCGCCGGTGAGATCTTCACCTCCCCGGTGCCCGACCAGATGATCGAGGCCACCGCGGCGGTGGACGGCGGGGCGGGCGTCCTGCACATCGTGAAGAACTACACGGGCGACGTGCTGAACTTCCAGATGGCCGCCGAGCTGAGCGGCGAGGAGGGGGTTCAGGTGGAGAGCGTGCTGGTCGACGACGACGTGGCCGTGCGCGACTCCCTCTACACGGCGGGACGCAGGGGCACCGGCGCCACGCTGTTCGTCGAGAAGATCGCCGGAGCGATGGCCGAGACCGGCGCGCCGCTGGCCGAGGTCGCGCGGGTGGCGCGGGAGGTCAACGCCCGCAGCCGCTCCTTCGGGGTCGCGCTGAGCCCCTGCACCACGCCCGCGGCGGGAATGCCCACCTTCGACCTCGCCGACACCGAGATCGAGCTGGGCATCGGCATCCACGGCGAGCCCGGCCGGACGCGCTCGGCCATGCGCCCGGCCCGCGAGCTGGTCCACCTGGCGATGGACGCGATCCACGAGGACCTGCCGATCTCCGGCGACACCCTCGTCATGCTGAACGGCATGGGCGGCACGCCGCTGATCGAGCTGTACGTCGCCTACGCGACCGTCGTGGACCACCTGGCGGAGAAGGGCGCGCGGGCGGCGCGTAACCTCGTCGGTAACTACGTGACGAGCCTCGACATGCAGGGATTCTCGATCACGGTCTGCCGGTTGAACGAGGAGCTCACCCGGCTGTGGGACGCCCCCGTCGAGACCCCCGCCCTGCGTTGGGGCCGCTGATGGCCTCCGAGGCGGACGCCGGAACGAGCACCGCGCCGGGCATCGACACAGGTACCGGCACCCGTACGAACACCACCGGCCCGAACACCGACACCGACACGGACGCTGAGATGAACACCGCGCTGGACACCGCCCTTTTCACCGCCTGGATCGAGGAGACCGCCAGGACCGTCGCCGCCGAGAAGGACTGGCTGACCGCCCTGGACGCCGCGATCGGCGACGCCGACCACGGTGCCAACCTCGACCGGGGCCTCACCGCGGTCGCCACGGCCCTGGCAGCCGGGGAACCCGGCACCCCGGGACCGCTGCTGGTACTGGTGGGCAACACCCTGATCCGCAAGGTCGGCGGGGCGTCCGGCCCCCTGTACGGCACGGCGTTCCGCGAGGCGGGCAAGGCGCTGGGCGACACCCCCGAGGTGTCCGTCGCGCAACTCCACGCCGCCCTGGAGGCCGGGCTCGCCGGGATACGGAAGCTGGGATCCGCGGCCGAGGGCGACAAGACCATGGTGGACGCCCTCGCCCCGGCCGTACGGGCACTGGAACAGGCCGTACAGGACGGGAAGGACCCCGCGGAGGCGATCGGCGCCGCGGCGGAGGCGGCCCGCGTCGGAGCAGAGGCGACGATCCCGATGCAGGCCCGCAAGGGGCGGGCCAGCTATCTCGGGCCGCGCAGCGTGGGCCACGAGGACCCCGGCGCCGCCTCCACCGCGCTCATCCTCTCCGCCCTGCACACGGTGACGGCGCGATGACCCGCACGAACCACCGCACGCGAACCCGCACGAACCACCACGCGAGGACCAGCACAAGCCTCCGCACGCGAACCCGCACGAACCACGGCACGCGGACCCGCACGAACCACCACGCGAGGACCATCGGGCGCTCCCGCCCGCTTCCGGCTCCCGCCGGGATCCTCCCCGTCTCCGCCGAGCGGGCACGGCCTTTTCCGTCCGAGGCGAGTGGCCGCCGGGCCGTTCCCGAGGGCGGGCCGGGCCGCGGGCGCGTGGTGAGCCCGTGGTAGGCATCGTCCTCATCTCGCACAGCGGCCCGCTGGCGGCCGAGGTGGCGCTGCTGGCCTCGCAGATCGGCGGCTCGAACGTCCCGCTCGCCGCCGCGGGCGGCACCGACGACGGCGGCCTCGGGACCAGCCCGGACCTGGTGGCGGCGGCGATCGAGGAGGTGGACCGGGGAGACGGGGTGATCCTCATCCCCGATCTGGGAAGCTCGGTGCTCACCGCCCGGCTCTTCGCGGACGAACGGGTGGTCATCGCCGACGTGCCGTTCGTGGAGGGGACGATCTCGGCCGTCGTGTCGGCGGGCACCGGCTCTCCGCTGCGGGCCGTGCTCGCGGCGGCCGAGGAGGCGAGGACCTTCCGCAAGCTCTGACGCGGAACCCTTAGGCGGAGCTCCGAAGCGGAGCCCTGACGCGAAAACCCCCGCCCTCCGGGGAGAACGGGGGTCCCGGGGTGCGCGCGAGTCCGGGCCCGCCGGTGCGGACCGAGGTACCGGTGTACGCGCGAAGCGAGCCCGTCCGGCGCGAACGGAGACGCCGGTGTACGTGCGAAGCGAGCCCGGCCGGTGCGGGCCGAGGTCCCGGGGTGCGCGCGAGGTGGCGCTAGCGCGTGGCCAGCAGGCCCTCCAGCAGGCCGAGGACGGCCTGGACCGGAGGGGGCGTGGTGCCGAACTCCACGTCGGTCCCGCTGACGGAGTCCATCACGCTGACCGAGCTCTGCGGCAGCCCCCAGCGCTCACCGCCGTCGTGCCCCACGCCGACCTCGATACCGGCGAAGGTGACGTACTCCCAGTTCTTGAGTTCCCTCCTGAGCGCCTCGTGACCGCGCACGGTGGCCCACTCGGCGACGGCCGCGAGGATGTCGCTGAGCGTGTTCTCGCGCTCCTTCAGGTCTCCGGACTGGAGTTCCTCGATCAGGCGGTCCAGCTCGGCGCGCTGGGCGAGGAGTGCGTTGAGGTCGCTCATAGGGGGGCCTTTCAGGGGAGGTGAGAGGTATGCGGGTGGGGGCGGCGCGTTCTGTCGAAGGTCGTTCACGAGAGGATCGGGCCTCCACCCGGGCAGAACCCCGCCGCGATCCGCGAGCTGCCGGAGGCTTCGCCGATCACCGGAGAGGACATTGCCGTCATGCGTCACATAATGGTGCCGTACGAGCCCACCTGGCGTCGATCCGTCTCGGCGGAATCATCACCGCTCAGAGGCATCTGGCATCGAGACGAACCCCCGTACCGGCGTCGTGCGCGTCAGGGTACGGCGTCGTGAGCGCGGGCGGTGAGGTCGAGATACTCCTCACGGCTCAGCGTACGGACCTCGAAGCCGAGCCCGCGCCGCGCGGCGAAGCGGTGCGCGTCCTCCAGCGGCCAGGGGCCGGGCAGGTGGCGCACGGGCCTGCCCTCGCCGTCCACCACGAAGAGCCCGGACAGCCTCTCGTGGCGGTAGGCCATCAGGCCGGCCGCGCAGCCCAGGTCAGGCCCGATCTCCAGGTCGTCGGGCACCATCCGCGCGCCGAGCCGGACCCGCAGCGTCCTGCCGTACGGGACACGAGCCGTCCTGCCGCGCGGAACGGAGAGGTACGGCCCCCCGGGTGGCCCGAGCGCCGTGCCACGCCGGATGCGCCAGGTGTGCCACACCTCGCGTGCGGGCTTCAGGACGACGAGCAGGGGGGCGAAGAAGACCGCCAGCCACTTGGCGTCCAGCAGGTCCAGCAGCAGCCGGCCCAGCGCGGACAGCCCCCGCCACGCGAACCAGCCGCCCGCCGTGACGACATAGGCCATCGCGAACAACCCCGCCGCCCCGGCGCAGAACGCGATGGTCTTCTTGGCCCTGGACAACCGGGGGACCGCCAGCCCGGTGAGGCGCGTCCAGCTTGGAGCCCGCCTGCCCAGCATGGCGCGCACCACCTGTGACGGCGCCACCAGGGCGTCGTGGACGGGGAGTCTCCGCCCGGCCGCGAAGGCGGCCACCTCATGGACCGGCCACTCTCCGGGAAGGTCGGCGAGCACCAGCCCGTCGGCGTCGAGCAGGGCGAGGCCGGTGAGGGAGCGCGTCTCCTCCCTGCCGGAGACGAGCACCCGGCGCTCGTACCGGTAGTGGTACAGGGCGGCGGGCATGAGCCGCAGCGAACGTCCCACCACCGGATCCGTCGCGACCAGAGTCCGGCCGTCCCAGCTGAGCGTGGTCGCCGGGCAGGGCGTGCCCTCCAGCGCCCCCTCGCACGGCCGGAGCTCGCCGGACACCGCGTCGTACGGCCGGAGCCGGAGCGCCACCTCGCGGGGAGAATGGGCGCCACGCACCGGCAGCCCCACGTCCGCCGTGTTGCGCCACCCCCGCGCCCGGGTCTCAAGGTGGACGCGCCCCTCCCGCTCCGTGGCATGAGGACGATACTCGAAGAGCAGCCCGGCGTACGCGGCGAACGCCTCCACCAGGTGACGGGGCCTGGCTCCCGGGGAGTCGAGCATGCCCCTTCCCCCGGCGTTCAGGACCGCGACCCCGTAGACGACCCCGTTCTCGCGGGGAAGGCGGTACAAGATCAGGCGGGCCGCGCGTTCCTCGCCGGTGAGCGGCAACCGGATCGGATGACGCCCCGGCACGTCGACGACGAGACAGCCCTCGTCCACACGCATCTCACACCCGCCCCCGGCGAGCGAACGTGTCGCCCCTATCGCCACCCCCGCCTTCCCTCTGGCACTGCCCCGTTCTTCCCGAATGACGGATAAGGCATCCATAAAGTTCCGCACTCCACAGATAACCTCGTCCCCCCTGTTGACGATGTTTCGTCGCCTTCCCTAATATCGTCTCTGTTGTAGACAACGTTAGACGCGCCAGGTGAGCGGGGCTCCGCCCCGGGCGTGGTAGGAATGGGACCCACGGAGGAGGCCGGACAGACAAGTTGGTGCGCCATGACCGAGCACTTCCTCGGCGTTCTCGGCATCGGTGAGGCGCTGGGGGTGAGCCGGCACGCGGTGCACAAGTGGCGCTCCCGCTACCCGCGCGACTCGCGCCACCCCTTTCCCGAGCCCGACGTCGAGGTCGACGGAGCTCCCGGCTGGCGGGCCGACCGGCTGGAGGAGATCGTGCGGTGGCGCGACGGCCTGCCGGGCCGCGGCGCGGGCGGAGGCCGCCCTTCCGCCGCACGCCAGGAGTACCTGACGGCGGCGGCGGCGCGCGGCCTGGACCGGGACGAGGCGGTACGCGCGCTCGTCACGTTCACCGAGGAGTTCCCCGAGATGACCGAGCCGGAGATCTGCGCCTGGCTCATCGAGAAATGGCGTAGGTAGCACTTCCCGGCGACACGGTCCCACCAGCACTTCCCGACAACACATCCCGAACGGAAGGCGATGACGCATGCCCGAAATCGGTGGGAACACCGCACCAGGGTTCGAAGGAGTGCGTGAGGCGTTCGCGGCCAATCTGGCCGGCGGGCAGGAGGTGGGCGCCGCGGTCGGCGTCTACCTGCGCGGCCGGAAGGTCGTCGACCTGTGGGGCGGGATCGCCGACCCCGCGACCGGCCGCCGCTGGGGGCGCGACGCGCTCCAGGTCGTGTTCTCCACCACCAAGGGCGTCACGGCCGCCTGCGCTCACCTGCTCGCCCAGCAGGGCCGGTTGGACCTCGACGCGCCCGTCGCCGACTACTGGCCGGAGTTCGCGGCGAACGGGAAGGAGCGCGTCCCGGTCCGCTGGCTGCTCACCCACCAGGCCGGGCTGCCCGCGATCGACCACCCGATCACCCCGGCGGAGGCGATCGCCTGGGACCCGATGGTGACCGCCCTGGCGGCCCAGCGTCCCCTCTGGGAGCCGGGCACCGCGCACGGCTACCACGCGCACACCTACGGCTGGCTGGTCGGAGAGGTCGTCCGCCGGGTGACCGGCCGCAGCCTCGGCACCTTCCTCGCCGAGGAGATCGCCGCCCCCCTCGGCCTGGACCTGTGGATCGGGCTGCCGGAAACCGAGCTGCACCGGGTGAGCCGGATCGTCGCCGCCCCCGTCGACCTGGACGCGCTGGCCCGGATCGACCTGGACGCCCTGCCCGGGTCCGCACGCGAGATGATGGCGGCGTACGCCGATCCCACGTCGCTGACCAGGCGGTCGATGAGCGTCGTCACGCCGATGCTCAACCACGACGACCCCGCCGAGCAGGTCGCCGAGATGCCCTCCACCAACGGCATCTGCACGGCCCGCGCGCTGGCCCGTTTCTACGCCGCGCTCATCGGCGAGGTCGACGGGCATCGCGTTCTCACGCCCGGCACCCTGGCGGCGGCGACCGTGGAACAGGCCGGTGGCGTCGACCGCGTCCTGCGGGTGCCGATCCGGATCGGCACCGGTTTCGGCCTGCCGACCCCCGACGCGTTCTGGTACAGCCCGACCGCCTTCGGGTTTCCCGGCTACGGCGGATCGCTCGGCTTCGCCGACCCGGCGACCGGCCTCGCCTTCGGCTACGTCATGAACCACATCCGGGAGGGCGTTCCCGACCGCAGGGCCGCCGACCTCCTCGACGCGGTCCACGGCGCCGTCAAGGCCCAGGCCCGATGAGACAGGCCGTCGTGGGCGACTCGCACGCGACGACCGCAGCGGCCGGCCGACCTCGGCCGCGTCCGGACGGGCGGTCCGGGGGCGGTCCGGGCGGTGCCGCGCGGGCACCGCCCGGACGCGGTCAGCCGGTGGCGCAGGCCCTTCCGTTGAGGCCGAAGCCCAGCGGGGCGGGCGAGAACCCGTTGTAGGAGGCGACGAAGCCGATCTGCACCGTCGTGCCGGAGGGGATGACCTTGTTCCAGTTCTTGTTCACGGCGGTGAGACGTGAACCGGTCTGGGTCCAGTCGGCCGACCAGCCCGAGACGAGGCGCACGGCCGACGCCGGGTAGTCGACCGTCAGCGTCCAGCCGTCGATCGCGGTCGGGCCGGTGTTGCGCACGGTGATATCCGCGGTCAGCATCGGACCCCCCGTCGTCGCGCGGTACGACACCGAGCACGACGGACCGGGCGTCGGGGTGGGGGTGGGGGTGGGGAGACCTTCCCTGGCGAGGGCGGACAACGGGTCGGACGGCGCGCTGAGGTTGCCGGCCGCGTCCCTGGCCACCACGACGTAGGTGTAGCGCTGCCCGGTGACCAGGCCGGTCTCCGCGAAATGCAGGAAGCCGGGAGCGACCGCACCGACCTTGACATAGGTCGTCGCGGTCTCGCGGTAGACGTCGTACGCCGTCACCGCCACGTTGTCGCTCGACGGCTGCCAGCAGAACGAGACGCCCCGGAAGTCCCAAATGCAGGGGTCGGTCAGGCCGGCCGGCTTGGACGGGGGCACGCGGTCGCCGGGCAGGGGGCTCGGCGAGGCGGTCGGCGTCATGCCGACCGTCGCGGACACCGTGATCAGGGTGGAGGGCGGGCTGACGTTCCCCGCCGCGTCCCTGGCCACGACGTACATCGTGTACGAGCGGTTCAGCTCGCCCGAGAAGCCGCCGACCGTGCCGGTCGTGGTGGAGGCGAGGACGAAACCGCCGGCGTCCAGGCGGTACAGGTCATAGCCGACGACCCCCGTGTCGTCCGTCGAGGGGTTCCAGCAGATGGAGGCGTAGCCGGTCGAGGTGGAGGCGGCCGGTACCGGGCAGGGCCGCGTTCCGGCGGGACGTGTCGGCGGGGTGGTGTCGGCGGCCGCCCCCGCCGGGGCGGCGTACGGAGCGCCCCTCGCCGGAGCGACCGCGTACGGGACGTCCCCCGCCGGGACGACGGCGTACGGGACGTCCCGCGCCGAAGCGGCGGCCAGGGCCGTCGCTCCGGCCGGGCCGATCGCCAGCGCGGCGACGAGTAACCCCAGGGAGAGGAGTACGAGGGTGAGGAGGACCGCCATCAGGGATCGCCTGCCGAGTTGCATTATTCCCCTATCGAACCGTTTCGGCGTGTGACCCCCCGCAGGAATTGTGAATCATCGTCGGCATCCCGTAAAGCAATGATTTCACCGGATGACGAAAGCACAGGTGGGCGACGATGGGCGCCCCACGATGGCCATATATGGCCGTATATGGACTCTCCGCGTGTCGCGACCGGAACCGGCCGCGATTGCCCCGGCGTCCTGCGCCTTCGAATCTTCTCGGTTGACATATCCGGGCCTTTCCCCGCCGATTCCCATCGCGGGGGGACGGCCGGGGGAAGAACCCACCCGGGTCCGGGCCCGCGCCATGAGGTGACAGCGGTTCGGCGCGGACCCGGCGGCCGGAAAGCGGGGGAAGAAGGGGCAGGACCGTGACTCGTCCGGGGATCGGTCGCCGGATCGTCAGCGCGGGGTGCGGCCGAGGTAGCGGAGCAGGTCGTCGACGACCGGGGTGGCGGAGGGACCGCCGGCGGTCTCGACCACCGGTGCGTAGGCACCCCACTGGCGCAGCGGTTCGACGATTCCCCGCGCCGCGGCGAGAAGGTGGCCGGCGAGCTCGTCGTCGAGCGGGGACGGCCGTCCCGTGGCGATCGCGATGTCCCATGCGTGCACGGCGGCGTCGAGCGCGCACATCACCGCGGCGACCGGAGTGGGAAGGTCACCGTGCGGCAGCGGCGTCGGAACGGTCTCGGTGTCGTCGGCGACCGTCGCCCACGCCGCGGCGGTCTGCTCGATGGCGTCCTTCACCAGCTCCGCCGCGGTGCCGTCGACGGCTCCGGAAGGCGAGAAGGGGTCGTAGGCGGGGCCGTTCCCGATGCCGAGCATCTTCGCGTAGGCGAGCTGGTCGCCCGCGGCGTGCTGAACCACCTGGGTGACCGTCCACTCCGAACACGGGGTGGCGTTGTCCCACTGGCCGTCCCGCACACCCGCGACGCTGTTCTCCAGCGCCAGATAGGAGACGGCCAGCACCTCACGCCAGACCGGCCGCAGAGAGGTGATGGTGGCGGTGGTGGTGGTGTTCATGATCTCGCCTTTCGATCTCTTCCTTGCCTGTGACACCAACCTATGGGCCCATTAGGCTGCTTTCCTTCCTAATAATCATTCGGGACGAGAAGGAATCGATGGCTCCGACGACGACTCGAGTGCTGCGCCTGCTGTCCCTGCTGCAGGACCGGTCCCACACCGGCCGCGAGCTCGCCGAGCGCCTCGGCGTCACCGGACGCACCCTGCGGCAGGACATCCAGCGCCTCCGCGAACTCGGCTATCCGGTGCACGCCGCGCGCGGCGCGGTGGGCGGATACCGGCTCGGACAGGGCGCGAAGATGCCCCCGCTGCTGCTCGACGACGACGAGGCGGTGGCCGTGGCACTCGCCGTCGGCCTGGCCGAGGACGGCTCCACCGGGATCACCGACATCGACGCCAGCCTCACCCGGGCGCTCGCCAAGCTCCAGCGGATCCTCCCGAAACGCCTGCAGCGCAAGGTGGCCGCCCTGCGGTCGGCCACCGCGGTCGGGCCCGCCACGGTCGGCTCCCGCGAGCCGGACGCCCCGGTGCCCGCCGCGACCCTCACCGTCGTCGCGGGCGCGATCCGCGACGGCGCGACCCTGCTGGCGACCCACGCCGAGACCGAGACCGAGGTGGAGGTGGAGCCCTACCGCCTGATCAGCTGGCGCCGCCGCTGGTTCCTGGTCGCCTACGACCTCGGCACGCACGCCTGGCGGGCGCTGCCCGTCGCCGACCTGACCGGCGTCCGGACCGCGTCCCGCCGCTTCGCGCCCCGCTCCCTCCCCGACGACGACCTGGTCGCCTTCGTCCTGCGCGAGGTCGCGCGGACCGGCTGGAAGGTGCACGCTCGCGTCACCGTCCTCGCCCCCGCCGAGACCGTGATCGCCCGCATCAACCCCGCCGTCGGCGTCGTCGAGGCCGTCGACTCCCACACCAGCGTCCTCGTCACCGGTGCCGACGCCCTGGAGACCGTCGCCATCTACCTCAGCATGCTGATGATGGACTTCCGCGTCGACGGCCCACCCGAACTGGTCGCCCACGTCCGCACCCTCGCCCGCCGCTACACCGAAGCCCTCGACGGGTAGGCCCGCCCGCTCGCCCGTCGACCTTCCGGTCGACCATTCTTGAAACCCGGCCCGCGGCCTTTACAACGTAGATTTATCGCTGGATCGTGGTCACGAGGACGACCGGCCTCCCGGAGGGGGCGCGCCGGTCACCGCCCGACGGTGCTCTCCCTGACCATGAGCCGGTAGCCCGCGCCCACCTCCTTCGGAGGGCGGTCGGCGGGGCCGTCGATCCGCTCCTTGAGCAGGCCGACCGCGGTCCGGGCCAGCTGGGCCTTGTCGGGGGCGACCGTCGTCAGGGTCGGGGTGCTGAAACGGCCGTCCTCGATGTCGTCGAGACCGGCCAGCGCGACGTCCTCGGGCACTCGCAACCCGGCGGAGAGAACGGTCCGCATGGCGCCCAGTGCCAGCAGGTCGTTGAAGCAGAAGACCGCGTCGGGCGGTTCGGCGCGCTCCAGCAACGCGGCCATCGCCGCCGCCCCCTGGTCCCTGCGGTAGCGCTCGACCGTGGCGACCGTCTCGGGCAGTCCGTGGGCGACCATGGCCTCGCGGTACCCGGCGAGGCGGAGGGGGGCGGTGCCGCTGGCCGCGTTGTCCTCGGCGCCCAGCGCGGCGACGCGGGTGCGGCCGAGCCCGATCAGGTGCTCGGTGACGTCGCGCGCCGCCCGTACGTTGTCGATCGCCACGTGGTCGGCGGGACCGTCGTGGATCCGCTCGCCCAGCAGCACGAGCGCGGTGGCGTCGGTGCGCGCCGCCAGCTCGTCGGCGCCGATGGCGATGGGGCTGAGGATCACCCCGTCCACCCGGTGGTCGCGGACCCCGTCGAGGATGCGCCGCTCCCGCTCCAGGCTGCCGTCGGTCTGCTCGATGACCACCAGCCACCTCAGCTCGGCCGCGGCGTCGATGACGAACCTGGACAGTTCGGCGAAGTAGGGGGCGTCGAGCTCGGGCAGCGCCAGGGCGATCACGCCTGTGCGTCCCTGACGCAGGCTCCTCGCCGACAGGTTGGGCCGGTACTCCAGCTGGGAGAGCGCCTTCTCGACCTTGGCCCGTGTCACAGGCGACACGTGGGCGTACCCGTTGACGACGTTGGAGACGGTCTTCACCGACACCCCCGCCAGGCGCGCGATGTCGCGCAGGCTCGCTCCCACCTACTCCCCCATTCCCGCCGCGGCCTCCGCCGCTCGGCCCGGCCGACGCTCCACGGAGCGTACGAGATCCGATTCCGACGATCGTAACGCCCCGATATCGACTTTCGAAGCGACTGTTTACAACGTTGAAACAACGTTGTAGAAACCCCGTACCACGAAACGTCGCGTTCACAGAGAGGTCGTGTCTTGGCGACCACCGCCCGTCTCACCCTGGACCCCGCCTTCCGGATCGGCCCGGTGGAGCCCCGGCTCTTCGGTTCCTTCGTCGAGCACATGGGCCGCTGCGTCTACACCGGCGTCTTCGAGCCCGGCCACCCGCTGGCCGACGCCGACGGCCTGCGCACCGACGTACTGGAGCTCACCCGCGAGCTCGGGGTGACGCTGGTCCGCTATCCGGGAGGCAACTTCGTCTCCAACTACCGCTGGGAGGACGGCGTCGGCCCGGCCGAGGAGCGGCCGGCACGGCTGGACCTCGCCTGGCGGAGCCTGGAGGGCAACGGCTTCGGGCTCAACGAGTTCATGGCCTGGGCCGCCAAGGCCGGGGTCGAGCCGATGATGGCGCTCAACCTCGGCACCAGGGGGGTGGCCGAGGCGCTGGAGCTGGTCGAGTACACCAACTACCCCGGCGGCACGCGCCTGTCGGACCTGCGCCGCTCGCACGGCGTCGACAAGCCGCACGACGTGCGGCTGTGGTGCCTGGGCAATGAGCTGGACGGCCCGTGGCAGATGGGCCACAAGACCGCTGCCGAGTACGGCCGGCTCGCCGCCGAGACCGCGCGGGCCCTCAAGCGCTTCGACGGCGGCCTGTCACTGGTGGCCTGCGGCAGCTCCAACAGCGGCATGCCGACGTTCGGCGCCTGGGAGGCCGAGGTGCTGGAGGCGACGTACGAGATGGTCGACTACATCTCGCTGCACGCCTACTACGACCCCTCCGACGGAGACGCCGACTCCTTCCTCGCCAGCGGCGCCGACATGGAGCACATGATCCGCTCGATCACGGCCACCGCCGACCACGTGGGCGCGAAGCTGCGCAGCAAGAAGCGGATCAGGCTCTCCTTCGACGAGTGGAACGTCTGGTACCAGAGCCGCTTTTCCGGCGAGTCGTCACTGGACTGGGAGGAGCGCCCGCGGCTGATCGAGGACACCTACGACGTGACCGACGCGGTGGTGGTCGGCAGCCTGCTCATCACGCTGCTTCGCAACACCGACCGGGTCGGCGTCGCCTGCCAGGCTCAGCTGGCCAACGTGATCGCCCCGATCAGGACCGAGCCGGGTGGCCCGGCGTGGCGGCAGAGCATCTTCCACCCGTTCGCGCTGACCGCACGACACGCCCGCGGCCAGGTGCTGCGGGTGGAGCCGGAGTGCGAGGTGATCCCGACCGCCAGGTACGGGGAGGCACCCGCCATCTGGGCGACCGCCACGCACGACGAGGTGACCGGTGAGCTGGTCCTGTTCGTGGTCAACCGCGACCGGAACGCCCCGTGCGCGCTGGAGCTCACGCTGCCCGAGGGGCTGCGGCCCGTGGAGCACCTGGAGCTCACCGACGACGACCTGTCGGCGGTCAACTCCGCCGACGTGCCCGACCGTGTCGTCCCCCGGCCGGGCGACGGCCCGCGCCTGGAGGGGCGCCGCGCCTCCCTGAACCTCTCACCCGTCTCATGGAACATCGTCCGCTTCGCTCCCCTTTCCCCCCAGGAGTAGGAACATGACCAGCCCCCTGTCCCGCCGCTCGTTCATGGGCCTGACCGGCGCCGCCGGTCTCACCGCCGCGCTGGCCGCCTGCGGCGGTACCAAGCTCGGATCCGGCGCCTCCTCCCCGGCCTCGGCCGCGCCGACCTTCTCCGGCGGGGAGTACTCCGGCCCCAAGGTGACCCTGGACTACTGGAACGGTTTCACCGGCGGCGACGGCCCGCACATGCGGACCATGCTGGAGGCGTTCAACAAGGAGTACGCCGGGCGCATCGAGGTCCGCAACGTCACCCGGCGCTGGGAGGACCTCTACCCGGCCATGCCGACGGCCATCACCGCGGGCAAGGGCCCGGACGTGGCGGTCATCCACAACGACTGGATCGGCACCTTCGCCACCCGCAAGACGCTGATCCCGCTGGACGACGTGGTCGGCGCGCTGAAGCTCAGCGAGTCCGACTTCATCCCCGCCGTGTGGAACGCGGGGATCTACGACGGCAAGCGCTACAGCGTCCCGCTGGACGTGCACAGCCTGGCCGACTACTGGAACGCCTCCCACCTGGAGAAGATCGACCTCGACGACGCCCCCGCCGACAGGGCCGGGTACGAGGACGCCCTGGGCAGGCTCAAGCAGGCCGGGATCGAGAACCCGTTCTGGATGCCCGGCAAGTGGCCGGCTCACCTTATGTTCATGAGTCTGCTCTGGCAGTTCGGCGGCGAGCTCTACAGCGAGGACGGCGCGAACGCGCTCTGGGGCTCCGAGGCGGGCGCCAAGGCCCTGGGCTGGATGGTCGAGCAGATCGACAAGGGCCTCAGCCCGGCCAAGGTCGCCCAGGACAGCCAGTACGCCGCCTTCAAGAACGACAAGGTCAGCTTCACCTGGGACGGCATCTGGCAGATCAATGACCTGAAGACCAACGCCAGGTCGCTGAAGTGGGGCATGTCCCCGATCCCGAACATCGGCGGCACGGCCGCGGCCTGGGCCTCCTCGCACAACTTCGTGATGACCTCCCAGGCGGGCAAGGACCCGAACAAGGTCCAGGCGGCCAAGTTCTTCATCGACCACATCGGCCGCCAGTCCACCGAGTGGGCCAAGGCCGGGATGATCCCCGCGCGCAACTCCGCCCGTCAGGACCCCGCCATCGCGGACCTGCCGCAGATCAAGATGGCCTCCGACGTGAGCATCTTCCGTTTCCTGCCGCCGCTGCCCGGCGTCGGAGACGTGCAGTCCAAGGCGCTGGAGCTCGCGGTGGCCAAGGCCGTGCTGAAGCAGGCGTCCCCGGCCGACGCGCTGAAGGAGGGCGTGGCGTCCGCCGACAAGCTGCTCGCCGCCAACAAGCGGAAGTACGAGAAGTGAGCCTGCTCGCCGAGCGGAAGGGCCGGCCCCCCGCCGCCGGGCCGGACCGGCCCGGCGGCGGCAGGACCACGCCCAGGATGCGGCCCTGGACGCCGTACGCCTTCCTCGCCCCCTACCTCGCGCTTTTCACCGTCTTCATGCTGCTGCCGATCGGCTTCGGGTTCTGGACCAGCCTGCACGAGTGGGACATCAACCTGCCGGACAAGCCGTTCGTCGGGCTGGAGAACTACGCCGAGCTGTTCGACCCGGCCAGCGTGGACGGCTCACGGTTCTGGACGGCCATGCGGGCCACCGGTATCTTCACCGTCGCGTCGGTGCCGCTGCTCATCGTGCTGCCCCTGCTGGTCGCGCTGCTGATGAACGGCCGCTTCGCGGGGCGCAACGTCTACCGCGCCGTCTACTTCGCGCCGTACGTGTTGGGCGTGGCGGTCGTCGGGTTCGTCTGGCAGTTTCTGCTGGACGGCAACATCGGCCTGGTCAACCACTACCTCGGCCTGAACGTGCAGTGGACCACCGACGTGCCGCCCGCCTGGGTCGCCCTCGTAGGCGTGACGGTCTGGTGGACGCTCGGCCTGAACTCGGTCATCTTCCTCGCCGGGCTCCAGGACGTCCCGCGTGAGCTGCACGAGGCCGCGATGGTCGACGGCGCCTCCGCCTGGCAACGGTTCCGGTCGGTGACCCTGCCGGGGCTGCGGCCCGTCACGGTGTTCGTGGTCAACGCCACGATCCTGGCCTCGGCCAACATGTTCGGCCAGTCCTACCTGATCACCCGCGGCGCCCCCGCCGACCAGACGAAGACCGCGATCTACCTCATCGCCGAGACCGGCCTGCGCCAGTTCGACATGGGCACCGCGTCCGCGATGAGCTTCATCCTCGCCGCGTTCCTGATGGCGGCCAGTGCCCTGGTCTTCGGCGCCTTCAGAGACAGGAGCGGGCGATGACCCCCGACACCCGGCGGCTGCGGCGCGCCCTGCTGCACCTCGTCCTGGCGGTGATCGCGGCGCTCTACCTGAGCCCGCTGGTCTACATGCTCTCCACCTCGTTCAAGACTCGCGAGGCGGCGGGGGCGACCGAGCCGCGGTGGATCCCGGACCCGCTCTCCCTGGACGCCTACCGGGAACTGCTCGGCAGTGCCGACAGCCCGATCGTGACCTGGTTCGTCAACAGCCTCGCCGCCGCCACCGGCCACGCGGCCCTGGTCCTGGTGACCGCCGCGCCGGCCGCGTACGCCCTCGCCCGGCTCCGCTTCCGCGGCCGGAACGCGATCTTCGCGACGGTCGTGGCGACGCTGTTCGTGCCGCCGGTGGTGCTGCTGATCCCCAACTTCCTGATCGTCAACGAACTCGCCTGGGTGGACAGCCTGCCCGCGGTGATCGTCCCGGCGGCGGCCGGGGCGTTCGGCGTGTTCTTCCTGCGGCAGTTCTTCGTCACCCTGCCCGGCGAGCTGGAGGAGGCCGCCGAGCTGGACGGCTGCAACCGGTGGCAGATCTTCACCACCATCGCGCTCCCGCTGGCCCGCCCGGCGCTGGTCACGCTGTTCCTGCTGTCGTTCCTGACCAACTGGAACGACTTCCTGTGGCCGATCTTCGTGCTGCTCAGCCCCGAGTCCCTGACCCTGCCGTCGGGCCTGGGCAACTTCCAGAGCGCCAACAGCATCCGCTACGACCTGCTGATGGCCGGGGCGGTGATTGCCAGCCTGCCGGTGATCGTGCTCTACCTCGTCGCCCAGCGCTGGGTCATCGAGGGAATCTCCCGTTCGGGCCTGAAGGGATGAACGGACCGGCCGGCGGCGGGCTCTCGCCGCCGTCCGCCGCTCACCCGGAGCGCGGGCCCACCACGACCGGCGCCTCGGGATGTCTTCGAAGGATTTCAACACTTGCCGGGAAGCCCGCCTTGGAGCGGTCGCCGGTCTACTTGTAGCGGAAGTAGACGAAGAGGCGGCCGTGGTTCTTGGCGTCCTTGTCGATGCGGTGGTAGAGGGCCTTGATCTCCTTCTGCTCCAGGAAGCGCAGGACCTTCTTCTTCAGCTGGCCCGAGCCCTTGCCGGGGATGATCTCGACCTCGGTGGCCTTCTTCCTGATGGCCTCGTCGATGATGCCCCGCAGCGCCTTGTCGATCTCCCCGCCCTTGTTGTAGAGGGGGTGTAGATCAAGCTTGAGCTTCAACCGAGCCTCCCGCGTGTCAGGTGCGGCCAGTTTACGCGGGGCGGGCCGCCCCGCCTTCTCCGCCGCCCCACCCTCCCGGCCGCCTCACCTTCTCGGCGGGCCCCGGCGATCAGGCCCCACGGTCACAGCCGCCCGCGATCTCACATCGCGCCGATACGGAGAAGGCCCGAAGCCACCGACCTCCGGGATACCGGATCACCTGTCGAGTCTGCGAGCAAATTTGACCAATTCCCACGATTATTGTGTCAATTTAACGATCTAGGCAAACAAATGCCCTCTAGTTAGGCTCCCTGTCATGATCGGCCGCCTTTACCGGGTGGCCGATCGCGCGTCACCCACCGGGGAGGGTCACGGCCTTCCGTCATGCCCCGCCCCCGGGCGCGCGCGGCTGGTCTCCCTTCCTGCGGCTCAGCGGTTCATGCGTGCCTACAGGAGGTCTCGTTGGCCAGGAAGCCCTACTTACCGAGGATCAGGCGCGTGGCGGTACTCGCCGCCGGCGTCGGGCTCGTCGCGGCGATGGCGCCGCCGGCGAGCGCCGATCCCACCCCCACCCCCACGCCGTCCGCCAAGTGGACGGCGACTCCCCTGACCGGGGGTGAGCCGGTCCAGGGCGCGAAGTCCCCCACCGGCAAACTCGCCCGGAGTGACGAGGGGCTGCTGAAGTCGACCTCGGGCGCCACGGTCAACGTGATGGTCAAGCTCGACTACGACTCCTTCGCCGCCTATCAGGGTGGCCTCGAAGGACTTCCCGCGACGAGTCCGGCGAAGACCGGAAAGGCTCTTGACATCAAGAGCGGCGACGCGAAGAAATACCAGAAGCACATCGAGGACGTCGAGAACACCTTCCTCGCCGAGCTGGCCAGGAACGTTCCAGGCGCCAAGGCGGGCCAGAAGCTGCGGACCGTCTACGGCGGCATCGCGCTGCGCGTCCCCGCCAACAAGGCGGCCTCGCTGCTGAAGCTGCCCGGTGTGGCCGCCGTCCAGGAGGACAAGCCCGAGCAGCTGCTGACCGACTCCAGCCCCGCGTTCATCGGAGCGCCCGCGATCTACAGCAAGCTGGGCGGCAGCTCCTCGTCGGGCAAGGGCGTCATCGTCGGCATCCTGGACTCCGGCGCCTGGCCCGAGCACCCCCAGTTCGCCGACCCCGGCACGCTGCCCGCCGCGCCCGCGACCAAGGACGGCACGCCGCGCGTCTGCAACTTCGGCGACAACCCGCTCACCCCCGCGGCCGACCCGTTCGTCTGCAACCGGAAGATCATCGGCGGCGCCCCGTTCCTGGAGACCTACAACGCGAACGTCGGCGGCGAGACCTTCCCGGACAGCGCCCGCGACTCCAACGGCCACGGCACGCACACCGCGACGACCTCGGCGGGCGGCCCGGTGGCCGACGCGAACCCGCTCGGCATCAGCCGCGGGCCGATCCACGGCATCGCCCCGGCGGCGCACGTGTCGGTCTACAAGGTCTGCGGCGAGGCCGGCTGCTACCCCTCCGACTCCGCCCAGGCGGTCGGCCGGGCCATCCTCGACGGCGTCCGCGTGATCAACTTCTCGATCTCCGGCGGCACCTCCCCCTACAGCGACCCGGTGGAGCTGGCCTTCCTCGACGCGTACTCGGCGGGCGTGCTCGTCTCGGCCTCGGCGGGCAACGCCGGTCCCGGCGCGGCGACCGTGAACCACGTCAGCCCGTGGGTGACCACGGTGGCGGCCTCCACGCAGACCAGGACCTTCCAGTCGACGATCACGCTGACCGGTTCCGGCGGCGCGACGGCCACGGTGAAGGGCGCCTCCATCACCCCGGGCATCGCCTCCGCGCTGCCGGTGGTGCGGGCCTCGGCGCCGCCGTACTCCAACCCGCTCTGCACCTCGCCCGCTCCCCCGGGCCTGTTCACCGGGAAGATCGTCGTCTGTGAGCGCGGTCCCGACCGGGTCCTGAAGGGCTTCAACGTCCGGCAGGGCGGCGCGGCCGGGATGATCCTGTACAACGCCACCCCGCTCGACGTGATGACGGACAACCACTGGGTCCCCTCGGTCCACATCGACAAGCCCGAAGGTGACGCCCTGCTGGCGTTCCTGTCGGCCAACCCGAGCACGACGGCCTCGTTCACCCAGGGCACCAAGACCACCTGGCAGGGCGACGCCATCACCACGTTCTCCTCGCGCGGCCCCGGCGGCGACTTCCTCAAGCCGGACGTCACCGCCCCCGGCCTGCACATCCTGGCCGGTCAGACGCCGCTGCTGGAGGGTCCGGCCGGTGGCCCGCCGGGCAACCTGTACCAGGTCATCTCGGGCACCTCGATGTCGTCGCCGCACGTCGCGGGCTCCGCGGCCCTGGTGTTCGCGCTGCACCCGGACTGGACGCCGGGCCAGGTGAAGTCCGCGCTGGAGACGACGGCCAAGACCTCGGTCACCAAGCAGGACCGCGTCACCCCGGCCGACCCGTTCGACACCGGCGGCGGGCGCATCGACCTGACCAAGGCCGGCGACCCCGGCCTCACCCTGAACGAGACGGGTGAGAACTTCACGGCCTCGGCCGACGACCCGCTGAACCGCATCGACCTGAACCTGCCGTCGGTGAACGCCCCGATCATGCCCGGGCTCATCACCGCCAAGCGGACGTTCACCAACGTCACGGACAAGACGCTCACCTTCACCGCCACGGGCACGACCGTGAGCGGCGCGAACATCACGGTGCTGCCGCCGCTCTTCAGCGTGAAGGCGGGCAAGAGCGTCAAGCTCAGCGTGGTGATCACCGCGCCGGACCTGCCCGAGGGCCAGTACTTCGGCCAGGTGAACCTCAAGCAGGTTGGCGGCTCGCGCAACCTGCACCTGCCGGTCGCGTTCGTCCGCAAGGAGGGCGCCATCCCGGTGGACCAGACCTGCGCACCGGCCACCATCCCGCGCGACACCGGCGAGTCCACCTGCACGGTGACCGTGCAGAACGACACCCTGGAGAACGCCGAGGTCACGGCGGTCAGCACGCTGGACGGCAGGCTGCGCCTGAACTCGGTGACCGGCGCCACCAAGGTCGGCTCCCAGATCGCGACGACGAAGACCACCCTCGCGGCCAGGCAGCCGGACAGGCCGGGCATCACCCCGGGCACCGGTCCGGCCCCGTACCTGCCGCTCGACGCCTTCGGCATCGCGCCGACGCCGATCGGCGACGAGCAGGCGATCAACTTCACCGTGCCCCCGTTCCAGTACGCGGGCAACACCTACACCAGGCTCGGCATCGTCTCCAACGGCTACACGATCGCCGGGGGAAGCTCGGGCGCGGCCGACGTGTCGTACCAGCCGCAGACCCTGCCCGACCCCGCGACGCCGAACAACGTGCTCGCCCCCTACTGGACCGACCTGGACGGCACCGGCACGCCGGGCGTCTACGCCGGCACGCTGACCGACGGCGTGAGTGACTGGCTCGTCATCGAGTGGCGGGTCAACCTCTACGGCACGAGCGACCTCAAGGTCTTCCAGCAGTGGATCGGCCTGAACGGGACCGAGGACATCACCTACACCTACGACCCGGACAACCTGCCCGGCGATCCCCCGGCGGGCTACGGCCTCACCGTGGGCGCCGAGAACGCCGACGGCACCGCGGGCGGCCAGATCACCGGCCCGCCGGCCGAGGACCTCCGGGTGTCCAGCACCCCCGGCGCCCCGGGAGGCAGCCTGAGCTACACGATGAAGATCAAGGGCGTGAGCCCCGGGGTCGGCACGGTGACCACGGGCACGTCGACACCGCAGGTCAAGGGCCTGACGATCGAGGTGGACAAGATAACCGTTCAGTAGTGACGACGTGATGGGCCCGGCGCGACGCGCCGGGCCCATCCGGGCTCACCGGAACTCGGGCCTGCCCGCGCTCACGAACCCGATCCCGAACCCGTCCGGACTCGCGGGCTCAAGCCCGTCCGAACTCACTCGGACTCACGGGATCGGGCCCATACGGGCTCACTCGGACTCGCGGGCTCGGGCCCGTCCGGGCTCGCGAAACCCGGACCTGTCCGTGCCCGCGACCCCGGGCTCACCCGGGGTCGCGGGCACGGGATCAGCGGTGGAGGTAGTCGACCAGGTGGGCCTTCTCGGTCTCCAGCGCCTCGATGGAGCTCTTGACCACGTCGCCGATGCTCACGATCCCGGCCAGCCGGCCGGCGTCCACGACCGGCACGTGCCGGATGCGGTGCGTGGTCATCGTCTGGCGGAGGTCGTCGACGTCGGCGTCCGGCGGGCAGGTGCGGACCTCGGTCGTCATGATCGACGACACCGCCTCGTCCAGCACTCCGGCGCCGCGGTCGTACAGCCGCCGCACGACGTCGCGCTCGGAGACGATGCCCGCGATGGACGAGCCGTCCTCGGACACCACCACGGCACCGATGTTCTTCTTGGCCAGCACGGCCAGCAGCGCGGTGACCGTCGCGTCCGGGCGGACGGTCACCACCTCCGCTCCCTTGCCTCGCAGAATCGTACCGATCAGCATTGACACCACCTCGGTTCAGCCTGGCGCGGGTATCCCTCTCCTTTGCCCCTTTGTGCCACACGCTAAGCACCCAGGAGAGCAAAGTGTGATTATCAGATGACGGGCAGCAGCCGTACCGCGTCGAGGGCGAGGGTGAGCTCCACGATGTCGAGCGGGCGCGCGAGCGACCGGCCGGTGAGCTGCTCGATGCGGCGGATGCGGTTGAAGACCGTGTTGCGGTGGCAGTACAGCTGCCCCGCGGCGCGCATGGCCGAGCCCTCGCACCGCAGCCACGCCTCCAGGGTGCCGAGGAGCACCTCCCGGTCGGCCTGGTCGAGGGCGAGGATGGGCCGCAGCACAGCGCCGCTGAGATGACCGGCGAGCTCGGGCTGGCTCACCACCAGCGCGGCGGGCAGCCTGTCCTCCAGCCTGGCGATCTCCGGGCCCTCGCCCACGCAGGTCCGCAGGGCCAGCTCGGCGAGCCGCCTGGCGCGGCCCAGCTCCGCCAGCCCCTCCACGACCGGGCTGATCCCCGCGCACCCGGTGACGTGCGGGCGGAGCTCTTCGGCCAGGTCGTCCATGTTCGCGTCGTGCAGCAGCACGACCGACACCTCGTAGTCGGGGCGCATCCGCCACAGCAGGCGCATCACGCCCAGGGCGGTCGGCCGAGGGGCGTCGTCCCCGTGGTCGTGGCGGCCGGGCAGCCGGGTGATGACGACGGCGTACCGGCCCAGCTCGGGCAGGTCGAGCCCGGCGGCGGCGCTGCGGACGAGGGCGGCGTCGACCCGGTCCTCCAGGAGCGCGTCGAGCAGGGCCTGGACCCTCTCGGCTGTGCGGCCGAACATCTCGGCCTCCCGTCTTCGGTAGGCCTCGGCGGCGGCGATCGCCTGCCTGTCGATGGCGTGCCACACCTTCGTGGCGCTGCGGAGCAGGACCGGCAGGCTGTCTGACTCCTCTTCGGCGACCACGTCGATGAGACCGTCCCACATCACCTGCGCGGAGAGCCGGTAGCTGCGCAGCAGGGAGTCCATGGGCAGTCCCTGCTCCGCCCTGCGCCGGGCGGTCTTCTCCGCCTGCGGCAGGTCACATCGTTCGGAGCGGGGCAGCAGGATGGCGCCGATACCGTCACGCATCGCCTCGTAGACGCTCTGCCAGTGGTCGTCGGTGGGGACCATCCGCCGGTACGCCTCGTCGGTGTCGCGGATCTTCGCGACGAGCTCGTCGGTGAGCTCGGGAAGTCTGCGCAGCAGCCTGCGGGCGGCCAGGCGCATGATCCTGCGTACTTCGTCGTCCGTAACCGGCCGGGTCCCCATCTGGGGATCGTGACAGCAAGGAACCTGGCCGAACAAGGTTCTGTTCTGTTTCGTGACCCCGGGTTGTGCGAGCGCACAACCGGCACCCGCCCCGCATGGGCGCCCGCCCCGACTTCACCCCGCCCTCTGGACGCCGGTGAAACGCCTCGGTTGGGTGCGTTCATCGGCTGTCAGGAGGCACACATGGACGTGCACGACCCTCGCCCGCCCGGAGACTCCGGGCTGGTCGTCAGGGATCTGGCGGTGAGTTACGGCCCGGTCCTGGCCCTGCGGGGTGTCTCGCTGGACGTCCCGCGCGGTTCGGTCGTCGCGGTGCTCGGCGGCAACGGCGCGGGGAAGTCGACCCTGCTGCGCGCCGTGTCGGGCACCCTCAGGTTCCACCGGGGCGGGATCACCGCCGGCGAGGTCGGGTTCGGTGGTACGCGGCTGTCCGGCGCCGCCACCTCGGCCGTGGTGGCGAGGGGCGTCGTCCAGGTGCCCGAGGGGCGCAGGGTCTTCGCGCGGATGACGGTGGAGGAGAACCTGAGGGCCGGCGCCCTCGGCGCGCCCGACCGGCGGTCGGCGGCCGAGGCGCGGGAGAGCGTGCTCGCGCTCTTCCCCGTGCTCGCCGAACGCGCCGGGCAGCGCGCGGGCCTGCTTTCCGGGGGCGAGCAGCAGATGCTCGCCATCGGCCGCGCGCTGATGGCCGGGCCGAGGATGCTGCTGCTGGACGAGCCCACCCTGGGGCTCGCGCCGATGATGGCCGCCAGGATCGCCGACACCGTTCGCGAGATCAACGCCCGGGGCACCACGGTGCTCCTGGTGGAGCAGAACGCCGCGATGGCCCTCTCCCTGGCCTCGCACGCCTACGTGCTGGAGGTCGGCGAGGTGGTGCTGTCGGGACCGGCCGCCGAGCTCGCCGCGAGCGACGAGGTGCGCCGCCGCTACCTGGGCATCGAGGACCCGGTCCCGGTCGTCCCGGGAGCCGCGGGGAGCCCGGTGGCCGCCCGCCCGGCACTGGCGAGGTGGTCCGCGTGAGTGACACATACCAACCGGACGGTACGGACACTTCCATTCCCCGGCTCGACGTGCGTGACGTGACCGTGCGCTTCGCCGGGCTCACCGCGCTGGACGCCGTCGGCTTCAGCGTCGAGCCCGGCAGCGTCCACGCGGTGATCGGGCCCAACGGGGCGGGCAAGTCGACCTGCTTCAACGTCCTGTCGGGCGTCTACCGCGCCACCTCGGGCAGCGTGCGGTTCGGCGACGCGGAGCTGACCTCCCTGGCCCCGCACCGCATCGCCGCCCTGGGGGTGGCGCGCACCTTCCAGAACATCGCCCTGTCGCCGCGCCTGTCGGTGCGGGACAACCTGATGCTCGGCCGCCACCGGCTCACCCGTGCCGGGTTCGTCTCGGCCGGGCTGCGGCTGCCGTCGGCCCGGCGCGAGGCGGCCGCGCACGGCGAGCGGGTGACCGAGATCGCGGCGTTCGTCGGGCTCTCCGAACGGCTCGCCACGCCCGTCGGGCTGCTGCCGTACGGCGTGCAGAAGCGTGTGGAGCTGGCGCGGGCCCTGTGCATGGAGCCCCGGCTGCTGCTGCTGGACGAGCCGGTCGCCGGCATGAACGGCGGCGAGCGCCGCGACATGGCCGGGCTGATCGTCGCGGTGCGGGAGAGCCTCGGCATCTCGATCCTGCTGGTCGAGCACGACATGGGGATCGTCATGCGGCTCGCCGACGCGGTGACGGTCCTGGACTTCGGCAGGCGCATCGCGGACGGGCCCCCCGGCGAGGTGCAGAACGACCCCGAGGTGGTCCGCGCCTACCTGGGCGCGGCGGCGGAGGGCACTCCCGCCAAGGACACCCTGGTCGAGGACGCGCTGCCCCGGAGCACGGAGCAGGCCGAGCAGACCGAGAACGCCGGGAAAACGACGACCCGAGACACCGCGGGCAAGGACGAGGAGGTCGCTTCGTGATCACTTTTCTCGAACTCCTGGTGAACGGGATCTCCGTCGGAGCCGTGTACGCGCTGATCGCCCTGGGCTTCGTCATCATCTTCAAGGCAACCGAGGTGGTGAACTTCGCGCACGCCTCGCTGCTGCTGGTCGGCGGCTTCGTCGTGGCCAGGCTGCACCCGTCGGTCGGCTTCTGGACCGCCCTGCTGCTGGGCGTCGCCGGGGCGGCCGTCGTGGGCGCCCTCATCGAGTTCCTGATCATCCGCAGGGCGAACGTCGCCTCGCACAGCGTGCTGGCGATCGTGACGATCGGCGTCGACATCGTGCTGACGACCGAGCTGACCAGGCAGATCGGCACCGACGTGCTCGCCCTGGGCGATCCGTGGCGCGACCGGGTGCTGCACCTGGGGGCCGTCAGCGTCGCCCAGACCCGGGTGGTCGCGCTCGCCGTCGCGGCGGCCCTGATCGCCGCGTTCCTGCTCGCGTTCAAGTACACGAACTGGGGCATCGCCATGCGCGCCACCGCGGAGGACGCGGAGACCGCCGCGCTGATGGGGGTGCGGCGCGGGCGGGTCTCGATGGGGGCCTGGGCGGTCGCCGGGGCGCTCGCCGCCGTCGCCGCGCTCTTCCTGTGCGTCTTCCCCACCCCGGGGCTGGACCGCAGCACCACGTTCGCGGCGATGAAGGCGTTCCCCGCGGCGATCCTCGGCGGCCTCGACTCCACCACGGGGGCGCTCGCCGGGGGGCTGATCATCGGCGTCACCGAGGCCATGATGAGCGGCTACCAGAACGACCTGGCCTTCCTCGGCCGGGGCATCGGCGACGTCGCGCCGTTCCTCGTGATGATCGTCGTCCTGCTCATCCGCCCCGCGGGGCTGTTCGGGACGAGGGAGCTGGCACGTGTCTAAGAAGGTCATCCTCTCCTGCGTCGCGCTGGCCGCGGCGGCGGTCGCCGTACCGTTCTACCTGGAGGGCTTCTGGCTGCAGGCCGGGCTCTTCGCGATGTCGGCGGCGATCGGGGCGATCGGCATCAACCTGCTGACCGGCGCCACCGGCCAGCTGTCCATGGGCCACGCGTTCTTCCTCGCGGTCGGCGCGTACGCCTACGTCTACTTCGGCTCCGAGCCGGAGGGCGGCGCGCACGCCCTCGGCGGCCTGGGGCTGCCCACCCCCGTCGCGGCGCTGCTCGCGGTGCTCACGGCGGGCGTCGCGGGCGGGGTGTTCAGCCCCATCGCGGGACGCCTGAAGGGCGCCTACCTCGGCATCGCCACCCTCGCGCTGATCTTCGTCGGCCAGCACGTGCTGTTCAACGCCGAACCCGTGACGGGCGGGTACAACGGGCGGACGGTGCCGCCGATGGAGCTGTTCGGGTTCGCGTTCGCCGACACCCCCGAGCTGGTGGTGGCGCGGGTGCCGTTCGGGTCGCTGGAGCGGCTCTGGTTCCTTGGGCTGGTCCTGCTGACCGGCGCGGCGCTGTTCGCCCGCGGGGTGCTGCGCGGCCGTCCCGGGCGGGCCATGAACACCATCCGCGACCACGAGATCGCGGCCGGGGTGATGGGCGTGCCGGTGGCCCGCTACCGCGCCGGCGTGTTCGTGCTGTCGTCGATGTACGGCGGGCTGGCCGGGGTCCTGATCGCGCTGGTCTTCCAGCGCACCGTGCCCGACTACTTCGGCCTGCTGCTCTCCCTCGACTACCTCGCGATGATCATCATCGGCGGGCTCGGCTCCGTCGCGGGCGCGGTGATCGGCGCGATCTTCATCTCGATGCTCCCCCAGCTGCTCAGCCGCTACAGCGACGCCCTGCCGCTGGTGGCCGAGCCGGGCTCGGGCGGGGTGTCGCCCGCCGAGGCGGCCCGCATCCTGTACGGCGCCGCGGTCGTCGTCATCGTCCTCTTCCTGCCCGGCGGGCTGCTCGGCCTCGCCGGGCGCCTGCGCCCGGCCGTGGCGCGGCTCACCCCCGCCTCCGCTCGCCGGGCTCGCGCGACCTCCGCGACCTCCGCGACCTCCGCGACCTCCGCGACCTCCGCGACCTCCGCGACGACGAAACCCCCGCTGTCCCCCTCCCCCTCCCCCTCTCCCGACACAAGGAACCGATGACATGAGAATCCCAAGAACCCCGGTCCGACGCCTCGCGGTACTCGCCGCCCTCGCCCTGGCCGTCACCGCGTGCGCCAGCGAGAAGGCCACCGGGGGTGGCGCCGCCCCCTCCGCCGTCGGGGGGGACGGCGTGAAGACGGGCCCCGGCGTCACCGCCGACAAGATCACGATCGGCCTGATGACCGACCTCACCGGCCCGTACGCCTCGTTCGGCAAGAGCCTGACGCAGGCGCAGCAGCTGTACTTCGAGCAGACGAACGCGGCCGGGGGCGTGTGCGGGCGGCAGCTGGAGGCCCTGGTGCGCGACCACGGCTACGACGCGCAGAAGGCCGTCGCGGCCTACACCGAGATCGCCCCGAAGGTGGTGGCGATCGCCCACTTCGTCGGCTCGCCCATGGTCAACGCGCTCAAGCAGCGCATCGAGGCCGACCAGATGCTCACCATCCCGCAGGCCTGGGCGACCGGGCTGCTCGGCAGCAAGTCCATCCAGGTCACCGGGACGACGTACGACATCGACATGATCAACGGGGTGGACTTCCTGGCCAAGGAGAAGGGCATCAAGTCCGGGGACAAGATCGGTCACCTGTACTTCGAGGGCGACTACGGCGAGAGCGCGCTGAACGGCTCCAAGTACGCGTCGCAGAAGCTCGGCCTCACGCTCGTGGAGCAGAAGATCAAGGCCACCGACCAGGACATGAGCGCCCAGGTCGCCGCGTTCAAGGCGGAGGGCGTGAAGGCCGTCCTGGTCTCCGTCGGCCCCAGGCAGACCGCCTCGCTCGTCGGCGTCTCGCTCGCCAAGGGCATGGACGTGCCGTTCGTCGGCAGCAACTCGGCCTACTCCCCGCAGCTGCTGCCCACCCCGGCCGGGCCCGCGCTGCTGAAGGACTTCTACTACATGACCGCCGGAACACCGATCAGCGCCGACATGCCCGCCATGAAGAAGCTGGCCGCCGACTACGCGGCGAAGTACCCGGACACGGCCATCGACAGCGGCGTCCCCTCGGGCTACTCGGCGGCGGCGATCGTCGTCGACGCGCTCAAGAAGGCCTGCGAGGGCAAGGACCTGACCCGGGGCGCCGTGGTCGCCGCGCACCGCGGCCAGTCGTCCTGGGGTGCGGAGTTCGGCACGGTCATGGACTTCACCACCTTCGACAAGCCCGCCTCGCTGCTGTCGTACGTGGCCAAGCCGGACAAGGCCGCCCTGGGCGGCGCGGTCGTCTTCAAGGAGGCCGCGACCTCCGACCTGGCCAAGGAGTACCAGGTCCCGGTCGGCTGAGCAGTGGTCCGCGGTGCGGCCCCGTACCCGCCGGGGGTGCCGGGCCGCACCGCTCCGGGCTAGCGTGGGGGCGTCCAGAAGACCTCCGCGCCCGGGGACACGATGACCCAGAAGCTCAACACCGGCAGCCACGACCTGCCGGTCTCCGACGCCCTCGCCGCGTTCATGAACACCGGCTGGGCCGACACGCACCGCGACGACCTGGCCCCGCTGCCGCAGGCCGCCTACACCGCCAAGCGGCGCGCCGCGCTCGCCGCCCGCTTTCCCGGCGAGCGGCTGGTGATCCCGTCCGGCACGCTCAAGGCCCGCAGCAACGACAGCGACTACCGGTTCCGGACGCACAGCGCGTTCGCCTACCTCACCGGCGACCAGGAGCCCGACGACGTGCTGGTCGTCGAGCCCTCCGGGGAGGCCACGCTGTTCCTGCGCCCCCGCTCGCCGAGATCGGCGCCGGGCCTGGCCGGGCAGGAGTTCTACCGCGACCGCCGTTACGGCGAGTTCTGGGTGGGCCGCCGCCCCGACCTGGCCGAGGCGGAGGCCGTCCACCAGATCGCCTGCGCGCCGATCGACAGGCTGGAGGACGTGCTCACCGGCCCCGCGCGGGTGCTGCGCGGGGTGGACGCGTCCGTGGACGCGCGGGTCTCGCCCGGCGGCGGTGACGACGAGCTGGAGACGTTCCTCTCCGAGATGCGGCTGGTCAAGGACGAGTGGGAGATCGCCGAGCTGCAGTTCTCGGTCGACGCGACCACGCGCGGGTTCGAGGACGTGACGCGGGCCCTGCCCGCCGCCCTGCGGCACCGGCGCGGCGAACGCCACCTGGAGGGGATCTTCGGCCTCCGCGCCCGCCTGGAGGGCAACGCGGTCGGCTACGACAGCATCGTGGCCTCCGGCGCGAACGCGTGCGTGCTGCACTGGATCCGCAACGACGGGCGGCTGAACGGCGACGAGCTGCTGCTCCTCGACGCGGGCGTGGAGACCGACCACCTCTACACCGCCGACATCACCAGGACCCTGCCGGTGTCCGGGCGCTTCAGCCCGGTCCAGCGCCAGGTCTACGAGCTGGTGTACGAGGCCCAGGAGGCGGCGATCGCCACCCTGCGCCCCGGGGCGAGCTTCCGCGACTTCCACCGCGCGGCGATGCGCGTCATCGCGGAGGGCCTGTACGACTGGGGCGTACTGAAGATCGGCGCGGACGAGGCGATGGAGCCGGGCAGCGGCCTGTACCGCCGCTACACGCTGTGCAGCAGCGGCCACATGCTCGGCATGGACGTGCACGACTGCGCCAGGGCCCGCTCGGAGGTCTACCTGGACGGCGTGCTGGAGGAAGGGCAGGTGCTGACCGTCGAGCCCGGCCTCTACCTGCAGCCGGACGACCTGACGCTGCCGCCGGAGCTGCGCGGCATCGGGGTGCGCATCGAGGACGACCTCGTCGTCACCGCCGACGGCGCCCGCCTCATGTCGTCCGGGCTGCCCCGCCACCCCGACGAGGTGGAGAGGTGGATGGGAGACTCAGGTATCGCGGGTATCGCGGGCATCACGGGATGAACGTCCGGGGGTGGGGTCGAGGAAGACCTGCGTCACCGAGGGGAACCGTTCCTTGAGCGCGCGTTCCACCCGGTCGGCGGCCTCCTCCAGCCTCGCCCCCGTGGTGTCGTCCACGAAGTCGACACGGGCGGCGACCAGCATCTCGCCGGGGCCCAGCATCATGGTGAGGAGCTCCACCACGCTCTCGACCTCGGGCAGGACGGTGATCTCCTCTCGGATCCGCTCCGTCAGCCTCTCGGGCGCGGCCTGGCCGATCAGCAGGGAGACGTTGGCGCGGATGAGGTGGATCGCGACCCACAGGAGCAGCAGGCCGATCACCACGGAGGCGGCCCCGTCCCAGAGGGACGAGCCGGTCAGCTGGGAGGCGAGCAGGCCCGCCGCCGCGATCAGCAGCCCGGCCAGGGCGGCCGCGTCCTCGAAGAGCACGGCCTTCAGCGCCGTGTCGGAGGTCTTCGCGACGTAGCGCCGCGGGCTCACCTCAAGGCGCCGGGCCACCCCTCGCACCTGCGAGAGGGCCTTGAGGAACGAGATCCCCTCGATCACGAACGAGACCGCGAGGACCACGTACGAGATCGTCAGGTCGGTGAGCCTCTCCCCGGTGAGGATCTCGTGCACCCCGTGGGTGATGGAGAACCCGGCTCCGCCGATCAGGGTGGCGAAGGCCGCGAGCAGCGCCCAGAAGAACCCCGCCTTGCCGTAGCCGAACGGGTGCCGCGCGTCGGCGGGGTGCCCGCCCCTGCGCACCGCGACGAACAGCAGGGCCTCGGTGACGGTGTCCGCGGCGGAGTGGGCGGCCTCGGACAGCATCGCCGACGAGCCGCTGATCAGCCCGGCGACCAGCTTGGCCACGGCGATCGCGAGGTTGGCCAGACCCGCCACGATCACCGTGGCGAGACTTTCCGATCCGGCTTTGTCAGCATCCGTCACGTTCTCTGCCATGCGGTTACTTTACGGGTGTTGCATCCCTCGCCTCCCAGGGGTGACGCGACCTATACGACCTGGCCACCGGCTTGGGAGCAGCGGGCGGTGACGCGCGGGTTCCGTCACGTTGCCGCATCGCCTACCACGAGCGATCGGCACCTTCTGAGGTAAGTTCTGATCTATGACCCTGAAGCAGGCCCCGCCCGGCGGGCGGGGCGGCCGGCCGGGGGACGGATCCGCCGCGGTCGCGGCCACACGCGCGGCGAACGAGAGTGGTGAGCGACCGGTGAGCGACCAGGAGCCCCGCTGGCTGTCCTCCATCGAGCAACGAGCGTGGCGCGCCCACCTCGCCGTGCACAAGCTCCTCGACCACCGCCTCGACCGCGAGCTCCAGCCTTTCGGGCTCTCGGTCAACGACTACGAGATCCTGGTGAACCTGTCGGAGACGCCCGGTCACCGGATGCGGATGAGCGATCTGGCGGACGCCACGATCCAGTCCCGCAGCCGCCTGTCCCACCAGATCTCCCGGATGGAGACCGCCGGCCTGGTCGCCAGGGAGACCTGCGCCGACGACCGGCGCGGCACCTTCGCCGTCCTCACCGAGCACGGCTGGGCCACCATCCAGAAGGTCGCGCCCCACCACGTGGCCGGCGTGCGACGGCATTTCATCGACCTGCTCACCGACGACCAGCTGATCGAGCTGGAGGCGGCGTACGCACCGGTGGTGGACCACCTCAAGGGCATCCGCTGACCCGGAGCCGGCCGCTGGCTCCCGAAAGCGCCCACTGACGGAAACCCGGCCGGCGGACCCCGGAAGCATCCGCCGACCCGAAACCGGTCGGTGGCTCTCGGAAGGCCCGCCGACACGAAACCGGTCAGTGGTCCTCGGAAGCGCCCACCAGCATGAAACCGGTCACCGGCTCCCGAAAGCACCCACCAGCACGAAACCGGTCGGCGGAATCTCTCGCGGGCCTCCGCCGACGCGAAACCGATACCCGTCGTTACTCCTTAGTAGACCGGAGTGTCGTTACGATCCGCCCATGTCTGCTCGCCGGATCCTCATCATCGCGGTGATCACCGCGTTCTCCCTGGTCACCGCGTGCAGCGGCGGCGGTGCCTCCGACGGCACAACCGCCCTCCCCAACGGAGCCGACCTGGTCAGGAAGGCCGCGGACGCGACACGCGCCGTGAAGTCGGCCGCCTTCTCGATGGAGACGGAGGGCACTCCCCCCGTACCGGTCAAGAAGGCCTCCGGCCGTCTCAGCGGGACCGGTGACGCGGACGGCACCCTCCAGATCGACGTGATGGGCAGCCTCCAGGAGATCAATTTCGTGTTGATCGGGGAGACCGTCCACTTCAAGGGCGTGACCGGCGGCTTCCAGCAGATGTCGCGGAGCCAGCTGGCGGCGATCTACGACCCGTCCGCCATCCTCAACCCGGAGAAGGGCGTCGTGCAGCTGCTGACCAACGCGCTGGACGCCAAGACCCAGGCGGCGGAGAAGCTGGACGGCGTCGACACCTACCGGGTCTCGGCGACGCTCTCCCAGCAGGTGCTCGCCACGATGGTGCCCGGTCTCACGCAGAGCGTCGACGCCGTGCTCTGGATCGACAAGGCCACCAGCCGGCTGCTCAAGGCGGACCTGCCACTGACCGGCGGCAAGGTGATCGTGGCCTTCAGCGACTACGACGTGCCGGTCCAGGTCACCGCTCCGGCGAAGTGACGAAGTGACGAAGTGACGACGAACCGCACCACCCCGGAGGGCGCCCTCTCGGCCCGGCGGCGAACCGCACTCGGCGTCGGCGGCACCGCGGTGCTGCTCGCGGCCCTGGACGCTTACGTCGTGGTCACCGTCCTCGTCGACATCGCCAGGGACGTCGACGTCCCCCTCAACCACCTGGAGCGTGCCACCCCGATCGTCACCGGTTTCCTGCTCGGCTACATCGCGGCCATGCCGCTGCTCGGCCAGCTCTCCGACCGGTACGGCAGGCGCCCGCTCATCCACCTGTGCCTGGCGGGCTTCGCCGTGGGCTCGGTCGTCACCGCGCTGGGCGAGACGGTGCCCTGGCTGGTCACGGGACGGGCCCTGCAGGGGGTCGCGGGCGGCGCGCTGCTGCCCATCACGATGGCCCTGATCGGGGACCTGTGGGACGAGGACGAGCGACCGGTGGCGCTCGGCGCGGTGGGGTCGGCCCAGGAGCTCGGCAGCGTGCTCGGCCCCCTGTACGGCGCGGCCCTCGCCACCCTGGTCCCGGTCACCCTCCAGGTCGGCGGCGTGCAGCTCGGCGGCTGGCGGTCGATCTTCTGGCTGAACGTCCCGCTGGTGGCCCTGGCGGCGATCGCCGTGCAGCGGTCGGTGCCGCCGCCCGCCCGCGACCGGGCCCTCGGCGCGGGCAGGCGCGTCGACGTGGTGGGCGGGCTGCTGCTCGCGCTCGCGCTCGGCCTGCTCGTGGCCGGTCTCTACAACCCCGACCCCGGCGGGTCGGTCCTCCCCCCGTGGGGCGCGCCCATGATCGTCGCCGGGGTCGTGTCCGGGGCCGCGTTCGTCGCGTGGGAGTGGCGCTCCGAGACCCGGCTGATCGACATGACGGGGGTGGCGCGCGGCCCGTTCCTCGCCACGCTCGGGGTGAGCTTCCTCTCCGGCGCCGCGCTGCTGGTCACCCTGGTCGACGTGCAGCTGTCGGCGCAGACGCTGCTGGGCCTGGACAGCCTGGACGGCGCCCTGGTGCTGTCGCGCTTCCTCGTCGCGCTCTCCGTGGCCGCGCTGCTGGGCGGTCTCATGGCCCGCCGCTACGGCGAGCGCGCGGTGACGGTGATCGGGCTCGCGGTGGCCGCCGCCGGATACGTCCGCATCGGCCAGTGGCCCCTGGACCTGGCCTCGGCCGGACACCGCGTGGACGCCGACCTGATCGTCGCCGGCCTGGGGCTCGGCCTGGTGATCGCCCCCGTCTCCTCCGCGGTGCTGCGGGCCGTACCCGCCGTCCAGCACGGGGTCGCCTCGGCGGCGGTGGTCGTGGCCCGGATGATGGGCATGCTGCTCGGTGTCGCCGCGCTGTCGGCGTGGGGATTCCACCGCTTCCAGTCGCTCACCGCCGACCTGGACACGCCGCTGCCCTTCGGCGTGGACCCCGTCGTGTACGCCGGGCGGCTCGCCGAGTACCAGGGCAGGGTGAAGGAGGCGCTGCACACCGAGTACAGCGAGATCTTCCTGATCACCGCCGTCCTGTGCGGGGTGGGCGCGCTGGTCGCGCTGCTGCTGCCACGCGGATCCGGACGGGCGGACGGGGCCTGACACCTTGTCCGCGCCCCTGCCACACCCCTGCCACACCCCGGAGGCGGACCGGCCCCGGATACGGACGGAACCGGGCGCGCACCGGAGCCGGGCACCGGCCGCGACCGGAGCACGAGCCTTGATCCGGGCGCGTCCCTGACCCGACCACGGCCACGGATACGGCCACGGATACGAGCACCGGGCGCGTACCGGAGCCGGGTGCGGACCGGTCCCGGTCCGTACCCGGCTCCTTGTCCCGCGGGGCGGTCAGGTGAAGTAACGCAGCCACACGTACACCCACGCCATGAGCGTGCTCAGCACCGTCACCACGATCCCGTACTTGGTGAACTGCCAGAAGCTGATCGGATGCCCCGTCCGTGCCGCGATCCCGATCGCGACCACGTTCGCGCTGGCCGCCACCGCCGTGCCGTTGCCGCCGAAGTCGGCGCCGAGCGCGAACGCCCACCACAGCGCCTGCCCGGTCGCCGGGTCGGGGGCCTGCGCCACGATCCCCTCGACGACCGGCGCCATCGTCGCGACGTACGGGATGTTGTCGAAGAACGCCCCCAGCACGCTGGAGCCGAACAGCAGCGACGTCGCCGCGAGGAAGTAGTCGTCGCCGACCACATCGATCGCCCACGTCCCCACCGTCTCGATCACGCCGGTCTTGACCAGGCCCGCGACCATCACGAACAGTCCCGCGAAGAACACCAGCGTCGGCCACTCGACCTCCGCCAGCACCTCGGACGTCGGGATCCGCGACAGCAGGAGCATCACCCCCGCTCCCACGAGGGCCACGATGGACGGTTCGATGTGCAGCACGGCGTGCAGCCCGAACCCCACCACCACCACGGCGAGCACCACCAGGCACCGTACGAGCAGGCGGGGATCGGTGATCGCCCGTCGCTCCTGCAGGGCCATCACCGCGGAGACGCGCTCGGGGTTGTACTGGAAGGAGCCCTTGAACAGCACCCGGGTCAGCAGGACGAACGCGACGAAGACGATGACCACGATGGGCGCCATGTGCACCAGGAAGTCGTTGAACGTCAGCCCCGCCCTGCTGCCGATGATGATGTTGGGCGGGTCCCCGATGAGGGTGGCCGCGCCGCCGATGTTGGAGGCCAGCACCTCCGCGATCAGGTAGGGCTGGGCCGGGATCCGCAGCCGGTCGCACACGACCACCGTGACCGGCGCCACCAGCATGATCGTGGTGACGTTGTCGAGGAAGGGCGAGGCGATGGCGGTGATCACCATCAACATGACCATGAGCCGGTACGGGTCGCCCTTGGACCGCTTGGCCGCCCAGATCGCCAGGTAGTCGAAGACCCCCGTCTGCTTGATGATCCCTACGATGATCATCATCCCGAGCAGCAGGAAGATGACGTTCCAGTCAATGCCCTCGTGCTCGGAGAAGAAGACCTCCGAGCCCGGTATCAGTCCCAGGAGCGCCATCACACCGGCGGCGATCAGGACCACCTTGACCTTGTTGGCCTTCTCGGTGGCGATGAAGTAGAAAGCGACGAGAAAGATCCCTAGGGCGAGCAGGGCGCTCAAGGCTCACCGAGGCCGAAGACGGCCAGGCTGGTGAGGAGACGCTCCAGGGTGATCGCCCCGACCAGCGAGGCGTCCCGGTCCACCACGGCCACGATCGGGCTGCGGGTCCTGGCCATCAGCGCGGCCACCTCCAGCAGGTTCGCGCCCGTGGGAACGGTCACCGGCCTGGCCGGATCGCGCGGCAGGCAGTCGCCGACCGTGCGGTTTCCCAGGTCCAGCCAGAACTGGTCCGCGTAGGCCTCGTCGATCGTCCTGGCCAGGGCGGGGTCCTCCTGGTACGAACCGGGCACGGCCAGTCGCAGCACCTGGGTGCCGGGGAGCACCAGCCGGGGCCGCGAGAGGTCGTCCACGATGATGAGCCCGGGCAGGCGGCCGATCACCATGATCCGTACCGCCTTCGCGACGGAGTCACGCGTGGTGACCGTCGGGAGGCTCACCGCGATGTCGCGCGCTTGCATGGCACCTTCCCGTCGGGTGAGGTGGCGTACCGCGGACGGTGTGCTCACGACACCCCTCCTGTGATTCCTGTGATTCCTGTGGCCCGCGCGGTTCCCGCGAGGTCGGCCATCCGTCGTTCGAGGGCGGCGAGCCTGTCGTCCACCGACCGGCTGTGCAGGACCTGGGCGATCTGGTCGGCCTCGTCCCGATCCAGCGCGATGGCCTGCGACGGCTCGTCGCCCGCGCCGTACACCAGGAGCCGCCTGGGTCCGTCGCCCTCCTCCACCATGACCGCCAGGTGCTGGCCGTCCCTGGTGGCGAAGTGGAACAGGGTCCCGCTGCCGGGCACGGTCGTGCGGGTGACGTCCATACCGGCGATCACCCCCTTCCGCTCGTGGCCGCCGTCGCGCTCGCGCCCGGGACCGTCATCACGCCTCCTCCGCTCGGGGCCGCCGTCAAACCGCAGCTCGGGACCACCGTCACGCCCCCGCTCAGGGCCGCCGTCACGAGGCGAGCCGTTCCGCCCAGCGGATGAGGTCCTCCCGGCGCCGTACCTCGACACGGGTGATCGCCACCAGCGCCACCTCGACGCCCCAGTGGCGGTTCCCGTCCCCGGTCGCGCGGGCGAGGTCCACCCGCTTGGACAGCCGGGACAGGTCGCGTTCCCCCACGTAGCGCCGGATCTCCGCTTCGGCGGCGGCGAGCTTGGCGCCGCCCGGCGAGCCCGGATAGGCGGCATACGCCACGGGGTCGGCGACGAAGGCCCGGGCGGCCGCGTTGACCGTGATCGTGACGCCGTCACGAGTGACGGCGTCCAGCCAGAGAATGCCGACATCGCTCGTACCCATCGCCCTCTCCCATCTGCCGTTGTTCGCCGCCCCTCCATCCCATCGGCGCCGCCCCTCCACCGCCATCGGGGCCGGCACCCATCTGAGCAGGGGTGGAACATGTAGGAGCGGCACGGGGGAATGGGAGGCACCCCGCATGGACAGGCCCGTCCCGCAACGAGGAAGCTGGTCAGATGAGCGAAAGCACCGATCGGCGAGCAGGAGCGCACAGTCCGGGGCGGATCCTGTTCAGGCGGCTGTTCGCGATCAACGGGCTGGTCTTCGCGGTCGGTACGCTGGTGCTCGCCCTCTCACCCGCCACCGTGTCCTCACCGGTGCTCCTCGCCGAGATCCCGGTGCTGACGATCGGCCTGGCGCTGATGCTGGCGGCCAACGCCATCCTCCTGCGCACCAGCCTGGCCCCGCTCGACGCGCTCACCACCCTGATGCAGCGCGTGGACCTGCTGCACCCCCACGACCGGCTGCCCAGCGGCGGCAACCGCGACCTGGACCACCTGATCGACACCTTCAACGCGATGCTGGACCGGCTGGAGGCCGAGCGCAGCGCCAGCAGCGCCCACGCCCTCGCGGCCCAGGAGGGCGAACGCCGCCGCATCGCCCGCGAGCTGCACGACGAGATCGGCCAGAGCCTCACCGTGGTCCTGCTGAGCCTCAAGCACGCCGCCGACCGCGCGCCTCACGACCTGCGGGAGGAACTGCACGGGGTGCAGGAGAGCGTCCGCGCGAGCCTGGACGAGGTGGGACAGGTCGCCCGCCGCCTGCGTCCCGGCGTGCTGGAGGACCTCGGCCTGCAGAGTGCCCTCAGCGCGCTGAGCAGCGACTTCTCCCAGAGCAGCGGCGTTCCCGTGACCCGCAGGGTCGAGGCCGACCTGCCCTCGCTGAGCGAGGAGGTCGAGCTGGTCCTCTACCGCATCGCCCAGGAGGGCCTGACCAACGCGGCCAGGCACGCCCGCGCGTCCCTCGTCGAGCTCTCGCTGACCTCCGGCCCCGGCGGCCTGGAACTGCGCATCACCGACGACGGCCGCGGCGGCGTACGCCACGACGGCGCCGGGATCCGCGGGATGCGGGAGCGGGCCCTGCTCATCGGCGCCCGCCTCACCGTGACCTCTCCGCCGGACGGCGGCACCGACGTCCGGCTCACCGTACCGCCCGACACCGAGCGGAGAGCCCTGTGAACCCCGCGAATCCCGCGAACCCCACGAGCCCTGTGAATCCCATGAACTCGGCGACCCCTGTGAATCCCACCAGGATCCTGCTGGCCGACGACCACGCCCTGGTCCGCCGCGGGCTGCGGCTGATCCTGGACGCCGAGCCCGATCTCACGGTGGTGGCCGAGGCCGCCAACGGCGCCGAAGCGGTGGATGCGGCCACCCCCGAGGCGGTCGACCTGGCGATCCTGGACATCGCGATGCCCCGCATGACCGGTCTGCAGGCGGCCCGCGAGATCTCCCGGCGCGCCCCCGGCATCCGGCTGCTGATCCTGTCGATGTACGACAACGAGCAGTACTTCTTCGAGGCGCTCAAGGCCGGGGCCTCGGGCTACGTGCTGAAGTCCGTGGCCGACCGCGACCTGCTGGAGGCGTGCAGGGCGGCGATGCGCGGCGAGCCGTTCCTGTACCCGGGGGCCGTCACCGCCCTGATCCGGCACTACCTGCAGCGCGACAGGCTGGGACAGAGCATGCCGGAGAGCATCCTGACCCCGCGCGAGGAGGAGATCGTCAAGCTGATCGCCGAGGGCAACTCCGCCAAGCAGATCGCCGAGACCCTGTTCATCAGCGTGAAGACCGTCGACCGGCACCGCGCCAACATCCTGCAGAAGCTCGGCATGCGCGACCGGCTCGACCTCACCCGGTACGCCATCCGGGCGGGCCTGATCGAACCCTGAGAGAACCGGGGTCCCGGGCGGAACACGAACGGCCCGGCGCGGGCCGGGCCGTTCGAAACCTCCACCCCGGAGAGGGCTCCCGTCCGGAACGGGACCTCCACCGGTTCCACCGGTTCCACCGGTTCCAACCGGGAACAGGGCTCATGCCCGAGGCAGGACGTGCCGGAAAAGAACTCCCGCCCGGAACGAAACTCCCGCCCCAGACGGGGCCGAAACAAACCCCCGCCCCGGGTGGGGCTCCTACTTCTTCTTCTGTCCCTGACGCTTCTCGCGGATCTTCATGGTCACCTCGATGGGCGACCCGGCGAAGCCGAACTCCTCACGGATCCGGCGCTCGATGAAGCGGCGGTAGGTCTCCTCCAGGAAGCCCGAGGTGAACAGCACGAACTTCGGCGGCTCCGTCGACGCCTGCGTGGCGAAGAGGATCTTGGGCTGCTTGCCGCTGCGGACCGGGGGCGGGGTGGCCGCGACCAGGTCGGTCAGGAAGGCGTTGAGCCGGGCGGTGGGCACCCGGGTCGACCAGGAGTCGAGCGCCCTCTCGATAGCGGGGACGAGCCGGTCGACGTGCCAGCCGTTCTTCGCGGAGATGTTGACCCGCAGCGCCCACGGCACGCGGACGAGCTGGCGGTCGATCTCCTTCTCCAGGTAGTAGCGGCGGTCCTCGTCGAGCAGGTCCCACTTGTTGAACGCCACGACCATGCACCGGCCGGACTCGATCACCAGGGAGATGATCCGCAGGTCCTGCTCGGTCAGCACGTCGCTGGCGTCGATGAGCACCACCGCGATCTCCGAGCGCTCCAGCGCCCCCCGGGTGCGCATGCTCGCGTAGAAGTCGGCGCCCTTGAGCTCACGGTCACGCCGCCTGATCCCGGCGGTGTCGACGAAGCGCCAGGTCTTGCCGCCGAGCTCGACCAGCTCGTCCACCGGGTCGCGGGTGGTGCCCGCCATCGGGTCGACGAGCACGCGCTCGGAGCCCGCCAGCTTGTTCAGCAGCGAGGACTTGCCCACGTTGGGCTTGCCGACCAGGGCGACCCTGCGCGGGCCGCGCTCGGGGCCGAAACGCTGCTCGGGCGTCTCCGGCAGCTTGTCGAGGATCACGTCCAGCAGGTCGCCGCTGGAACGGCCGTGCAGGGCCGAGACCGGCTGCGGCTCGCCCAGGCCGAGGGCCCACAGCCCGGCGGCCTCCAGCTCCATCTGCTGGTTGTCGACCTTGTTGGCGGCGAGGATGACCGGCTTGCCGGACCCGCGCAGCACGTGGCCGACGATCTCGTCCGCGTCGGTCACGCCCACGACGGCGTCGACCACGAACAGGATCACGTCGGCCAGCTCGGCCGCGACCTGGGCCTGCTCGGCGATCTTCAGCGCCATGCCGGTCGCGTCGGGGTCCCAGCCCCCGGTGTCCACCACCGTGAACCGGCGCCCCCGCCAGGTGGCGTCGTACGTGACCCGGTCGCGGGTCACCCCCGGCACGTCCTCCACGACCGCCTCCCGGCGGCCGATGATCCGGTTGACCAGGGTGGACTTGCCCACGTTGGGGCGGCCCACCACGGCCACTACCGGCTGCGGGGCCGTGTCGGGCCCCACGTCCCGCTGCGAGCTGTCGTCGGTCCCTGAATCGGCGAGCTCCGCGTCGATCCAGCCGTTGTCGTCGTCGTATACCCCGGTCACGCCTTTTCCTTAATCACACGCAGTATTTCGGCGATGACCTCTTCGAGGTTCAGCGCCGTGGTGTCGAGCTCGACGGCGTCGGCCGCCTTCGCCAGCGGGTCTGCCTTCCTGGTCGAGTCGAGGGTGTCGCGGCGGGCCATCGCGGCCCGCTGCGCCGCCACCGTGGTGCCGGTGAGCTCCGCCGTGCGGCGCAGTGCCCTGGCGTCCGCGCTCGCGGTCAGGTAGATCTTGACCGCGGCGCCGGGCGCCACCACCGTGCCGATGTCACGGCCCTCGACGACGATGCCGCCCGAGCCGATGATCTCACGCTGCTCGGCCACCAGGCGGTGGCGTACCTCGGGCACCGCGCTGACCGCCGAGACGGCCGCGGTGACCTCGGCGGTGCGGATCGGCGCGACGGCGTCGACGCCGTCGACCGCGACCACCGCGAGGTCCGGGTCGGTGCCCAGTGTGAGGACCGGGTCGAGCGCCCTGGCGGCGATCGCCCCGGGATCGGTGAGATCGACGCCCTGCTGGAGCATCCACCAGGTGATCGCCCTGTACATCGCGCCGGTGTCGAGATAACGCAGCCCCAAGGCTCGCGCCACCCCTCGTGACGCGCTCGACTTACCCGATCCCGAAGGACCGTCCATGGCGACGACCAGTCCGGTCACGACGCCTCTCCCTTGCAGCCCGCTTCAGTTGTCCGTACGAGGCTACCGGGAGCCGGGAAGGAACCACGCATCGAGCGAGAGACCGGGAGGGATCATGGCAGTTGCCAGCCGTTCTCCCGCAGGGCCTCGGCCAGCGCCGTCACCGCCTCCGGCTGCACCCAGAGCTCGGCGGCGCCCAGCGGCAGGCCGGGGGCGTGCTCGAGCCGGACGTCCTCGATGTTGACGCCCGCCTCCTTCGCCGCCTGGAACAGCCGGGCCAGCTCGCCGGGCCGGTCTCCCACGATGACCTGGACGGCCGTGTAGGTGCGCGCGGGACCACCGTGCTTGCCGGGGATCCGGCCCGTGCCCGCGACGCCCCGGTGCAGCAGCTCGGTGACGCGGGTCATCGCGTCGGGGTCGGCGGAGGCGGCCGAGGTGCGGAGCGAGGCCGCCGCGGCGGCCAGGTCGGCCGCCACCGCCTCCAGCACCTCCGCCACCGGCAGCGCGTTGCCCGACAGGATCCCGGTCCAGAGCCTCGGGTCGCTCGCCGCGATGCGGGTGACGTCACGCACCCCCGGCCCGGCCAGGCCGAGCGCGGTGGCGGGCGCCTCCGCGAGGCGGGCGGCCACCGCCGAGGCGGCCACGTGGGGAGCGTGTGAGACGACCGCCACGGCCCTGTCGTGCTCCTCGGCACCGATCCTGACCGCCTCGCCTCCGCAGAGCTTGACGAGCCCGTACAGGGCCTCCAGGGCGTCGGGTGAGGTCTCCTCGGTCGGGCACAGCGCCCACGGGCGCCCGAGGAACAGGTCGGCCCGCGCCGCGGCGGGCCCGGAGCGCTCGCGCCCGGCGAGCGGGTGCCCGGCGACGTAGGTCGTCAGGTCGCAGCCGAGGCTCGCGGCCTCCCTGAGCGGGAACGCCTTGACGCTGGCCACGTCGGTGTAGAAACGGGCCGCCCCGGCCTTCTGGAGGGCGGCGAGCCGCCCCGCGACCGCCTGCGGCGGGACCGCGATGATCGCGACGTCCACGGTCACGCCCTCGGCCCACTCGACCCCGGCGCCCAGCTCCCGCGCCACCCGCAGGGATCCCGCGTCGCGGTCGGCCAGGTGGACGGTCACGCCCTGCTCGCGCAGGGCCAGCGCGATCGAGGTGCCGATCAGTCCCGTACCGACGACCAGGACGCTTTCGAGGCCGCTCACGCGCGCTCCCCCGACGAGACGGTGCCGCATAAAGGGCTCACTGGGCGATGTCCACGCGAAGGGCGACCGCGCCGCGCAGGTAGACGTGCTGGATGTCCTGGCGGGGCCGGTCGACCTCGACGTGGGCCATCAGCCGCACCACGCGGGGCAGCGCGCCGGGGACGTCGATCTCGGAGGCGCAGATCAGCGGGACGTCGTGGAAACCGAGCTTGCGAGCGGCCAGGGCGGGAAACTCGGCGGTGAGATCGGGCGTGGCCGTGAAGATCACGCTGATCACGTCGTCGGTGGTGAGCCTGTTGCGCCCCATCACCTCCGTGACCAGTTCGGTGACCCCGGACAGGATGGCGTCCCGGTCGTTGGACTCGACCTGGGTCGCACCGCGGATCGCCCGCACCATCGTCGTTCCTCCAGTCCTTCCGTGCCGGACCATCCCCGAGGATGATCCGGCACGTCCTAACACACGTGTCAGGGAAGGCTACAACCCGACGGCCGCGTAGAGCTCCCCGACCTCCGTGAGGGTCAGCGCGCGAACGGTGCCCGGCTTGAGACGGCCGAGCTTGACCGGGCCGAACTCGATGCGGGCCAGGTCGATGACCGGGTGCCCGACCTCCTCCAGCATCCGGCGGACGATGTGCTTGCGGCCCTCGTGCAGCACGATCTCGATCAGGGCCTGCTGGCCGTGCTCCTGGACCAGGGCGAAGGAGTCGGCCTTGGCGAGACCGTCCTCCAGCTCGACGCCCTTCTTCAGGCGGCGGCCGAGATCACGCTCGATCCGGCCCGGGACCTTCGCCCAGTACTTCTTCTGGACGCCGTAGCTCGGGTGGGTGAGCCTGTTGGCCAGCTCGCCATCGTTGGTGAGCAGGATCAGGCCCTCGGTCTCGGTGTCGAGGCGTCCCACGTGGAACAGCCGCTCGGTGCGGTCGGCCACGAAGTCGGCCAGCGAGGGACGGCCGTCCGGGTCGGACATGGTGCTGACGACGCCGATCGGCTTGTTGATCGCGAGATAGACCAGGTCGGGCATGGTCGGCAGGCGCTTGCCGTCGACGTGGATGACCTGCCTGGCGGGGTCGACCCGGGCGCCGAAGCGGCGGACCACCTGGCCGTCGACCGTCACCCGGCCCTCGCCGATCATGTCCTCGCAGGCCCGGCGGCTGGCGACGCCCGCCTGGGCGAGGACCTTCTGCAGCCGGACGCCGTCGGGAACCTCGGTGGTGTCGCGCTCGTCGACGTAGTCGCGGTCGTAGAAGTCGGAGTCGCGCTTGGGCTGGCGGGCGGTCTTGAACCGGTCGTTCGCGATCGTCCCCGGCCTGAGCGGCGCCTTCGCCGCGGGAGCCCGGTTTCCGGATCGATCACCGGGCCGGTCCGAGGAGGTCCGGCGCTCGCCGTACGCCCCGGCGGCGCCGCCGCCGATGGTCTGGACGTCGTCCCGGCGCCCGGTCCTGCCGAAGCGGCCACGGGAGCCACCGGCGGGCGCGTCGCCGCGACCACGGTCGGAGCCGGGCCTGCCACCACGGTCGGAACCGGGCCTGCCGCGCTCGGAGCCGGGCCTGCCGCGCGAGCCGTCACGGTCGGCGCGGAAGCCGCCGCGGTCGTCACGACGCGGGCCGTCGGAACGGAAACCGTCACGATCGTCACGACGCGGACCGTCAGAGCGGAACCCGTCACGATCGTCACGACGCGGGCCGTCGGAACGGAAACCGCCCCGCGAACCACCGAAGGACGAACCACCACGATCATCACGACGCGGACCGTCGGAACGGAAGCCGTCACGGTCATCACGACGCGGGCCGTCGGAACGGAAACCGCCCCGCGAACCACCGAAGGACGAACCACCACGATCATCACGACGCGGGCCGTCGGAGCGGAAGCCGCCGCGGTCGTCACGGCGCGGGCCGTCAGAACGGTAACCGCCCTGGGAACCACCCGAGGGCCTGCCGGC